>HF994021.1:0-4200 GCA_000436915.1 Prevotella sp. CAG:1092 | reverse complement strand
GGTGCAAAGTGCAACCGCCATAGGCTCTGTACATCCCACAGCTGGCACTACCTCTTTATTAATAAGAGATAGGATGCTGTCTATTGTATTGTTGTCAAACATGGTTTTCATGATGATTATTTTCTTGCAGCTTCAAGTCCCTTATTGAGGAAGTCGAGGTATGCAGGAACATCTTCCTTGAATGAGAAGCTTCCGGTAAGAGGATTACCATCGGCATCGACAGCAACATAGAAAGGCTGAGCATTGGCACCAAACTTAGTGCTCTGGAGATAGCTCCACTTATCGCCTACGGTGCGAAGAGTGCGCTTCTGACCATTCTGCTCTACCTCTATAGGCTCAGCAAGCTTTGTCTTATCGTCAACGAAGAGCGAGATGAGAATATAGTCCTTAGTAAGCTTATCAGCTACCTGAGGGTCGGTCCATACAGAAGCCTCCATCTTACGGCAGTTTACACAACCAAAGCCAGTGAAGTCAACCAATACTGGTTTGCCCTGAGCCTTAGCAGCAGCCATACCCTCTTCATAGTTGGTATACTTAGCCTCAACAATCTTGGTATTGAGGTTGAAGTCTTGAGTGTTGACAGGAGGAGCGAAAGCGCTGACAGCCTTGCAAGGAGCACCCCAAAGACCAGGAATCATATAAACCATGAAAGCCAAAGAGCACAAGCCGAGCATGATACATGCTACAGGCATAGGACGATCTATCTCGCCACCAATCTCGTCGGTACGGAACTTCAACCAGCCTACGAGGTAGCAGCCAAGAGCACCGAAGATGACAATCCACAATGAGAGGAATACCTCACGGTCGAGGAGGTGCCATCCGTAAGCGAGGTCGGCAACAGAGAAGAACTTCAATGCAAATGCCAACTCTACGAAGCCCAATACCACCTTGATGGTGTTCATCCAAGAACCTGAGCGAGGAGCCGACTTGAGCAATGATGGGAACATGGCGAACAATGTGAATGGCAAAGCCAACGCCAATGCAAAGCCCAACATACCTACGGCAGGGCTTATCCAGTTGCCCGAAGTAACGGTCTCTACCAACAGCAAGCCGATGATAGGTGCTGTACAAGAGAATGAAACCAATACAAGGGTGAATGCCATGAGGAAGATAGAAATCAAACCTGTGGCATTAGAAGCCTTGGTGTCTACAGAGTTTGCCCAGCTATCTGGCAACTTGATTTCGAACCATCCGAAGAACGACAATGCGAATACTACCAACAGCAAGAACAAGAAGATGTTGAATACAGCATTGGTAGAAAGTTCGTTGAGCTTGCTTGGACCAAAGATTGCTGTCACCAAGATTCCTAAGGCAAGATAGATGATGACGATAGAGATACCATAGGTAACGGCGTCGCGGATACCCTTCTTCTTATCATCCTTAGCACGCTTCAAGAAGAAGCTTACTGTCATTGGGATGATAGGCCAGATACATGGCATAACCAAAGCGAGCAAACCACCGATGAGTCCCATCAAGAAGATGTAGAACAATGAGTGGTTGGCAATATCGGCATTACCACCGAAAGCCTGAAGCTCTTTAACTACAGGTTTCCAGAGCTGATTGTTGTCGACAGCAATAGGAGCAGCAGCTACGGTGCTATCAGCAGCGGCTGTAGTATCAACAGCAGCGGTCTGGTCTTGAGCCTCAGCAGTAGCAGCTTCGGCTGCTGCATCAGCGTCGACGGCTGGCGACTTACCACTCTTCTTGATATCAACGGTGGTAGGAGGCATACAGTTTTCGTCGTTGCAAGCGCCAAACTCCAAGTAGGCGTTGATGGTATAGTTAGGCTTAGTGAACTTAACCTTCTGAACAAACTTCACGCTATGCTCGAAGTATCTAAGGTTCATGCCAAACATCTGGTCGAAGTTTGAAATTTCGTGGCCTACAGGCTTAAGTTTGCCAACGAGCTTCACACCATCGAGTTTATTGACATTAAACGATGCTGACACAGGACCATCAGAACCAAGACCTGTTGAATACACGTGCCACCCCTTCTCTATCTTACCAGAGAAGATGATTTCACCCTCTGATGTATTTCCAGTCTTTAGTGTCGATGTGAACTTAACAGGATCGAGCATCTGTGCATTAGCGCAGAATGTCGCAATAAGCAACAATGCTAAAGATAGTATTTTCTTCATATCGCATTAATTAATAATAAAACCTTTTGTTTTTATCCTACCTGGCTTCCTGGCTTTACCTTGCCAAGGAGTGAGGTGACTGTAAGATTGCCATCGAAGTTGACAGCGCTAAGAATCATTCCCTGACTCTCTATGCCCATCATCTTGCGAGGAGCAAAGTTGGCAACGAACAATACATCCTTGCCTATCAGCTGCTCTGGCTCATAGTAGGCAGCGATACCGCTGAGGATGGTGCGCTCTACGCCTGAGCCATCGTCGATAGCAAACTTCAAGAGTTTCTTCGACTTCTTAACCTTCTCGCAGTTGATGATATGACCTACGCGGATGTCGAGTTTCTCGAAGTCGTCGAAGCTAACCTCTGGCTTAACAGGTGCTGCCTGGTATGAAGCCTCTTCGTTTGCCTTCTTGGTATCAGCAAGCTTCTTGAGCTGTGCTTCTACTACCTCGTCTTCAATCTTCTCGAAGAGCAACTCTGGTTCGCCAAGCTGGTCGCCAGCCTTAAGGAGGTCGGTGCTGCCGAGCTGTGTCCACTCAAAGTTAGGCATATTGATCATCTTGCGGAGCTTCTCAGAAGAGAATGGCAAGAATGGTTCGAAAGCTATTGCAAGGTTGGCGACGAGCTGGAGCGAGATATTGAGGATTGTCTCTACACGCTTAGGATCGGTCTTCCAAACCTTCCAAGGCTCACACTCTGTGATATATCTGTTGCCGATGCGGGCGAGATTCATAGCCTCTTTCTGTGCCTCGCGGAACTTGAATACGTCGAGATACTGCTCAACCTTCTCCTTCACATCCTTGAACTCAGCGATAGCCTTTTGGTCCACCTCCTGCAATTCGCCACAAGCAGGAACAACGCCGTTCCAATACTTCTTGGTGAGCTGCAAAGCGCGGTTTACGAAGTTGCCATAGATAGCCACGAGCTCAGAGTTGTTGCGCTCCTGGAAATCCTTCCATGTAAAGTTGTTGTCCTTGGTCTCAGGAGCATTGGCTGTAAGTACGTAGCGCAAAACATCCTGTTTGCCAGGGAGGTCAACGAGATATTCGTGCAACCATACTGCCCAGTTGCGTGATGTAGAAATCTTGTCGTCTTCAAGATTCAAGAACTCATTAGCAGGCACATTGTCTGGCAAGATATAGTCGCCATGCGCCTTGAGCATAGTAGGGAAGATGATGCAATGGAACACGATATTGTCCTTGCCGATGAAGTGAACGAGACGAGTCTCTGGGTCTTGCCACCACTTCTGCCATGTGCCCCACTTCTCAGGATGAGCATCGCAGAGTTCCTTGGTGTTAGAGATATATCCGATAGGAGCATCGAACCATACGTAGAGCACTTTGCCCTCGGCACCCTCTACAGGCACAGGAATACCCCAATCGAGGTCGCGAGTCATAGCACGTGGCTGAAGATCCATGTCGAGCCAGCTCTTGCATTGTCCGTATACATTAGAGCGCCACTCCTTGTGACCTTCCAAAATCCATTGTTTGAGCCAATCCTGATATTTGCCCAATGGTAGATACCAGTTCTTGGTAGGTTTCTTCACGAGACCATGGCCTGGATTATTTTTGTTTGTAGGATTGATAAGTTCCTCTGGCGAGAGTGTAGCGCCACACTTCTCGCATTGGTCGCCATAAGCACCTTCTGCGCCACAGCGAGGACATGTGCCAACAATATTGCGGTCGGTAAGGAATTCTCCAGTTACCTCATCGCAGAACTGCTCCTCTACCTTTTCCTCCAATACGCCCTTATCGTAGAGAGTGCGGAAGAAGTCAGAAGCAAACTTGTTGTGAATGTCGGAAGTGGTGCGGCTATAAACATCGAAAGAAATACCGAAATCCTCGAACGATTTCTTAATGAGGTTATGATAGCGGTCTACCACCTCCTGTACGGTGATACCCTCTTTCTTAGCACGGATAGTAACAGGCACTCCATGCTCGTCAGAACCTCCAATAAAAACAACTTCTTTCTTCTTTAGTCGGAGATAGCGAACGTAGATATCTGCAGGCACATAAACACCTGCCAAATGGCCGATATGTACGCCGCCATTAGCATAAGGGAGAGCTG
>HF994020.1:16361-46496 GCA_000436915.1 Prevotella sp. CAG:1092 | reverse complement strand
ACACCCACCTCGCCCTGACAACCCACATCGGCACCCGAAATGGAGGCATTCTGCTTGACGATGTTGCCGATAAGACCGCCGGTGGCAAGCGCATGAAGCACACGGGTTTCGCTCATGTCGTGCGCCTTCCACGAATGATACAGCACGGCAGGCATCACGCCGCATGCACCACAGGTGGGTGCCGTGACAATGGTGCCGCCTGAAGCGTTCTCTTCGCTCACCGCCAAGGCGTAGGCATAGACCAAGCCGCGCGACTGCAGCGACTGTTTGTAGCCAGAGGCCTTGACATAATAGGTGGGAGCTTTGCGGGCAAGATTGAGCGGTCCCGGCAGACGCCCCTCGGTGTTGATGCCACGCTCCACCGCTTGCTTCATGGTTTCCCACACCTCTTTCAGGTAATCCCAGATGCTGCTGTCCTCACATTCGTTGACATATTCCCAGTATTTGCGGCCATTGTCGTTGCACCATTCCATGATTTCGCTCAGGGTGCCGAGGGGATACACTTCGGGAGTGCTGAACTCATCGCCTTCGGCTTTGCCTTCAGAAAGTGCACCACCGCCGATGCTATAAACCGTCCATTCCTCGACAAGATAGTTTTCGACTATGATGCGGCAACAGGTAGCTTCAAGTCAGACAGTACATTCTATGTAAACCAGGGCTATAAGAAGCCTAACCAGTTGTATACTTACGACGAACCTGCTTTTGCTCCTTGGACAGAGAAAGCTGCAACTCCTATGGAAGTAGGCGAAGAAAACGTTTCATACTATCCTTATAATAATATGGATGGATATGGTATCTTGACATTCATCCCAAGCGAGTTTGATGCCGATGGCAACCTTCTTGATACCAAGCAGCTTTATTATACTGTTTATCTCGACGATGAACCATTGGCATTTGATACCCAGGATTATCCATCATTAAAAGAGGAAACCACAGAGATTCTTTATCTATTCAACGATCAAGAGAATATAGTATATTATGCAGGTGCGCTAAATGTCAAAACCTTTGTTGAAGGTATCGACAGCATCTGTGTTCTGCTCATTTATAAGGGCGGTGGCGAAGTTCGCAAGTCGGCTATCAGCTATGTTAGCGCTAAGGATGAGGAAGATACTGATGGAATCGGCAACATCGGAGCTAATGCTTCTAAGTTTGTTGGCACCGTCTTTACCGACCTTAGTGGTCGCAAAGTAGCTCTTCCAGCAAAGGGTGTATACATCCAGACAGTACGCAAGGCTGATGGTACAGTAAAGAGCGTTAAGCGTGTTTTTAAGTAAGTTGTAGATACATCCGTCTAAAAACATTTAGATAAACTTTAGGGGCTAATCATACTCTCTTCGTATAATGAAGCGTGTGTGGTTAGCCCTTATTCTTTAATAGATTTCCCTCTCATCTTTGATAAATAAACGATGAAAGTTTATTTGTTTATGCAATAAAACAGCAGTTGTATCGTTATACAAATGATGTTTAAACATTTTGCGGTCATAATAATAGCGCTGCTTCTCGTCTCCGTAGAGATGAGAGGACAGTATGATGCAGCCTTCGCTCATTATTGGGCGATGGAAACCTCCTTTAACCCTGCCGCTGTGGGCAAGGAGACAAAGCTTAATGTCACCGCAGCCTATGCCATAGATATGGCAGGCTTTGAAAACAATCCTAACACTATGTATGCCGCTGCCGATATGCCTTTTGTGTTTTTGAAAGGTGTGCATGGTGCAGGCGTACAGTTTATGAACGATAAGTTAGGACTTTTCTCTCATCAGAAGTTAGGTTTGCAATATGCACCAAAGTTCAAGCTCTTTGGTGGAACTGCGTCTGTGGGTGTGCAGATAGGCATGCTTAGCGAGAAGTTTGATGGTTCTGGTTTGGATCTTGGCGATAGCAACGACCCTGCCTTCACCACTTCTGAAGTAAATGGTAATGCCCTCGATATAGGTGCAGGCATATATTATGTGCATGGCGATTGGTATGGCGGTCTTTCTGCTCAACATCTCACAGCTCCACTCATAAATCTTGGCGAAACTAACGAATTGCAAATAGATAGGACGTATTATTTGACAGGAGGATACAATATTAAGCTAAGAAATCCGTTTCTATCTATAAAGCCTTCGTTGTTGGTGCGTACTGATACCAAAGTATATCGTGCCGATATCTCAGGCCGATTGGTATATAAGACCGATGAAAAGCTGATGTATGCAGGCTTGGGATATAGTCCTTCAACCTCAGTGACCTTTATGGTGGGCGGTAGTTTCCATGGCTTCGTTCTTGGCTACAGCTATGAGGTGTATACATCAGCCATTAGTGCTGCCAATGGTAGCCACGAACTATTCTTGGGTTATCAGCACGACATCAACCTAATAAAGAAAGGTAAGAATAAACATAAAAGCGTAAGAATATTATAATATAAGATACTATTAATATAAAATATGAAGAAAACAATTATATCCCTTTTCGCCATAAGCATCGTGGTGGTGCTGACAAGTTGCATGGGTGCCAAGTCGTCATCCTCTTCAGGTCGTGGTGGAGAGCTTATCGGAGTTGGTGGTAGAGCCTTCACCGAGCCTACACCTTACGGAATGACTCGCATCGAACGTGGATTCTTGAAGATGGGACTTCAGAAGCAAGATACTCTGTGGGGTAAGCAGACTCCTGTGAAAGAGATATCTGTAGATGGTTTTTGGATGGACGAGACCGAGATTACAAACTCGCAGTATAAGCAGTTTGTAAATTGGGTGCGTGATAGTATCTTGCGCACACGCCTTGCCGACCCTAACTATGGTGGCGACGAAACTTATATGATAACAGAAGATAAGAATGGCGATCCTGTGACTCCACATCTTGATTGGAACAAGCGTTTGCCTCGCAAACCTTCTGAAGATGAGCTTCGTGCCATCGAGAGCCTTTATACTACAAACCCAGTAACGGGTGAAAAGCTTCTCGATTATTCGCAGCTCAACTATAAGTATGAGGTATACGACTATACCGCAGCAGCATTGCGCCGCAACAGATTGAACCCTGCAGAGCGCAATCTAAATACCGATATCACTATCAACCCTAACGAGGTGGTGATGATTTCTAAAGATACTGCTTATATCGATGATGAAGGACGTATCGTTAGAGAAACCATCAACCGTCCATTGTCCGGACCATGGGACTTCCTTAATACCTACATCGTGAATATCTATCCTGATACCACATGTTGGGTCAACGACTTCCGTAATTCAGACAACGAAGTGTACCTACGCAACTATTTCTCTAATCCTGCCTACAACGACTATCCTGTGGTGGGTGTGACATGGGAACAGGCTAATGCCTTCTGCGCATGGCGTACCGACTATCTTCTTAAAGGTCTTGGTGGCGAAGCACGCTACATTCAGCGCTATCGTCTGCCTACAGAGGCTGAATGGGAATATGCAGCCCGAGGTAAAGAAGGCTCTGAGTTTCCATGGGAGAATGCTGATGTGAAGAATGGCAACGGATGCTTCTATGCCAACTTTAAGCCCGATCGTGGTAATTATGCTCAAGATGGCAATCTGATAACAAGCAAGGTGGGCATCTATTCTCCTAACTCTAACGGTCTGTTTGATATGGCAGGAAATGTGGCAGAATGGACAAGCACCATATATACCGAGGCTGGAGTAGAGGCAATGAACGACCTCAACCCACAACTTGAATACAAGGCAGCCAAGGAAGACCCATACAAACTGAAGAAGAAGAGCGTAAGAGGTGGCTCATGGAAAGACCCTGAGTCGTATATCCGTTCTGCATGGCGTACATGGGAATATCAGAATCAGCCACGTTCGTATATCGGTTTCCGTTGCGTACGTAGTTTAGCAAACACAACAAGTGGTAAATATAAAAAGAGCAAAAGATAATGGGCGACTATAGCAAATTCAATTTAGTGTACCGTCTGCAGAAGTGGATGGACAGCGTTCCTGGTCAGACATTCCTCAACTATGCATATAGCTGGGGTGCCTCGGTGGTAATCTTGGGTACCTTGTTTAAGCTTACCCACCTTCCTGGAGCCAACTTTATGTTGTTCCTTGGTATGGGTACCGAGGTTTTAGTGTTCTTTCTCTCAGCCTTCGACCGTCCTTTCGACAAGACAGCCGATGGTCGTGATCTTCCTACCCATGTAACAGAGGAATATCTCGAAACAGGCAAGGTTGTTTATGGTAATGCTCCTTCTGATGGTCAGAATGTAGTTGTTGGTGGAGGTGCTGTAGCTGCAGGTTCCGAGACTGTTAGTGCAGTTCCTTCAGGAGAGGCTGTTAGCACAGGTGCTAATGTTGTATCTGCTGGTGCAGGCAATGTCGGTGGTACCGTAATCATCAATGGTGGCGGTACAGCTCAACCACAGCCTGATTATGTTCCGCAGATGTCTGCAGAAGAGGCAGAAGCTCTCAACGAGGCTCAGGGCAACTATGTTGAAGAACTCAAGAAACTCGTTGATACTCTTGCTAAAGTTAATGAGCAGAGCATGCGCCTTACTCGCGATAGCGAAGAAATGGAGAATCTCAACCGTACTCTTACTGGTATCAGTAAGGTATATGAGATGCAGCTCAAGGGTGCAAGTCAGCAGATTGGCACTATCGACCAGATAAACGAGCAGTCAAAGAAGATGGCTCAGCAGATAGAACAGCTCAACCAAATCTACTCTCGCATGATAGAGGCTATGACAGCCAATATGGCGAAGTAGGCATATACCTACGGTTAGAGTGACGAACAAAAATCTTATAGCATTTATTATTAGATGGCAATAAAGAAAAAACCAGTATCTCCTCGCCAAAAGATGATCAACCTTATGTATGTCGTCTTGATGGCTATGTTGGCATTGAACATTTCTACCGAAGTGCTCAATGGCTTCTCTATTGTTGAGGAGAGCCTTAACCGTACCACCTCTAACTCATCTAAAGAAAACGAGTCGATATATAGCGACTTCTTGGAGCAGATGAAGACAAATCCTGAAAAGGTGAAGGCTTGGTTCGATAAGGCTACTATGGTTAAGCAGATGAGCGATTCGCTCTATAACTATGCGCAGTCGCTGAAGGAGCAGATTGTGAAAGAGGCTGACGGCGACGATGCTGATTTGAACAATATCGTGGGCAAGGATAACCTTGAGGCTGCTGCCCACGTGATGCTTGCTCCAGGCACAGGTCAAGGCAAAAAATTATATGATGCGATAAACTCATATCGTGAGCGCATACTTAAGATGGTAAACGACGACCATCAGCGACAGCTTATAGCCGAAAACCTTTCTACAAAAATCCCTAAGAAGGGCAACGCTCTTGGCAAAAACTGGCAGGAGTATATGTTTGAGAGCATGCCTGTGGCTGCTGCTGTCACCTTTTTGGCTAAGTTGCAGAGCGATATCCGCTATGCCGAAGGCGAGGTGTTGCACACATTGGTTGCCAACATCGATATCAAGGATATCCGCGTAAACAAGCTTGATGCTTTTGTGATTCCTGAGAAAACAACATTATATCCAGGCGAAATCTTCTCTGCCAATATCGTTATGGCAGCCGTTGATACCACTCAGCAACCTGAGATTTATGTAAATGGTGTGAAGGTGAATACCACCAATGGTAAGTATTCGTTCTCGGCAAGTGGCGTAGGCGAACATCAGTTTGCTGGCTATATGCTTATGCGCAATGGTGCTGGCGACATACTTCGTCGCGACTTCCTACAGAAATACGAGGTTATTCAGCCACCTTCTGGTGCTACTATTGCTGCAGACCTCATGAATGTGCTCTATGCTGGATATTCTAACCCAATGAGCATCAGTGTACCTGGTATTCCTCAGAATGCCGTACACGTGTCAATGACAGGCGGCTCTTTGCGGTCGAAGGGCAACGGACATTATGTTGCTGTGCCTTCAGCCGTAGGCAAGGATGTGGTATTTAGCATATCTGCTACCGAGCGTGGCAAACTTCGCCAGATGGGATCATTCTCGTTCAAGGTGCGCAAACTGCCAGATCCTACACCTTATATTACTATAGGTACCGACCGCTACAAGGGTGGTGGACTCGCCAAAGGCTCTTTGATGGGAGCAAGAGGTGTACATGCTGCCATTGATGATGGTTTGTTGGACATACCTTTCAAGGTGTTGGGCTTTGAGTGTGTATTCTTCGACAATATGGGTAATGCTGTTCCTATGGCAAGCAATGGTGCCAACTTCTCTGATCGTCAGCGTGATGCTTTCCGCAAGCTTTCTCGCAACCGTCGCTTCTATATCTCGCAAGTAACAGCCGTTGGTCCTGATGGTATCACCCGCAAGTTGCCTGGTGCGATGGAGATTGTTGTTAAATAACCCCATTCCAACGACATTATTCAAAGCATAACACAATAATTATTGATAACAGAAAAGTTCTGAACAACATATATTATGAAGAAGATATTAGCAATTCTCATGATGGCATTCATGGCGCAAACCATGTCGGCACAGGCTCCAAAGAGCAGGGTGCAGAGAGCCAATACACAGCAGAAAGCTTCGGCTAATGCTATGACAACTCGTGCTCAGATTTCATTCCCTACAGAGAATAAGATGTCGGAAGATGTCAACTGGCGTAGAGATATCTATCGTGAGCTCGACCTCAACGACGATGCCAATGCTGGCCTCTACTATCCTGTAGAGCCTATGGGAACACAGATGAATCTGTTTACCTATATTTTTAAGCTTATGATGCGTGGTAGTGCTCGTGGCGGTATCGATGCCTATGAGTATACCCTCGATGGCAACGAAAACTTCACCGACTCTGCAAAGATTAAGCCTTTGAAGTTTCTCGATGACTATCATATCTACTATGAGCGTACCGACCGTGGCATACGTCTTGAGAATAGCGATATTCCTTCTGCTGAGGTAAAGGGATATTATATTAAGGAGAGTGCCTACTACGATCAGGTATCTGCAACCTTCCATACCAAGGTACAGGCTATCTGTCCTATCCTCTCTCGCGACGATGACTTCGGCGGAAAGGCTACCAAGTATCCTTTGTTCTGGGTAAAGTATAGTGATATTGCGCCATTCCTTGCTAAGCAGACCATTATGACGAGCAATCTCAATAATGCAGCCACAATGAGTGTCGACGACTATTTCACTATGAACAAGTATAAGGGTAAAATCTATAAGACCAACAATATGCTTGGCAAAACCCTTGCACAGATGGCTATTGGCAAAAATGATAGTTATGATGCCATGGACGAGGCTGCATCTGACAGCATTATTGCTAAGGAGCAGAAGCGCATAGAAAAGCAGATTAAAGACTTCGAGGCTAATATCTGGGGCGATCAGGCTCGCAAGGATTCTCTCGATAGCATAGCTAAGCTCGATCCTAAGGTGATAAAGGCTGAGAAGAAGAAAAACCGCAGAGAGCAGGGCGTGTCGGCAGCAAAGTCGTCGTCTAATACTAAAGTGAAAAAGCCGCGTCGTTCATCTACAGTTTCAAGCTCATCTGCAGCCCGCGTAACAGTACGTCGTCAGCGCCATTAATATTATCTTGTCACCATTGTTTTAAGCATTTATAATACTTTCACAATAAGACATCTAAAAAACAAAAGATTATGAAAAAGTTATTTACTCTTATCATCGTGGCTGTAGCTATGATGATTGCAACACCTGCCAATGCACAGGTTAAGTTCGGTTTGAAGGGTGGTTTCAATGTTTCTAATATGAGCCTTAGCCATGAGGTTCTCGAAACATCTAATCGTATGGGATTCTTTGTTGGTCCTACAGTAAAGGTTACATTGCCTCTTACTGGTCTTTCTTTCGACCTTTCAGCTCTCTACAATCAGAGCGATTCAAAGCTTGCTGATGAGAAAGGCGTAAAGGAGAAGACTGTTTCTAACAAGTATGTAGATATTCCTCTTAATGCTCGTTACGGCATTGGTCTTGGTAGCTTCGATGTATTTGCATTCGCTGGTCCTCAGGTAAGCTTCAATGTTGGTAATGAGAATATTAACTGGGGTAGCTCAGAATCGTATAAGACTAACTTCCAGATGAAGAAATCGCTCTTCAGCGTAAACCTCGGTATTGGTGCTACTATCAGCAAGATTCAGCTTACAGCAAACTACAATATCCCTGTTGGCAAAACTGGCGAACTCAACGTAATGGATGCTGCTTCTACAATTGTAAAGGATGGCTCAACCAAGGTTCGCAACAATACATGGCAGGTAGGTCTTGCTTACTTCTTCTAAGCAACAACTTCTATTATAATTAATGCGCCCTGTAAAAGGCAAAAGTATTACAAAAAATTCTCCTTTGTAGTACTTTTACCTTTTACAGGGCGCTTTATGATTATATTATTGTGAGAATTGGCTTTTACGGGTATCTAATGATACTTTGCAAAGTAATACGTGATACTTTGCAAAGTATCACGTAATACTTGGGCAAGTATCACGTAATACTTTTTTTGCCATCTTGCCTACTGTCTTTTCCTGATTTCACTAGACACTTTTTTAATTCATAAACTATTTCTATAGACAGTGTCTTAATGAAGATGCTTAGAGGTATAAAGGGTGAGAAATTCTTTCTTTTCAGGCTTGCTACAATATATGGCTATCCCCATGATTAATTAGATGGTTCTTTTCTGTTCAAATATCTGCACAAAATCGATTGGTTGTGCATGTTTATTATCTTTAAGTGTTAACGCATATTAAATAAAATAATATAATGGTGGAAAAAGAGAACAATCGTGCTAACTTTGCAGCCAATTATTAATAGTGATATTAAATGAATAAGTTAAAATTAGTTTTTGTTGCCATTTCTACTGTATTTGCTGGCAACACTATCCAAGCAGGTGGTCTGCTTACAAACACCAATCAACATGGAGCTTTCAACCGTATGATGAGCCGTGAGGCTTCTATCGGTATTGATGGTGTATACTACAACCCTGCGGGTGTTGTATTTATGAACGAAGGTCATCATCTTGCTATCAACTGGCAGTTGGCTTACCAGACCCGTTCTATTAAGAATGATTATGCATTGTTCCCAAATAATGTGAACAATCCTATTACTCCTCGTACTTTCAAAGGTGAGGCTTTTGCACCTGTAATTCCTTCGTTCCAGTATGCTTACAACAAAGGTAGATGGTCGTTCCAAGGAAACTTCGCCCTCACAGGTGGTGGTGGTAAGTGTAACTTCGACGATGGTCTTGGTTCTTTCGAGAAGATTGTATCAGAGACAGCCGTAGGTGCTTGTCAATTGGCTGGTATAGTTGACCAGGCTGCTGGTCAGATTGGCCTCCCTGCTGTGTTTACATCAAATAATGTTTTCGGTACACAGGGTAAGTATTCTTATGATAGCTATATGCATGGTCGTCAGTATTATTTCGGTCTTTCTGCAGCTGTAGCTTATAAGGTTACTGACAATCTTGCTGTTTCTGCAGGTGTGCGTGGTGTATATGCAACATGTAACTACTATGGATATGTAGAGAACATCACCGTAGGTAACATGCCTCTTTATAAGGTTCTCGACCCTACAAAGGAGAATTCTGCTAACATCGAGTTGAGCTGTGACCAGAGTGGTAAGGGCTTTACTCCTATCATTGGCATCGATTATAAGACAGGAAAGTGGAACTTTGCTGCAAAGTATGAGTTTAAGACTCGTTTGCGCTTGAAGAATAAGTCTGTAAACAAGACTCCAAGTATTGGTAACCTTGCCGACAACCTTCGTGCTTCATATATTGCAGGTGGCGTGCCAGAGGCTGCAGCCGATATGGTGTTGAGCAACCAAAATGTACAAGGCGCTATGGGTGCACTGAAGAACCATTTTGATAAGAATCTTACCGAAGCTATCGGTGAATACGAGGATGGCAAGAAGATTGCAGGCGATATTCCTGCTTACTTGGCTGTAGGTGTAGGTTACAAGCCTATCGACGAGGTGCGTGTAAACGTTGGTTTCCATTGGTTTGACGATAAGCATGCTACTTCATACAACGATCGTCAGAAGTTGCTCGACCGTGGTACTGTTGAATACAATGCAGGTGTTGAGGTTGACGTAACAAAGAAGATTACTCTTAGCACAGGTTGGCAGAACACCAACTATGGTCTTTCAGACGAATATATGGATGACAAGTCGTTCGTTGTAAGTTCAAACTCTGTAGCTGTCGGTGGTGTTTATCACATCAACAAGAAGATGGATTTGAATGTAGCTTATTTCCATACATTCTATAAGCACAAGAAGACATCAGAGACAGTACAGCTCACCCCAACTCAGAGCCTAAGCTATAACTCTGACTACACTCGTAACAACAATGTATTCGCAGTTGGTCTTGATATCAATTTCTAATACCACATACTCTCTTTTCCCTATTTATTGGGGATCCACATCGTAGAAAATCTGCAGGGCGGCATATTGCTTGTCCTGCAGTATTTGTTTTTGTGCCATACGAAGATATTCGCGAACCTTCTTTTGGTCGATTCCGTTCTCCAGCTTTATCATTATCTTTCGTATACACATCGACTTCACCCTTGCCACCGCAGGTTTGTCGGGTCCCAATATTCTTTCGCCAAACCATCCACGCAATATCGAACCGAGCATCAATGCAGCCGACTCCACCATGTTGTCGTGTTGATGCTTCAAATATACATATATCAGTCGGGTGTATGGCGGATAGTTGAAAAGTCGGCGCTCTTCATCAAGGTCTTCATAGAAAGTCTTGCTATCGTTGGCTGCCACCTGTTCTATCACAGGCAAATCTGCCGACTTAGTCTGCAATATCACCAATCCTTGCTTACCCTTACGGCCTGCTCGTCCGCTCACCTGCTGCAACATCATATACGAATGTTCGTAGGCACGGAAGTCGGGATAGTTTAGCATAGAGTCGGCATCAAGTATTCCTACCAGTTGCACACGGTCGAAGTCCAATCCTTTTGTTATCATCTGTGTGCCTATCAGCACATTCGTTTTTCCGTATGCAAAGTCTTCAATAATCCTTGCATACGCATTCTTGGTGCGAGTAGTATCAAGATCCATACGTGCCACCTTGGCTTCGGGGAATAGCTCCATTATCTGATCTTCTATCTTCTCTGTACCGAAACCACGTCCACGAAGGTGTATGCCGCCACATTTTGGGCATACCTTTGGTATGGCATATGTATATCCGCAATAGTGGCAAGTCAGCAAGTTGATGTTCTTGTGCATGGTCAGCGACACATCACAATGCTCACACTTTGGTATCCAACCGCAGTCTTGACATTCCACAATAGGCACAAAACCACGACGATTTTGGAATAATATCACCTGCTTGTTGTTGTCCAAAGATTCCTGAATGGCTTCCAATAGGCGAGGAGAGAACGGACCTTTCATCATCTTTCTTCTTGTCATATCCTTCACGTCAACCACTTCAATCTTAGGCAAAGCAATATCTTTGTATCTCTTGTCCAGCCTTACGTAGCCAAACTTTCCATTCTTGGCGTTGGTATAAGTCTCCATACAAGGAGTGGCGCTACCCAATAAGGTCTTTGCACCATACATCGATGCCAACATTATAGCGGCACTACGGGCATGATAGCGTGGAGCAGGGTCTTGCTGCTTATAGCTTGTTTCGTGTTCCTCGTCGATTATCACCAAGCCAAGATTCTTGAAAGGCAACAAAGCAGCACTTCGTGCACCTATTATAATATCATAAGGACAAGCAGAAACTTGCTTCTTCCATATCTCCACTCTCTCGGCATCGCTATATTTGCTATGGTATATACCAAGTCGGCTACCAAAGACACGTTGCAGACGTTCCATGATCTGAACTGTCAGAGCTATCTCGGGCAATAAGAACAATACCTGTTTGTGGTCTTGTAGCGCCTTTAATATAAGGTGTATGTAAATCTCTGTCTTACCGCTTGAGGTTACACCATGCAGCAACACCACATTCTTTTTCATGAATTGCATCAACACCTGGTTGTAAGCCTCTTGCTGAGCTTCATTTAGTAGCTTGGCATTTTGAGGAGTAAACTCGCCATCAGTATTCAGTCGTCCTACCTCTTTCTGGTATATCTCCAATATGCCACGCTTCACAAGGCTTTTGACTGTTGGTGTGGTGCAATGCGTAACATTGCATAGTTCCGTCTGCGTTATCTCCTTTATGTCGTCGGGAATAGCGGTGCCAGATATCTCAGCCCAATGCGACAGTTCGAGATATCCTGCCAAAGCTTTCTGTTGTTTCTCGTAGCGCGAAACCATATCTAAAGCTATATTTAGCGCCATTTCATCGTGGAATTTCTCTGTTAGTCCCACGTATGTTTCAGTCTTCGGACGATAACCATCCTCTGCTTTTAGTCCCGCAGGTAGGGCTGCCTTGTAAATGTCGCCAAGAGGACACATGTAATAATCCGCCATCCATTGCCATAGCTTTAGCTGTTGTGGCAATAGCATAGGCATATCGTCAAGCACAGAATATATGCACTTGATATTTTTTACGCCTATGTCTGGTTTTTTGTCTGTCACCTCTACACACAAAGCGGTGTACGTCTTCTTTTGTCCGCATGGAACGACAACACGCATTCCTACCTTGATTTTGTCTTCAAGGTCTTGTGGTACAGAGTAAGTAAAGGTACCCTCAAGGGGTAGAGGCAATATAGCTTGTATGTATTTCACTTATTCTTTCTTCAGTTCCGGATATTGAATTCTGGTGTGATAAATAGACATCAATCGCTCTGTTAGCACTTGCTTGGCCTGTGCTATGTCGCGGAAGGTGATAGGACAATCCTTGAAACATCCGTCAGCCACCTGTGAATCAATGAGTCTGTCTACCAACGAGCTGATGCTCTCTTCGGTATATTCCTGCAGTGAGCGCGATGCAGCCTCGCATGTGTCTGCCATCATCAGCAAAGCCTGCTCACGGGTGAAAGGATTTGGACCAGGATATGTAAACTGCTCCTTATCCACAACCTCGTCAGGATGTTCGTTTTGGTATTTTATATAGAAGTATTTAGCCATACCTCTGCCATGATGAGTCAGAATAAAGTCTTTGATGATGGTAGGCAGGTTAGCTTTCTCTGCTATCTTCACACCCTCGGTGACATGGCCGATAATTATCTTTGCACTCTCTTTGCATGTCAGCGCATCGTGAGGGTTTACGCCAGCTTGGTTCTCTGTGAAGAATGCTGGGTTTGTCATCTTACCAATGTCGTGGTATAGCGCTCCTACACGTACCAATAGGCTGTCGGCACCAATGCGGTTAGCCACCTCGGCAGCAAGATTACCCACGGTGATAGAATGCTGGAATGTTCCAGGAGCCACCTCACTGAGATTTCTCAATACTCCTTTAAATGTGTTTGAAAGCTCAAACAAGGTAACATTGCTGGTAAAACCGAAAGTCTTCTCAATAAGGTACATCAGCGGATATGACAATAGCAAGAGCACGCCATTTACTGCAAAGTGGGTGTACATCTTGCTATCAAGCTTCAGTACATCTGTCTCTTGCATCATCTGTAGTGCTAAATATACGGCACAGCAACTCACAGTTACGAGTGCTGCTGTCTTTATAACCTGTGCTCGGCTCGACAATTCGCGCAAAGAGTATATTGCTACAAGACCTGACACGATCTGAATGATGATGAATTCATATTGGTATTTCACCGCAGCGGCACAAATCAAAACGATGGTGAGCTGAGTAACGAAAGCCGTTCGAGAGTCCATAAACATTCGGGCGAATATGGCTGCCATTGCAAACGGTACTATATAAACGTTAAACCAGTTGTGCTCAATCATCATTGCTACAGCAATAGGAAATAGCGTGATCATCACATATAGCATCATTATTGAACGAGGCTTATCGAAATAGTCTTTGCGGAACAATGCTATATACATCGTGAAGAGCATTACGAGAATAGTGACATATATCACCTGACCAATAAACGTCGTTGTTAGCTCCATCTGTGTTGCATTGCGTCGTTGCAACTCTCGCTCGAATGACGACAATACTCTATATGTATAGTCGTCGACAATCTCGCCACGGTCTATAATCTTCTGTCCACTCAACACCATTCCACTTGCCAGCGGTATACTACCAAGCATATCCGTACGCTCAGTTTCTGTCTTTTCCTTGTCGTAGGTCAGGTTTGGCTCAAGATAGTTCGTAAGGTTTAGCTTTTGGAGCAATGCTCGGTCTTTTGACAATTCTTCATCCTTAAGCAAGGCTTCATAGGCAGACATAGTGGAGTATATACATCCTATTTCTATAGGTGTAGCACTCTTCCCGGCAACCACCTTCACCATGTTTGTAGAGTCATGGGCTATGGCATTATATTCAGGAGTATTCATGATGCCGGCAGAATACAGACGATGTATTCTGTCTATGATAATAGCCCTATAGTGATGTGAAAGACCTGTTAGCTCAGAGGAAAAATCTTTGTTGAATCTCTCCAATTCCTTTTTTTCGCGTGTAGGGTCGTAGTTATAATAAGGCATCAATCCTTTCAGTATCGAATCCTGTTCTTGCTTTATCGCATCCTCTGACTTGTAGATAGGAAAGTCGAATTGTGCAATAAACGATTGATACATCCATGGCTTACCCACATCATAGTTATATCTCTTGCTGTTGCTGTCGCGTGGCAAGAACCATACTATAATAGCTACGGTGAGAGCAGTAATCCATACTCTCATCAGCAAGTTGTGCCAATATTTAGCCTCTTTTCTACCTATTAAACTCATAAGTTATACTCCTTTATTTGGTTTGCTCTGCGAAAATACAAAAAAAAATCGCAAAAGTCGAGAAAATATATTAATTTTGCAGAAAATTATTATTTCTCTTCAATAACAATATGTCAGAAAGAAAAGTAAGAGTGCGTTTTGCACCAAGTCCAACAGGACCTTTGCATATTGGCGGTGTACGTACCGCATTGTATAATTATCTCTTTGCACGCCAGCATGGTGGCGATTTGGTGTTCCGTATTGAGGATACCGATTCTCATCGCTTTGTTCCTGGTGCCGAAGACTATATCATTGAGTCGTTCCGTTGGCTCGGTATCAAGTTTGACGAAGGTGTTTCCTTCGGTGGCGAACATGGACCATACCGTCAGAGCGAGCGTCGTGATATATATAAGAAGTATGTAAAGGTGCTCCTTGACAATGACAAGGCTTATATCGCTTTTGATACTCCTGAGGAACTTGAAGCTAAGCGCAATGAGATTCAAAATTTCCAGTATGATGCTCATACTCGTTTGTCGATGCGCAATTCGCTTACCATGGATGCAGCAGAAGTTGAAAAACTCATTGCTGATGGCGAGCAGTATGTGGTACGCTTCAAAATCGAACCAGGCATCGAGGTACATGTAAACGATATGATTCGTGGCGATGTTGTCATCAAGAGCGATATCCTCGACGATAAGGTGCTTTATAAGAGTGCCGACGAATTGCCTACTTACCACTTGGCTAATATCGTTGACGACCATTTGATGGAGATTACCCACGTGATCCGTGGTGAGGAGTGGTTGCCAAGTGCACCTCTTCATGTGTTGCTCTATCGTGCTTTTGGTTGGGAAGACACTATGCCACGTTTTGCTCACTTGCCATTGCTGCTTAAGCCTGAAGGCAAGGGTAAACTTTCTAAACGTGATGGCGATCGTCTTGGTTTCCCTGTATTCCCTCTTGAGTGGCACGACCCTAAGAGCGGTGAGATATCAAGCGGATATCGTGAGAGTGGATATTTCCCAGAGGCTGTTGTCAACTTCCTTGCACTTCTCGGATGGAATCCTGGAACAGAGCAGGAACTCTTTACACTAGACGAACTTGTTAAGGCTTTCGATATCACTCGTTGTTCAAAGGCTGGTGCCAAGTTCGACTATCAGAAGGGTATCTGGTTTAACCACGAGTATATTCTTCGCAAGAGCAACGAAGAGATAGCAGAGCTCTTTGCTCCTATCGTAGCCAATAATGGTGTTGACGAGTCGATGGAGCGTATCACCAAGGTTGTTTCTATGATGAAAGACCGTGTGAGCTTCGTTCGCGAATTGTGGCCATTGTGCTCATTTTTCTTCATCGCTCCTACAGAATATGATGAGAAGACACGTAAGAAGCGTTGGAAGGAATACTCTGCTCAGCAGATGACAGAACTCGCAGATTTGCTCGAATCCATCGACGATTTCAGCGTAGAGGGTCAGGAGCTTATTGTGATGAAATGGGTTGAGGATAAGGGCTATAAACTTGGCGATGTTATGAATGCGTTCCGTCTTACTCTCGTTGGCGAGGGCAAGGGACCTGGAATGTTTGATATCTCTGCTTTCCTTGGTAAGGAAGAGACTCTTAAGCGTATGCGCAAGGCTATCGAAGTGTTGAAATAATCAACACCTCGATACCTCACAATAATAAAACTCTTAGAGATTTCGAATAAAGATATTCCACGAAAACGATACTAATATAAATATGTATAATCTGGTTATTCATGTCTTGCAATTTGGTGTCTTCATAGCAAGCTTCTTCAATAAGAAGGTGGCTACTATGTGGAAAGGCGAATGTGAGGCTTTGAACTTACTTCGCGAAAAGGTAGACCCAAATGCCAAATATATTTGGTTTCATGCAGCTTCGCTTGGTGAGTTCGAACAGGGACGTCCGCTCATAGAGCGCATACGTCAGGAGCATCCTGAATATAAAATATTGCTCACCTTCTTTTCACCTTCGGGCTATGAAGTGCGCAAAAACTATCAGGGTGCAGACATCATTTGCTATTTGCCTATCGACACTCGTCGTAATGCCATAACATTCTTGCGGACTGTAAAGCCAGTAATGGCGTTCTTTATAAAGTACGAATTCTGGTATAACTATCTTCACATTCTTAAATATCGCAATATACCTACCTATAGCGTGTCGAGCATATTCCGCCCAGACCAGGTGTTCTTTAAGTGGTATGGCTTCAGTTATGCTAAGGTGTTGAAATGCTTCACTCGCTTCTTTGTACAGAATGATGTGTCACGAGAGCTATTGGCAAAACTTGGCATCACAGATGTTGAAGTTGTTGGCGATACTCGCTTCGATAGAGTTTTGCAAATCAGACAGGTGTCAAAGCAGTTGCCTATCGTTGAGGCTTTCAAGCAAGATAAGAAAGTGTTTGTGGCTGGTTCGTCATGGCAACCTGATGAGGATATCTTCATACCTTATTTCAATGAGCGTAAGGATTGGAAGCTAATCATTGCTCCTCATGTGATAGGTGAAGACCACTTGACACAGATTCTCTCTAAGCTAAATCGCAAGGCTGTGAGATATACGCAGACTACTCCTGAAGAGGCTGCTAAAGCTGATGTTCTTATAATAGATTGCTTCGGATTGCTGTCGAGCATATATCATTATGGTGAGATAGCATATGTAGGTGGAGGCTTTGGTGTAGGTATCCACAATGTGCTCGAAGCAGCAGTATGGAGCGTTCCTGTATTATTCGGTCCAAACAACCAACGCTTCCAAGAGGCGCAAGGATTGAAGAAGTCGGGTGGTGGCTTTGATTTCTCATCGGCTGATGAGTTCAAACGCCAGATGGATATCTTCCTTTCTGATGATGGTGAAGAGATTCGTCGCACTGGTAAAGCCGCAGGCGAATATGTTGAAAGTTTAGCAGGCGCAAGCCAAAAGATTATAGATGCCGTCAGTTTCTGATGGCATCTTTTTTCTGTTCGGAAATAATGATAAATCTTTAGCTAATATAGGTAATGCATCCTTTATTATTATTTTGTATCTTTGCAAAGTGGCATACTTGCTTTGTACTATACATATAATAATCAAATATAAACAATAACAATGGAAACAATAAAAGATATGACTTTTGGTGGCGAACGTCCTTTGTTTGCTGCTCATGATGTGTGTTTAGATAATATCACTATCACAGATGGTGAGTCGGGAATAAAGTGCTGTAAGAATATCGAATGCCATAATTCTAAATTCTATGGTAAATATCCTTGGTGGCACGTAGACGGTTCTTTGATTACAGACAGCTATTTTGCTCCTGGTTCGCGTTCTGCTATCTGGTATTCAGACAATATGGTGATGAAAAACTGTGTTATTGATGGTCCGAAGTTCTTCCGCGAAATGAAGAACCTTGAACTTGAAGGTGTGGAGATTAATGATGCCGACGAGACTTTTTGGCGAATAAATGGGCTAAAATTGAACAATGTGAAGCTTCATGACGGCACATATCCTTTTATGTTCTCAAGCAATATCTATGTCGATGGCTTGGAGTCGGACAGTAAATATGTTTTCCAATACTGCAAGAATGTAGAGGTGCATAATGCCAAGATTACAACCAAGGATAGCTTTTGGGAATGCGAGAATGTTACGGTATATGATTCTGAACTTGATGGTGAGTATCTTGCTTGGCACAGTAAGAATGTGAAATTGGTGAGATGTCATATTAGTGGTGAGCAACCTCTCTGCTATATGGATCATGTCATCCTTGAGGATTGTACTTTCGACTCTGCTTGCGACCGTGCTTTCGAGGATTGTACTAATATCGATGCTAAGATAAAGGGCGGTATTACCAATATAAAGAATCCTGTCTCTGGACATATTTTTGCCGATTTCATCAGTAGCGTTACTATCAATGAGAATGTAAAGGCACCTAATAGTTGCATTATTAAAACAAAAGAATAATAACTATGGAGAAATTTGATTTCGATAAGCTTACTGCTCGCCGTGGCAGTAACTGCTATAAATGGGATGAGGCTGCTAACGACGAGGTGATACCTCTTTGGGTTGCAGATATGGACTTCGAAGTTGCTCCTGCTATCAAGGAAGCTCTTCGTAAGCGAGTAGAGCATGGTGTGTTTGGATATACCATGGTGCCAGACTCTTATTATGATGCTATCATCAACTGGTTTGACAATCGTCATGGTTGGCATATCAATCGTGATTGGATTCTGTATACTACAGCTGTAGTTCCTGCGTTGAGTTGTGCATTGAAGGCTTTAACTTTGCCTGGCGAGAAAGTCTTGGTACAGACTCCTGTCTACAATTGCTTCTTCTCAAGCATCGTTAATAGTGGATGTTTGGTAGAAGAAAATCGTCTGGTTAGAGATGGTAATAGCTATAGCATAGACTTCGAAGATTTTGAAAAAAAATGTAAGGATGAGAAGGTGACGGTCTTCGTTCTTTGCAACCCTCACAACCCAGCAGGTCGTGTGTGGACTGTCGATGAAATGGCTAAAATGAACGAAATATGCCAAAGAAATGGTGTGAAGGTTATTGCTGATGAGATACATTGCGAAATAGTGATGCCGGGATATAAATATATTCCTTTTGCTTCTGTTAGCGATGACTGTCTCGCAAATAGCGTAACTCTACTGTCGCCTACTAAGGCCTTTAATATTGCAGGCTTGCAGATAGCGAATATCGTTTGTAGCGATGAAATCGTAAGAAAACGCATAAATCGT
This sequence comes from Prevotella sp. CAG:1092, assembly GCA_000436915.1. GTDB lineage: Bacteria > Bacteroidota > Bacteroidia > Bacteroidales > Bacteroidaceae > Prevotella. The sequence goes on along the minus strand of HF994020.1, from coordinate 27,152 downwards.
GCTATCAATATCAATGAAGTTTGCGATGTTAATCCTTTCGGAGTCGTGGCTTTGCAGGCTGCATATAATGAGAGTGCCGACTGGCTTGATCAGATGAATGCCTATGTCTACGACAACTATATAGAACTAAAGAGTTTCTGCCATGAGTATCTTCCTAAGTTGGAAGTTCTCCGCCTTGAAGGCACATATCTTGCTTGGGTAGATGTAAATGCTCTTGAGTTTACTACCGATGAACTTACACAGTTTCTTGCTGATAAAGCCAACGTGATGGTTAACAGCGGAACTATGTATGGTCAAAAGGCTGGTCAGGGATACATCCGTATCAACCTTGCTTGTCCACGTCAGCGTCTTCGTGAAGCTCTCAATCGCATAGGCAGACTTCTTGCAGAATATATGATTGACGACATAGAGGGATGCCCGATGTAAATCTGTATTCCTGTTTTTGAGGGATTAAGAACAAAATTAGCCTACTCATATCCTTTGTAAAATAATGAATATGGGTAGGCTTTTTTTTATTTTTTTTTGAGGAATCTCGTATATGCGTGCGTATTAATGTTTAGATATATCTAATTTGTTTGAATAAAATTAAAAAAGTTATATAACAATTAATTAATTTACTTATGAACTACCGCTTTTCTGAACTAACTAAAAAGACGTTGATGTCTTTCAGTATGGTAGCCTTGTGTGGTGGGTTCGCAGCTTGTACGGACGACTATGACCTTGATGACCCCGGAAATTATCCGAGTTGGCTTGGTAATAGTATTTATGAAGAGCTAAAGAATCCTAACTCTAAGGTGCTAACCGGTACATTTAACAACTATGTCAGACTTATCGATGACTTAGGCTATGCGGAAACCCTTGGCAAAACAGGTTCTAAAACCATCTTCCCTGCCAACGATTCTGCATTTGCTCGATTCTATGCTAACAATTCGTGGGGTGTAACCAAGTATGAGGATCTGACGAAGGCGATGAAGAAACTCCTTCTCTACAACTCTATGCTTGACAACGCCATTCTCGTAGAGATGCTTTCTAATATTTCTATTGAGAACAATTCAAATGTTGCATCAGGAATAGCATTGAAGCACCAGACAGGTATCAACGTTATTGATTCAATTACTCATTTTTATGGTCCTGTGGGTCTACCACAGAACAACAGCTATTGGGATAAATATCGCAGCACGGGTATTGATCTCGTAATGGATGCCACTCGCCCTATGATGGTACATTTTACCGCAGAGCAGATGACAGCCAATGATATTACTACAAAGGGTGCTGAGAGCGACTTTGCTATCATCACAGGCTCGGAGTATGATGACTCTAAGCAAACTGCTTACATCTTCCGCGATCGTATCCTTAATCCAGACGTTACTTGTAAGAATGGTTATATCCACCAGATGGAGGATGTTATTGTTCCACCAGGCAACCTCGCTGAGATGTTGCGTACAAATGGCGAAACTAATTATTTTAGTCGTATGCTCGATCGTTTTAGTGCGCCTTACTATGTAGCTGATGTCACAAATAGCTATAATGACTATGCTGTTGCCAATGGTGAAGTTCGCAAAGACTCCATCTTTGAGAAAGCGTATATGAATACACGCACAAACAGTATCGATCCAAATGGTAAGACTTTGAACAGTAGCGACCTCCTTCCTTACGATCCAGGTTGGAATGCATACTATACCACAGGTACCAACAGTCAGCTTAGCGATATCGCAGCTATGTTTGTGCCTTCAGATAAGGCTATGGAGAAATATTTCTTGCCAGGTGGAAGTGGTGCATTCTTGATTGAGCAGTTTGGTAAGAAGAAAAACAATGTTGAAAACCTTATGGAGAATATCGACTCCATTCCAAAGAACATTGTTCAGGCTTTCGTGTCTATGCTTATGAAGTCTTCTTTCATAGCTTCTGTACCAAGCAAGTTTGATAATGTGACAGACGACTCTAACGACCCAATGGGACTTTCGACAGACGTTATTGAGAAAAAGGATGGCAAGTACAATGTTAAGATTGCAAACAATGGTGTAGCCTATATATTAAATAAGGTGTTTGCACCTAATAAGTATGTCGCAGTTTCGGCTCCAGCTCTTTTGGCTAATGATATGCGAGTTATGAACTGGGGTATCCAAAATGACAAACTAAGAAATGCACCTCTTGGCTTGGGTCTTAACTTCTATGCTTATCTCCTTGCTATGGATGGCAACTACGGTTTGTTCATACCAACAGATGCTGCATTCGATAACTATTATGTAGACCCACAGTCGTTGGTTACACAGCCTCGTGTGCTTCACTATTATTATAATAGTACCAAGAATCCATATATTTTCTGTTCTGCCCGTGACTTCGATCCTGCAACAGGTACAGTTAGCGAAGATAGCACTTTGCTTAGTGGCTCAAACTTCCCAATAACTCAGTTTATTGATATTTTGAATACACATACTGTTGTGCTCAATGCTGGCGAAACTATGGGTGCTAATCACTATTATAAAACAAAGAATGGTGGTGCCATCTATTTTGATGAGGCTAATCAGCTTGTTAAGGGTGGTGCACAGATTGATAATGGTCTTCATGTTTCTAAGTTTATTAAAACTTACAACCAGAAGAACGGTCGCACATATGCCATTGACCACATTATTCAGATGCCACAGAATTCAGTATATAAGACCCTTTCTGAAAATAATCAGTATAAGGAATTCTTTGCACTCTGCAATGATGACCGTGGTGATGAGATTCGCGAATTTGCTGGTATATCAACAAAGAAAATTGATGGATCTGCAATTTCTCCTATGACTCGTTTCTATACATTCCGCTCAGGCAAGGGATGTTATGGTCTCGACTACAACGTGAACTATTTCAGTTCTTACAACTATACCGTATATGCTCCTAACGATCAGGCGATGAATGTTGCTTATTCTAAGGGATTGCCTAAATGGGATGATCTTGAAAAATTATATAAGAGTGTTGTAGACCTTGAGGATAATGCAGAAAATGAACAGCTAAAGACTAAGGTCAAGGCAGAACTCCTTGCCAAGGTTGAGGCTATCAACGATTTTATTCGTTATCATTTCCAGAATAACTCTGTTTATGTTGATAATACTGTTAGTGGAGGAGAGTATGCTACTGCATGTTCCGATACCCTCGGTATTGCCTTTAAACTTAATGTTAAGGGTGGCTCAAAGTCGTTTACTGTTACCGATGCTGCCAAGCAGAACGTTATTATTAAAGAAGACCCAAACAAGATGTACAATAAGATGACACGTGATTATGTGTTCAAGGTCGACCCTAAGGATCCTCGTACACTTCTCTCCAACGAAATCTCTACATCTTCGTTTGCTGTTGTTCACGAAATATCAACTCCTTTGTGTCCTTACCCAAGTGGTCGCTATGATGGCATGTGGGCTTCTACCAATGCCAAAAAGAGACTCGTGGGACACAGAAACTGCTACTTGAAAAAGCAGAAAGGTATGTATAGGAAATAATAGAAACCACGATTATGAAAACAAACAAGATAAAATACCTGATACTCGCAGTTTTTGCAATGGTTTCTACCTTTGCTTCTGCACAGGGAATACGTATCTCAGGTACCGTTATGGCTCCTGATGGACCGGTGATGATGTGTAATGTCACCGAGCGTGATGCCAACAACCGTATCGTGTCGGCTTCTCAAACCGATATCAACGGTAACTTCTCTATGGAAATCAAGAGCAAGGCCAATAAACTTCAAGTTTCATATATTGGATATAAAACAAAGACTGTGCCTATTGGCGAAAAGACAGAGTTCGAAATCCAATTGGAAGACCAACAGACTTTGAAAGAAGTCGTTGTCGTTGCTAAGAAGCGTTTCAGCCATGGCGGTCTTGCTATTCCTGAGAATGAGGTATCTGTTGCTTCTCAGACTTTCGATATGAGCAATGTTGAAGGTCTTGCCTTTACATCTGCCGACGAGGCTCTTCAGGGTCAGATTGCAGGTCTTGATATCGTTGCCAACTCTGGTAACCTTGGTGCTGGTACATCAATGCGTTTGCGTGGTGTTACTTCTATCAGTGGTAGTGCAGAGCCTCTGATTGTTGTCGATGATAATATCTTTGATAACCCAGACGAGACTTTCGACTTCCAGAATGCTAACGAAGAAACTTACGCTTCTTTGCTTTCTATCAACCCACAGGATATCGCAGATATTCAGGTGTTGAAGGATGCTGCTGCTACTGCTATCTGGGGTTCTCGTGGTGCTAATGGTGTAATCCAGATTCGTACAAAGCGTGGTGCTCGTGGTAGTACAAAGGTTGACTACTCTCTCCGTGTGCAGGCAAGCTGGCAGCCTACTGGCTACAACCTGCTCAATGGTGACGACTACACCATGATGCTCAAGGAGATGTACTACAACCCATCACAGAGTGCAACTTCTACAACCAACATCAACGAGATTAACTACAATAAGTCATGGGCTGAGTTTGAAAACTGGAACAACAATACTGATTGGGTGAAGGAGGTTTCTCAGACCGGTTGGAGCCAGTACCACTATCTTACTATTTCTGGTGGTGGTGAAAAAGCCAACTTCCGTATCTCTGCAGGTTACGACCATCAGAATGGTACCATTATCAAGCAGTCTTTGGACCGTTTCTCTACTAAGTTGTCTCTCGACTACTTTGTGAGCGACCGTATCACATTCCGTGTTACCTTCCCATTGACATACACCAGCAACAACCGTAACTACGACGATGGTATCCTTGGACGTGCACAGAAGATGGCTCCAAACATGAGCATCTATCGTCAGAATGCTGATGGCACAGATACCAACGAGTATTATGTAATGTTGCCAACAGGTAAGGATTATGTAGGTTCTACAGTTCCTAACACTTCTTCTAAGGAGTTGGAGGATATTCGCAACCAAGGTAACCCTGTCGCTATTGCTAATTTGGCTTGGCGTAAGGAAAAGACATATCGTATTTCTCCAGAGTTTAAACTCGACTATAAGCTCCTTGGTACAGACGATACCAAGACCATGCTCAACTATACAGGTTTGGTCTATATGGATATCTATGCATCGAGCACACCTAAGTATTGGCCTGCAGCCCTTTCTACTAAGTCTTGGGATGATGCCAACTACAATCGCAACGAGTCTAACGAGTCAAACTCTCTTGGCTTCACCACTCGTCATACTTTGACCTTCACTCCTGCATTCCACAACAAGGATCTCTATGCTACAATGTTCGGACGTTGGGAAATGACTGTTGGTAACAACAACCGACAGAACAAGGTATTGCTCAATGTGCCTAATGGAGTAGAATCTTCAGATGTGCAGGGTGGTAAGATAGACGGAATGTCTTCTGGTAATGGTCAGTGGCGTTCTATGTCAGCATTGTTAAATAGCCACTTCTCTTACAAGGGTCGCTACTCACTTGGATTCTCTCTCCGTGCCGATGGTACAACCAAGTTTGGTGACTCTAAGAAATGGGGTTACTTCCCAGGTGTTTCAGCTCGTTGGAATATCAGCGACGAAGGCTTCATGAAGTGGTCTAAGAAGTGGTTGTCTATGCTTTCATTCCGTCCATCATGGGGTATCGTAGGTCATCAACCTGGTAGCGAATACTTGCAGTATGCTAAGTATGCTTCTTATGGAGTGTATGGTCAGACGGGTTCTACCGATGGTGTTACATATCTTGAGGCTCTTCAGCTCAACAAGCTTCGTTGGGAAAAGACCACACAGATAAACCTTGGTGGTGACTTCTCGTTCTTCAACGACCTTATTCGTGGTGACTTCAACTACTACTATAAGAAGACCAAGGACCTCTTGATGTCTAATGTCCGCATTCCATCAACCAATGGTTTCGGTACTCTTGCTTGGAGCAATGTTGGTGATATGGAGAACAAGGGATGGGAACTTAATGTTGAGGCTAACAAGTTTATTAGAGTAGGCAAATTCTCTATGAGTGCAAACTTCAATATTTCTCAGAACTTCAATAAGATTACCGCAATGGACGAGAGCGTGCTCGAGTCTATCAACTCTGAATGGAAAGCCGGTGAGCGTGGTTCGTACCTTAACCGTATTCAGATAGGTAACCCTCTCGGCTCTATCTTTGGTTTGAAATATAAGGGCGTTTACCAGTACACCTACGAATACCTTATTAATATGAAGGAACGTAACAAATGGACTGGCGAACAACTTCGCGACTATATCAACAAAGAATTCCTTCCAAGTGGCAAGACTGCTCCTATCGCTATCGACAAGGATGGTAAGGTGTTGATGGGTTCTACAGGTGAGCCTATTCGTCAGGTCTACAACTTCAAGGATGGTAGTTCTACATACAAGTTCCAGGGTGGTGATGCCATCTATGAGGATATCAACCACGATGGTCAGATCAACTCTCTCGACATTGTTTACCTTGGCAACTCTAACCCTAAGGTGAATGGTGGTTTTGGTTTCAACTTCTTTTGGGGAAGCAGTTGGTCATTGAGAACCTCATTCAGCTATCGTTCTGGCATCAAGGTTATAAACAAGGCAAAGATGGGACTTGAGCAGATGTTTAATGCTTACAACCAAAGCTCCGCTGTTAACTGGCGTTGGCGTAAGAATGGTGACGTGACAATGATACCACGCGCTATGTTCAACTCTGCTTACAACTTCCTTGGTTCAGACCGCTATGTAGAGGATGCTTCATTCGTTCGTATGAGCTATGTTCAGCTTTCATACAATTTCGACAAGAAGTTCCTTAAGTCTATAGGTCTTCGCCGTTTGCAGTTGAGCCTCTCTGGTCAGAACCTCCTTTGCTTCTCTAAGTATAGTGGAAGTGACCCTGAGCACTCAGCAGGTGGATGGGGTATTGCAACCGACAACTCACAGACTCCACGTAGTAAGTCAGTAACGATGAACATTAATGTAGGATTCTAATAACTGTGACATTTATGAAAGTCAATAATAAAATAAAAACGATTGCTGTTGCTGCTCTTGCCGTTTTGGGCATGTCAAGCTGCAATGATTTCCTTACCATCTATCCAACCGATAAGACTATCGGTCAGGAATTCTGGAAGACTAAGGATGATGTAGAGCGTATGGCTACAGGTGCCTATGCCAACATGTTGTCTTCTGGTATTCAGCGCCGTGCCATCATCTGGGGTGCATATCGCTCAGATGAGTTGGTAAAGAACAAATTGTATGACAATACCGACCTTGATAATATCTCGGCAGTAAACATGTTGCCAATAAATGGTTACAACTCTTGGGGCGATTTCTATAGCGTTATCAACCGTTGCAACATTGTGCTAAATCATGCTAAAGATGTTATGGAGATAGACCCTGAGTTTACACAGGGCGACTATACCACAGTGCGTGCACAGATGCTCGCATTGCGTTCTCTTTGTTATTTCTATCTCGTTAGAACATTCCGTGATGTTCCTTACACCACAAAGTCTTACGAGAGTGATGATATGACAGAGATGTTGCCACAAACAAATCCTGATAGCGTTCTTCAGTGTTGCATTGCTGACCTTGAAGAGTCTGAGAAATATATCCTTAAGACTGGCGCTTATGGTAATGGCAGTTGGAAGAATAAGGGCTATTTCACTCGTGATGCCGTAAATGCGTTGATGGCAGACATATATCTTTGGAGAGCTTCTATGACTCACAATGCTGCAGACTATCAGAAGTGTGTAGAATACTGTGATAAGGTAATCAGTGCCAAGGATCAATATTATAGAGAATATCATAATATGGGTGCAAGTGGCGACAAGTCGGATATCTACCATCTTACTTCAGGTTCGATGGCAGGACTTCTACTCTTTGGCTATACTGATGGTAATGCCCAAGAAAGTATTCTTGAGTGGCAGTATGATGGAACTTCAAACTGGAACTGGGGTATAGAGAACCTTTACTATATGACAGGTGATAAAGCCAATGACCATAAGACCTATAGTGAGGTTCAGGCTTCTTCAATCTTCAATATGTATGACGAAAATGCAAATACCGACAATAGTAATAAGGTTTACCATTCTAAGAACGACTATCGTTTTTGGAACAACTGCTATGAGGTAGGTAGTGAAGAGGCTTCTGCCCTTTATATCAGAAAGATGATTGGTTCACATAGCGGAACTATTTCTGTACTTTCGACTGCAGGAGCAGACCGTACTACAACCAGAAGTTTCTCCGACTTCCGCCAAAACTGGATTGTATATCGTCTTACTGATGTTATGCTTATGAAGGCAGAGGCTCTTGTTCAGTTGGCTTCATCTGATGAGGATGCAAACCTCACAAAAGCTTTCAATCTTGTTCAGGTGGTAAACAAGCGTTCAATGAGCACTACTGCTACCGATACTCTGAAAGTATCAGACTTCAAGACCGTTGCAGATATGGAGAAACTCGTTCTTGCTGAGCGCGAGCGTGAGCTTTGCTTCGAGGGCAAACGTTGGTTCGACCTTGTACGCTATTGCTATCGCCACATGGAGGGTGTAGATATCAAGAAGAAGATGGCAGAATCAACTTCTTGGCCTTCGCTCTATTCTCCAATGCTTAAGCTCGTAACAAGAAAGTATGAGAGTGGTGGTGATGCAGTTTCTTACAAGATGAAGAGCGAACCTTTCCTCTACTTCCCAATACAGCGTAGTGAGATAAAGGTAAACAAGCTGCTTGTGCAGAACCCAGTTTACTTTGATAAAGAAACAACAAGTAAAAATTAGTCACAATGAAAATGAACAACTATAAGAAGCTTATATGTAAGATTGCTGCTTTGGCTTTTGTGCCAGGCATGCTCGGCCTCACAAGTTGTAAGGAAGACATCGATGAGTCTAACCTCTACACCTTTACAGGCGAGACCATTGAGGACTATCTTGCTAATCGTCCTGAGAAGTTCAGTAGCTTCAACTATATATTACAGCGTTCTGAGCTCGATAAATTGTTGTCGGGTTATGGCACCTACACTTGCTTCGCTCCAGACAATGAAGCTGTAGCAGCCTATATCGATAGCTTGTATAATGACAATACCAACAAGGAATTGCCACACAATGGTATGACCGAAAACTCTCTTGAGGGTTTGTCTGACTCTTTGTGTAATGATATTGCTAAGTTCCATCTTGCTTCAACCAAGGTAATGGCTATCAACATGGAGAATGGTATGACCATCAACACCATGCTTGGTCGTGATATCAATACAAGTATCGACTCTGTCTCAGGTAAGACCATTGTTAATTCATATTCGCTTATCACAGGTATGGACAACGAGTTGGAGAATGGTGTGCTTCATGAGATCAACCATGTAATTCGTCGTTCTAACTTGCTCGTTGCAGGTGAAATGGAAAATCACAAAGACCTCTCTATCTTTGTTGAGGCTCTTAAGCTCACAGGTCTTGCAGACTCTTTAACTCAGCAGAAGCGCAAGCTTACAGCTCCTGCCAACAACTTTAATTTCTATACTCCAGAGAATGCAGTACTGGGTTATACCATTTTTGCAGAAACCAATACTGTACTTGCTCAGAATCAAATCAACGATATCAACGACCTTATTGCTCATGCAAACAAGGTGTATAGTAGTTGTGCAAAGCAAGGCTCTGGTTGGTATGATTATTATCGCAACAACAATATTCAGGTTAGCACAGGCAACGACTATGCTAATCCTAATAACTGCTTGAATATGTGGGTGCGCTATCATATCTTGAAACAGCGTGTGCCATACGACAAGATGGTATATAGTTGGAACGAAACTTCCAAGGTGCCTCTCTACGAGTATTATGAGACAATGCTTCCTATGACCCTTGTTAAGGTTATTCGTAGTTCTAAGGCTGGAGCGGGTAAAATCTTCCTCAACCGCTATGAGGCTAACAACACTCTTACCGATCAGCGTGGTGAACTTGGAACACCTGGAATGCATAATGTGGTGGATGACCATTCTGGTATAGAGATTACCAAGCAGAATATTCAGGCTTTGAATGGTTATATTCATCCTATCAATGGTATGCTTGAATACGAAGAGTGGGTGCCAAAGGGTGTACTCAATGAGCGTATCCGTTTTGATGTGACATCTTTGACCAAGGAACTTGCTTCTGCCAATCTTCGTGGTGCTACAGATAAGGAAATTACTGCATTGAATGGAGGTAAGACTGGTACCGATGGTAACCTTGGCGGTGCTTATGTACGTCTTCCTATCGACTTCTCTGATAATATGGTAATTTATAATGGAGAGTCTACCCGCCTTTACTATTTGGGAGGTCGTGAGAATAATTGGATAAACTACCAGGGAGATGAGTTTAATGCTAAGGGTAATGTAGACCTTGCATTCCGTTTGCCTCCTGTTCCTGATGGAACATACGAACTAAGATACGGTTTGTCTACTAATGATAACCGTGGTATGTATCAGTTCTTTATAGGAGAAGGTACTAATAACCGCACCAAGATGGAGGCTCTTGATATTCCTCTCGATATGCGAGTTCAACCTAAAGATAACGCAGATGGTTCGCCTGATACACAAACTGGTTGGACAAACTATAAGAAGATGGATGATATGGGTCTGGAAACAGATATCGCAATGCACAATCTTGGATGGATGCGTGGACCTCTTGCTTATACTATGAACAAAGGCGGTAGCGACGTGGCTCGTGGACTTAAAGAATCTTTGAGAAGAGTTATTGCACGTTTGGAGATAAAGCAGGGCACATATTGGCTCCGTGTAAAGTCAGCTCTTGACGACGACTCTCGCCAGATGTACTTCGACTATCTTGAGCTCGTTCCTGTTAATGTTTACAACAACCCTCGCTATCTTGAGGATATGTATTAAAATTAGAAATTATGAAAAATAATATGATATTTAA
>HF994020.1:0-16294 GCA_000436915.1 Prevotella sp. CAG:1092 | reverse complement strand
CCATGACCACAGCCTGCTCTGATTGGGACGACCACTACGATGCTAATGGCATTGTGACTGGTTCTGCCACTTCTACCTTGTGGGAGAATATCTCTGCCAATAAGAACCTGTCTGATTTCGCAGCTTTGGCTAAGAAAGCAGGCTATGATCAGGTGCTTTCCAATCCACAAACATATACTGTTTGGGCTCCTCTCAATGGTTCGTTCGACTATGAGACCCTAAACAACATGGACCTCGCTACCATGAAGAAGCAATTCATGCAGAACCACGTAGCTCATTTCAATTATCCTGCTTCAGGCTCTGTCGATAAAAGCATATACATGATAAACGAGAAAATGAAGAAGTTTGTTGGTAATGGCACATATACCATGGGTGGCTTAGAGCTTGTTCAGCCAAACATTCCTAACAGCAATGGTACACTCCATGCTATCAATGGCAAACTCGACTTCGGTTTCAATATCTATGAGAGTATCAATGCCAACGACTATCCTCTCGACTCTGTAAGTGCTTATTTCGCTAAGTACGACATGAAGTCACTTGACGTTGAGAATAGCGTAAAGGGTCCTGTCGTCGATGGTCAGATTACATATCTCGACTCTGTGCTCGTAGAGTATAATGCTTTGGCAAACAATATGAGGGCATATATCAATAATGAGGATTCTAACTACACTATGATTCTTCCTACCAACGAGGCTTGGATTGAGAAGAAACAGTATGTTGATGCACTCCTTGATTATTTGCCTTCATACCAGTATACCAATACATTCTATGAAAAATATGATTCCATAAAGAAGAGTACCGAAAGAGATCTCGTGGATAATGCTTATCTCTCAGATTCTTTGTCTCATTTGCTTATGGTAGGCAATTTGGCTTTCAACAACAATCGTGGTGACAATGTTAAGCTTAACAAGTTGCAGACAGGTCAGACTCTTCAGGCAGACTCGTTGGTATCTACAGTAGGCTTGAAGTTCTATTCTGAGGATGCTGCCGATTTGTTCAAGGATGCTAAGCGTATTGATAAGAGTAATGGTGCTGTTTGGGTAACAAACACTCTTGGCTTTAAGCCTTGGCATTATAAGGTGCCTATCAAGGTTGAAGGTGAATACGGTTCCAATATTGCAGGTACCTTTAAAGGCGATGTTTCTTATCTTACCATAAATGACGCATCAAGGAATGATACTGTAGAAGGCAGATTGTCTAACAATAGTTATGCAGAAGTTCGTGCAAACACAGCAACTTCAAATCCTGAAATCGACTATTATATTCCAAAGGTGTGTAAGGGAAAGTATGTATTATATATATGTGTAGCCCCATCTAACATTAATAAGAATACTTATCAGCCTTCAATGCTTCCTAATCAAATGCAGATTAAGTATGGTTATCATGAAAACAAAAACAACGTTGGAATGTATGTAGAAAAGACGCTTACAAGAAAAGTTTCTAATGACCCTACAAAGGTTGATACTATCAGAATAGGAGAAGTTGATTTTCCTTATGCTACAGTAGGTCTTGAGAAAGCTATGCCATACGTGCGTATTATGAGTAATGTAACCTCGACCAATCTTTCTGTGTTCGACCGTACTCTCCGCATCGACTACATCTATTTGATTCCAAAGGAACTCGATGATTATATTCAGCAGCATCCTGACTATAAGTGGGAAGATGAAAGTGATAAATAAGCAAAGTCTTAAGATTAAATTCCGAAAACAATGAAAAGAAATAATATTCTTTGTTTGAGCGTTGCCTTGGCTATGGGTTGTAGCACTGCAGCTTTTGCCCAAGACGATGCCTCATATTCTAACGGTGGAGCGGAGACAACTGTAGTAAAGCAAAAGTCTCAGGCAAAGCGTCCTACATATCCTACCAAAGAGGTTAAGGGTGTTGTTGTGGATGCTGTTAGCAAGACTCCTCTCGCAGGTATACAGATACAGACTCTCAACAACCGCAACTATGCTGCCATGACCAATAGCAAGGGCGAGTTCACCATCAAGGTGCCTACTTTTGCCACAGCTCTTTATGTTCATGCTCCTCAGTATCTGAGCCAGCAGGTTGCTATTGGTAATGGAGAAAATATTAAGGTGGTACTCATCGCTGACAAGTTTAAGCAGATGTATGAGAACTCTACCGATGTTACTGCCAACAGTACAGCTAAGATCAAGAGCACTACTTCGCAGACTGTAGAGACAGATATAGAAAACAACCTTGGTGCCGATGTTCGTACTATCACTCGCTCTGGTGGTCCTGGCTATGGCGCTGCTATGTTTGTTCGTGGTATCAACTCGTTGAATACCAATGCACAGCCTCTTGTCGTAGTTGATGGCGTGGTAAAGGATATGCAGGCAACTCGCAATTCTCTCCACTATGGCGACTACAACAACCTTATGCTCAATATCAATCCTGAGGATATCGAGAAGGTTACTGTTATGAAGAACGGTGCAGCTATCTATGGCGCAAAGGGTGCCAATGGCGTAATCCTTATCACTACCAAGCGTGGACACTCTATGGCTACACGCATCGATGCCAACGTAGGTGTAGGTGTAACATTGCAGCCACAGCTCCCTGATATGATGAACGCTTCGCAGTATCGTCTTTATGCTTCAGAGATGGTGGGAACATTCCCTAACATCAACCATTTCGATCTTGATCGTTTGAATTTCCTCAACGACGATCCTAATGGATATTACTATAAAACCTACCACAACGATACCGACTGGAGCAAGGAGGTTTATCGTGAGGCACTGACACAGAATTATAATATTAATGTGCAGGGTGGTGACAACGTAGGTATGTACAACGTCTCGCTCGGTTATACCGATGGTCAGAGCACAGCTAAGGAGAATGGCTTCAACCGCTTGAGCGTACGTTTCAATACAGATATTCAGGTCGTAGGCAAACTTTCTACACGTTTTGATATGTCGTTCACCAAGGTTAATCGCAACGTGTTTGACAATGGTGCACCTGAGGATTTCACAACAGCGCCTGTTTCGTCTCCAACATTGCTTGGTCTCATCAAGGCTCCTATCCTCAATCCTTACACCTACAATCAGACTGGCCAGCTTACATCAACATACTCAAAGGCTGACGACTTCGTATCGTTGCTCAATTCAAACCTTACACTTGGTAACCCTACAGCACTTCTTGCAAATGGTGAGGGTATCAATAAAAACCGTGTTGAGAACACAGAGTTTAATGTTGTCATAGCTCCTAAGTATCAGTTCACCGACAACTTCTATCTTCAGGAGGTGTTCAGCTACGGACTTAACCGTAATTCACAGCGCTACTATCGTCCAACAGGCGGTATGCCAACCTTCCTTATCGATGGTATTGGTCGTGTGCAAAACATGGCTATGTCTCTATTCTCTAAGGAAACAAGCGTGATGAGCGATACTCGTTTGCAGTTCACAAAGCATTTCGGTGCTCACTTCCTTGATGTATATGGTGGTTTGCGCTATACCTCTTTCGCCTTCGACAACAGTCAGCCTAAGGGACAGTATGCAAGTGCCGCTAACGATAAGACTCCTAACATCTCTAAGGACATGGAGTTCAAAGAGTCGTATGGTGTAGACGATTCATGGAAGAATATGTCATGGTATGCCAACATCGACTACAACTATCGCAACCTCTACTTTGCACAGGTGGCGATGTCGCTCGAGTCAAGTAGCCGTTTCGGTGAGAATGCTGATGGTTTGAGTCTCGGTGGTGTTAAGTGGGCTTACTATCCAAGCGTTCAGCTCGGTTGGGCTATCAGCAATGAGAAGTGGTTCCCTAAGACTTCTGCTCTTAACTACTTCCTCCTCAAGGCTGGTTATGATATCACAGGCAACGACGATATCAACAACTATGCAGCCCGCACCTCATTCCAGGTTATGCAGTATCTCAACAATACATCTGTCCACATGCTAAACAACATCGGTAACGACAAGATTACCTATGAAAAGACTGGTCAGTGGAACGTTGGTTTCAAGTCTTACTTGCTCAACAACCGTTTGGGCGTAGACTTTAACTACTATCAGAAGCACACCACAAACCTTCTTACTCTTAAGACCTTCGAAAACCCTGTAGCTGGTATCAACAACTATTGGAGCAACGGTGGTAGCATGGACAACCAAGGTTTTGAGGTTACTGTTACCACAAAGCCTGTTGTTTCTAAGGACTTCAATATCGAATTGGGCGCAAGCGTAGGTCACTATGAAAATAAGATTAAGACCCTTCCTAACGACGATAAACTTTATGTCGACGGAGTTAAGAATGCTCAGGGTTACACCTCATCTATATATGGTACCGACAATATCGCTACTATCGTAGGTCAGCCTGTAGGTAGCTTCTATGGCTACAAGACTGCTGGTGTGTTTGCTACAGATGCTCAGGCTAAGGCTGCTGGCAACAACGATTATCTATACTATCTCGACGAGACTGGTGCCAAGCAGTATTTCAAGGCTGGCGATATGCACTTCGTAGATATCAATAAGGATGGCAAGATTGATGAGGCTGACAAGACCATCATCGGTAATCCAAATCCTGATATCTATGGTAACATCTTCGGTAGCGTGATGTGGAAGAACTTCACTCTTACCCTTGGTTTGAACTATTCTTTGGGTAATGATGTTTACAACTATTCTCGTTCTGTACTTGAGTCGGGAAGCAACTTCTATAACCAGACAATAGCAATGGCAAACCGTTGGCGTCATGAAGGTCAGGTTACCGATATGCCACGTCTTAGCTACGGCGACCCTATGGGCAATGCTCGCTTCAGCGATCGTTGGATAGAGGATGGTAGCTATCTCCGCCTCAAAACAGTTAACATCTCTTACAAGGTGCCTGTCAAGGGCGATTGGATTCAGGGACTTACCATCTGGGCAGAGGCTAACAACCTCTTCACCATCACCAAGTATCTTGGTAGCGACCCAGAATTCTCTGCTGCTAACGGTGTGCTCTATCAGGGCATCGACCCAGGCAACGTAGCTCTCAGCCGTACATTCACATTCGGTATGAAGATTAACCTCTAAACACAGTGCAACAATGAAAAAACTATTAATAATAGCAGCAATCTTCGGAATGTTCTTCACTACGACTTCGTGTGAAGACATTCTCGAAACAGAGTCGAGCCAGCTTGTATTCAATCCTTCTTTGGATCAGAAGACCGACTCTATGTACTACACTCTTGCCATGCTCAAGGGTGTACAGATGGCAATAGACCAGAATGTGCTCATCAACGAAATGCGTGGTGACCTCACATCAACTACTGAGTATACAGAAACTGCACTTCGCGAACTCGCCAACTTCACCGCTGGTGCCAACAATAAGTACGACTCTGCATACGTATACTATCGTATCATCAACAACTGCAACTACTATATCGCTCACCGCGATACCATGCTCATGACAGGTAGCCACAAGGTTGCCATCCCTGAGTATGTGCAGGCTCTCAGCATCCGTGCTTGGGCTTACATGCAGCTCTGCAAGAACTATGGCACTGTAGACTTCTATACCACACCTATCACCAGCATCTCTGAGGCCAATGCGCCTAAGGAGAAGAAGGACATGAAAGGCGTGCTCGCAGCATTGGCTCCGGAGCTTGCTATGTATAAGGATATCGAGGTGCCTAACTATGGCGACATTGATGCTGGTAATACCAACTTCGGTGTAACCAAGAAGTTTAGCTCTAAGAAGATTATGTTCCCTGCACTCCTCGTGCTTGGTGATATGTATCTTGAGTGCAACGAGTACGAACAGGCTGCCACATACTATACACAGTATCTTATCAACAATAAGAAGCCTGCTTATGGATATTTTGCTATGCCAGACATAAGTTTCTCTTATCCTAACAAGCTCTCTGTGCCAAGAAGTTATAATGTCATGTTTAATGACTATTGGAGAAATATGTTCAACGTGTCTCCAGACAGAAATGAGAATATCACAGTTGTGCCAATGGCTGTAAATTCATTGAAGGGAACTGTTACAAAACTTCCTAAGCTCTTTGGTTACAACTATTATACTACTGATGTCGATACCACCGACAACAAGTCGCAGACTTCTGGTAGCACAATGTATATCCTTGAGCGCGAGATTGAGGCTTCAAGCCAGTACTATAATCTTTGCAATCAGCAGGATTGGTACTATAAGCCATCATCAGACTATCTTGAGGTACTAACCACTCGTCTTGGTGATATCCGTCGCTACTATACTGTTCAGAGCGCTACAAAGGACGATTCTACATATAATCGCATAACAAAGTATGATGGAGGTAATGTCTACATCTATCGCGTAGCTACCGTTTATATGCACCTTGCTGAGGCTCTCAACCGTATGGGCTATCCAGATGCTGCTTTCGCTATCCTAAAGGATGGTATTTCTGAGACTTCGTTGGAAGAGGCTGCATATCTTCGTCCTGAGACAAGAGAACTTCTCACTACTAAGTTCCCATTCTTGTCGGAGGAGTATAAGAACTTGTTCGCAAACTCTTATGGTTTGCATTATCGTGGTTCAAACAGAACTAATGGCAAGGAGTCTCCTTATCAGATGTCTACCATCGTTGGCAACAAACTTGCCGAGCTTGCAGCACAGGGCTTGACAGTAGGTGAAACATTGAATGATACCATTAATGCTGTCGAGGATTTGCTTTGCGATGAGTATGCTATGGAGTTTGCCTTCGAGGGTACTCGCTTCGGAGACCTCACCCGTTTGGCTCGCCATAAGAATGCTGATGCAACCTATGGTGCTAACTATGGTGGTCAGTGGCTTGCTCGCAAGCTTGCCCACAAGAATGTTGCTAAGGATCTCACCGATGAGCAGAATTGGTATTTACCAATGAAGTAATTGCCCATGCGGTAATAATGAAAACAATACAAGTAAGAGCATGTCGAAAGGCATGCTCTTTTTTTGTGTTAGCTCTATAATGACACTTTCAGTTTTCATTTCTTATACTTTATACTTATTCTACGTCACGCATTTTTACTATTTATGTTAAAATTTGAAGTTTTATAGCAAAAATCCTTGTTATAAAATAATTAATGAGTAAATTTGCAACACCTAATAACAAATTTAACTATTATCGTTGTTTATAGCTCATCCGTGAGCATAGGTTTCATTACATCATGATACGGCAGGTTACAGATAAATACCAAGCTATCAGCGCAACATATGAGGAGATGAGAAGTTCTCTATTCTCTATATTTCGTCAGGTCAACATCCCTGAAGAGGAATGCAAAGACTTGGTGCAGAATGTGTTTGTGCGCTTGCTTTCTATCGATACCCTGCGCCTTGAAACAGTTAAAGGCATTACTGCAACTATAGCTTTGCGTATGCGAACAGACTATCTTCGCCACAGAGCTTTTGTGCGCAAGATGTATTCTGATGTTGATACAGCCGATATCTTTGACTATGGCTACCACGATACTTCATTAGATACAGCAGAACTTGCATCCAACGAGATGAAAATTGTGGAAGGCATGAGCAATAAGAACCGAAAGGTATATGAGCTTAGCCGATTTGAAGAAAAAAGCTATAATGAGATAGCCGAAATCTTGAACATGAGCTATCGCTCTGTAGAATCAAGATTATATAGAGCAAGAAACGAAGTCAGACAGACTCTTCGCAAAGTCTATGGCATGTGATGCCATTATAGACTCAAACTCTCTACCTACCATCGGATTTGCTCCGGAATTTAGAAAGTTTAAATGCTACCTCGCTACTTTTATGTAGCTACCTAATATATAATAAGGAGTAAAAATACTCCGAAAAAACAAGTGTAATAAAACACTATAACTAAATAACTATTGTCTAACTTAAAAGTTTAAGCTTATGAAACAATTTTTTCGTTTCGCAGCTGTAGCCGCTGCTGCAGCACTTTCAAGCTCTACTGCCCTTGCTGGTAATTGGGTTGTGCCTGCACCTACTAATGGTTTGGCACTTGCTAACCTTACCACTAAGGACACCGTTTACGTATGGAACGTAGGCCAAAAGGCTTGGATTAACAGAGGAGAGTCTTGGGGAACCCAAGCTGTCGTTAATGCCTCTTCAGGTATTAAGTATGTTATTAAAACCAGTATGGAAGAAAATCCTGGTGCAGCTCAACTCTCTGACGGTCGTTATTATCTCTATGGAGAGGAAACTGGTAAGAATAATCACTATCTAAAGCGTACCTCTGATGGAAATACTGGCACAGAGCATAAAACAGCATTCGTAGATGGTTCTAACAATAGTGGAACAACGCTTGAATGGACTATTACCGACCTTGGTGGCAATGTTTATGCTATTTCTCGTCCAGAGACTTTCCAGGATGGAGCTGAAGGCAAAGATGCTGATGCTAAATGGGAATATGTTGCTGGCGAATATCTTGGTGTAAACCTCACTCACGACCGTCTTTGGGATGGTAAGACATGGCAAGAGGCTGGTAAAACAGAACAGCCAAATACATACGCTCTTTGGTTCGACGTTGCTATGGGCGACGACGCTAAGTGGATGTTTATTTCTGCTGCCGACTATGAGGCTTATTGTTTGAAATACTCTCTTAAGGATTTACTCGAGAAGGCTGAGACTATAGGCGTTACAGACTTAGCTGCCGAGGAGAAAGTTTTCAACAATGGCGCTGCTACAGTAGAGGATATCAATAATGCTGTTAAGTCTTTGAATAATAAGATTGCAGAATTGGTAGATCCAGAGAATCCTGTAGATATGACTTCTAACATTGTAAACCCTGACTTTAATGGTGAGACTATTTCTGGATGGACTTCTACAACAAAGGCTCAGAACAATTGTACTGCTAATAACGTTGCAGACGATCCTGCTACTAACCCTGATAAGGCTTTCGATGGCAAGTTCTATGAGAACTGGAATCCTAGCGCTTATACAGGAAAGATGTATCAGGAAGTAAAGGATTTGCCTAATGGCGTTTATAAGTGTTCTTTGGCAGCTTTCGTTAATACATTGGATCTTAAGAATGCTGTTAATCAGAAGCAGTATGTATACTTCAATGATACAAAGTTGCCTTTGACAACAACAAATGCTAAGGTTTATACTAAATGCATCGATGTCGCAAACAATACTATCGAGATGGGTCTTGCTCAGGATTCGGCTATTGCTAACTGGATGGGTCTTGACAATGCAAAGATTGAATACTATGGCTCTGGTCTTAAGTCTTATAAGTATATCACCACATCTCTTAAGTCTGTTATCGACGAAATCGAGGCAAGTGACGAGACTGTAAGCACTATCTATACCAAAAAGCTTCTTGGTTTGATTGACGAGGCTAATGCTGCTACTACTAAGGAACAGGCTTTGGCTATTTATGCTAAGGCTACGCCTGCAGTTGACGAAATCCACGCAAGCGTTCAGGCTTATAAGGATTTGGCAGCTCTCTACGCGCAGTGCGAAGATTGGGTGAGTGAGAATGGAAGCGATGTAGCTGACAAGGCTCTGAGCGAAATCGAAGAGATGTTGGGTAACACCGAACTCTCTATCGAAGAAATCAATGCTTATATTGAAAAGATAAAGGCTGACGTTGATAAAGAACTCAAGAGCCAGATGACGCCAGGCGACGATGCTACTAAGTTTATCGTTAATCCTGGTTTTACCAAGGCCTCTGATCCAGATGCTGACCCTAATGCAGCTCAGGATTTCACAGGTTGGACCATTGAGGGTGCTACTCCTGGTGCAGGTGGTACTGTTGACAAGCGTCTTTGCGAAGTTTACCAAGGCAACGTTAATATCTATCAGGACTTGAAGGGCATCCAGAAAGGTGCTTACAAACTCGAGATTCAGGCATTCGTTCGCTCTAAGGGCGTTGAAGATGCTTACAATGAGTTTGTAGCAGGTGCTGAGGATATCAAGGCATGGATTTATGCTGGTGATAAGAAACAGAAGGTAAAGAGCATCTTCGGCTGGCACGCAGAGAATGAGGCTCCTTCTACTTCAGAGTCATGGAGCAATGTAGGTACAGACCCTGTATGGTATGTCCCTAACACTATGAAGACTGCTTACGAGGCTATGGCTGAGAACCCAGAAAACTACAACAATGTGGTTTCTGCTCTCTGTGTAGATGGCAACTTGCGCATCGGTTTCGAGGCTAACGACCCTAACAATACTGGTTCACGTTGGTTGCTCTTCCACGACTTTAAACTCACATATCTCGGCAACGATGCTTCTTTGGTTAAGCCAGTTCTCGATGATATTATCGCTACTGCTACTGCTACAGCTGAAAAGCCAATGACAGCTACAGCTAAGACAGCTCTCACCGATGCTCTCGACGCAGCAAAGAAGGCTTCTGCAGGTACGGATGGTGACGCTATGATGACTGCTTTCTCTGCTCTCGGTAAGGCTAACGATGCTGCACTCGTAAGTGTTGAAGCATACGCAGAGTTGGATGCTGCTATCACTAAGCTTGGTGAAGAGATTGATAACAACACAGAGACTGCTTCTGCTGAGTCTTTGAAGGCTGCTCAGGACCTTCAGAAGGAACTCACTGACGCTGTTGCCGCTGGCTCTATCAAGAACGAGGAAGTAGGTGCTAAGATTACCGCCATCAACCTCGCTATCAATGCAATGAAGGCTGTCAACGGTTCTGACGATCAGCCTGCTGATTATACTTGGGCTGTTAAGAATCCTGACTTCGCTGATGGCAGTAAAAACTGGACTATCGTTAATGGTACTGCTAAGCCAGGTGTTGCTAACCAGGTAATGGAAGGCTACAATGGTACATTCAATGTTTACCAGGATATCGCTAACTTGCCAGAGGGTACATACGAAGTTAAGTGTCAGGGCTTCTATCGCTACGGTTGGGTAGACGAAAAGGGCTTGCAGGCTGCTTATGCTAAGGATTCTATCCAGCTCAATGCTAAGCTCTATGCTAACCTCGATTCTGTTTCATTGCGCGATATCATCGTTCTCGACGAAATGGCTCAGAGTGCTGAGGGTGACAAGTGGAAGACATTCTATGATACAAAGAACGACTCTACCGTTTACTATTTGCCAGACCAGCGCGAATCAGCTCGTATGCGTTTCGATGTAAAACTCTATCCTAACTCTCTCTACACTTATGTTGGTAAGGATGGTAATTTGAGAATTGGTTTCTGCAACAATAATACCGTAAATGGTGACTGGTCTACAGTTTCTGACTTCCAGCTCTTCTACCTCGGTACAGACAGCAAGCATGCTGAGTCTACTGGTATTGAGAATGTAAACAACGCTAAGGTTGTTGCTACACAATACTTCTCTATCGACGGTCGCCGCACTAATGGCCTCACACGTGGCTTGAACATCATCAAGTTCACCGATGCTAATGGTAAGACTACTGTTCGCAAGGTTATCGTGAAGTAAGATGTTTTAATTCAAATATAAAAAAGGAGCATGTCATCAAGGCATGCTCCTTTTTTATATATCTAATGATACTTGCCAAAGTAATACGTGATACTTTGCAAAGTAATACGTGATACTTGGCCAAGTATCACGTATTACTTTTTTAAGGGTCTTTAGCCTATACTGGAGCTTTAGGCATAAAGCCTGAGTGTAGTATGTAATAAAAAAAAGGATGAGGCCTATAATTAGGCTTCATCCTTTTAAATATGTCTTTTACAAATATATGTTTGCGAAAGATGTTTCTCTAACTAATTAGAGGTTTGGATTCATCTTTGTCCACTCAGCTACTGGAGGAACGATGCCAAGCTCTACGATCTCATCGCGCATCTTGCAAAGGTGCTCGTAAGACTTAGCGAGAGAAGCGAGCTCCTCTTCTGTGCCTGTAGGCTCAGTGAAGTGAACACCAGTCTTGTCGATTGTAGTAGGCATAGCCATCATAACGTTCTTGAAGCCGAGCTTGTCGTGGTTTACATAGCAACCTGCTGGCAATGTGAACTTCTTACCACCCATAGCAGCCTCAATCATCTTAACAGCGTTGTAAGCTGGGCTCTGGAATGAGCTACGGCCACGAAGCTTGATGATGTTTGAACCACCCTGTACTGTGTGGTGCTTAATCTCTTCCCAACGCTCGTCTGAAAGACCCATCTCTGACAATGGCTTGCCGTCAATCTTAACCTGAGAAGCGAATACTGCCATCTGCTCACCGTGACCACCGTATGTGTGGGCGCCAGTAACCTTATCCTGCTGTACACCGAACTCAAGAGCCAAAGCCTGCTGCAAACGTGTAGAGTCGAGGGCTGCAAGAGATGTGAGCTGGTTTGGCTTCAAACCAGAGTGGATAAGAGCTGTAAGAGCTGTAACGTCAGCAGGGTTGAAGATAACAACTACGTGCTCAACCTCTGGACAATACTTCTTGATGTTGTCACCGAAATCGGCAGCAATCTGGCAGTTGCCCTTCAAAAGGTCCTCACGTGTCATACCTTCCTTACGTGGAGCACCACCTGAAGAGATGATGTACTTAGCACCTGTGAAAGCTTCCTCTGCGTTTACTGTATAGGTGAGGTTTGCACCTTCGAAAGCACACTGCTGCATCTCGTCGAATACACCATGAACACCTGGCTCATAGATATCGTAGAGGCAGATGTTAGGAGTTAGACCGAGCATCAAAGCGCTCTGAACCATGTTAGAACCAATCATACCGCCGGCACCGACGATCAAAAGTTTGTCATTAGTTAAAAATTCCATAACTACAATTTATTTGTTAAGTTGTTTATAAATATTCTATTTATATTATTCCTCCTTTGCTTTCCGAGCGCAAAGTTAATAAAAAATAAGATAAAAGAGTTATTAATTTATGTTTATCTTTTGTTGTTTATTCTTAAAAGCTGTATCTTTGTAAAGCAGAATTAGCAAATGATTACCTATGAACAATATTATCGTCGAAAGATTGTCGTTATTACGTGAAGTGATGAGGAGAGAGAAGCTGTCGGCTTTCATCTTTCCAAGTACTGATGCTCATAATGGAGAGTATGTTCCTGATCATTGGAAGTCGCGCGAATGGGTGTCAGGATTCAATGGTTCGGCAGGCACTGTGGTGGTCACGCAGAATGAGGCTGCTCTATGGACAGATTCCAGATATTTTATTGCAGCCGAAGAACAACTGCAGGGTACTGGCATAGCGCTGATGAAGCTAAAGATGCCTGGCACACCAACAATTCCAGAATGGTTGGGCAGAAAGCTTGCTTGCATAGATAGTCCAGAGGTGGGCGTCGACGGTATGGTGAACTCTATCAATACCGTAGAGGCGTTGCGATTTGAACTTAGACGTCAGGGAGGAATCACGCTACGTACTAATTTTGATCCGTTGCGGGATATATGGACCGTTCGTCCTGCCATCCCTCAGAATCCTGTAGAGATACACCCTGTGGAGTATGCAGGCGTGGATACTGCGGAAAAGTTGGTACAGATAAGAAAGTCGCTTGCACGTCAGCATGCCGATGGTATGCTTGTGTCTTCGCTCGATGATATTGCATGGATATTGAATCTTCGTGGCTCTGATGTTCATTGCAATCCGGTTTTTGTTTCTTATCTCCTTATCGGTCCAGTGACTGCTACCTTATATATTAATAAGGTGAAGTTGCAGAATGGAGTGGAGGAGTATCTCTGTAAGCATGGCATCAACATTGATGATTATCAGAATGTGAAGTCTGGAGTTAAGAAGTATGAAGGCTTTAGTCTGTTGCTCGACCCAGAGGAAACAAGCTATTCGGTATTCAAGGCTGTTGGCAATGTAGATGTGGTATGTCAAACTTCGCCAGTTCCTTATATGAAGGCTGTAAAGAATGATGCCGAGATAAAGGGATATCGCAGCGCTATGCTGAAGGATGGCATTGCGATGGTGAAGTTCTTGAAGTGGTTGAAGCCTGCTGTAGAAGCTGGGGGACAGACAGAAATGTCGGTAGACAGAAAGCTTACAGCTCTGAGAGCAGAACAACCATTATTTCGCGACATCTCTTTCGATACTATCGCAGGTTATGCCGACCATGGAGCCATTGTTCATTATGAAGCTACTCCAGAGACCGACCGAGAGTTGGAACCTCATGGTTTGTTGCTCTTGGATAGTGGCGCACAATATCAAGATGGAACAACGGATATCACTCGTACTATAGCCCTTGGACCTGTAAGCGAAGAAGAAAAACATGTGTATACCTTAGTGCTGAAAGGCCATATACAGATAGAACTATGCAAATTCCCTAAAGGCGCTGCAGGTACACAGGTAGATGTCTTGGCTCGTGAGGCTATGTGGCGTGATGGTATGAACTATCTTCATGGCACAGGACATGGAGTAGGCTCGTATCTGAATGTACATGAAGGACCTCATCAAATTCGTATGGAATGGATGTCTACACCTTTTGTAGAAGGAATGACAGTGACAGACGAACCAGGCTTGTATCTTGCTGGACGTTTCGGAGTGAGAATAGAGAATACACTTGTCGTAGAAAAATATAAGGAAACAGAGTTTGGCGAGTTCCTTAAGTTTGATTCCCTTACCCTTTGTCCTATCGATACTGTACCTATTGATAAGTCGATGCTGCTGCAGGAAGAAATAGATTGGCTTAACGATTATCATGCTCGAGTTTACCGAGAGTTGGCTCCACATCTTAACGATGAAGAAAAAGTATGGTTAAAGGATGCAACGTTGCCAATTTAATGATGCATAGATTGCGTAAAAGTAAAAAAGTCTGCTAAAACTTTGGTAGATAGGAAAATAAGATGTAACTTTGCACCCGCAAATTGTGGACTCGTTCCACTTAATGAATGTTTAATCTAAAATTTAAAAGCAAAAAACAATGATTATTGTACCAGTTAAAGATGGTGAGAACATTGAGAGAGCTCTCAAGAAGTTCAAGAGAAAGTTCGAAAAGACAGGTGTTGTAAAGGAGCTTCGCGCTCGTCAGCAGTATGATAAGCCATCTGTTTTGAAGAGACTCAAGATGGAACACGCTATCTACGTACAGCAGTTGCGTCAGACCGAAGAATAAAAAATCTTCGAAAAAATTTGGTAGTTTGAATATATTTCCGTAAATTCGTTGCCGAAAACATATTGTTGAACGTCGGCATGATGATAGAAGAATTTTTGGACTACTTGCGTTACGAACGCAACCGCTCACCGAAAACGGTTAAAGAATATGAGGCTGACCTCATGGCTTTTGAGCGGTTTTTCCAAAATTTGGATACTCATCTCTCTTGGGAGTCAATAGACTCTGATATTATCCGCGACTGGATGGAGAGCATGATGGATAAAGGAAACAATGCCACGTCTGTCAAACGAAGGCTGTCGGCGTTGCGTTCCTTTTATCGTTTTGCACTCATGAGGGGAAAGGTTGATAAAGACCCAGCTCATGTCGTGGAAGGTCCTAAAGCAAGTAGACCATTGCCGCAATTTCTAAAGGAATCTGAGATAAACAGACTTTTGGATGATGTGGAGTGGGGAACAGATTATAAAGATGTACGTGCGCGTACCTTTATTATATTGTTCTATACTACGGGCATTCGTTTGTCGGAGCTGACAGGATTAGATGATATTGCGGTGAATCTCGAAGCAAAAGAGATTAAAGTTACCGGTAAGGGAAATAAACAAAGGATTATTCCTTTCGGACAGGAATTGAAAGAAGCTCTCGTTAATTATGTGAAACTCCGTGATGAGGTGGTGGAACGTAAGAGTGATGCTTTCTTCCTGACTGAAAATGGAGAACGAGTTAAGGCGGATATGGTAAGACAAGAAGTAAAACGGTGTCTTTCGCTTGTCTGTACTTTGAAAAAGAAAAGTCCGCACGTACTCCGGCATACCTTTGCTACGTCGATGCTTAATAATGGTGCCAGTATAGAAAGTGTTAGAAAGCTGCTTGGTCATGAGAGTGCTTCTACTACAGAAATCTACACTCATACCACTTTCGAGCAGTTGAAACGAGTTTATAAAAAAGCCCACCCAAGGGCCTAACCTTTTAAAAAACGGAGGTAACTATGGAAATTAAGATTCAGTCGATCCATTTCGACGCTACCGAAAAGTTAGAGGCGTTTATCGAGAAGAAAGTCGCCAAGTTGGAAAAAACATTAGAAGACATTCAGAAAGTAGAGGTGCAATTAAAGGTGGTGAAACCTGCTACAGCATTAAATAAGGAAACAAGTCTTACGGTGACAGTTCCTGGCAATACTCTCTTTGTTGAAAAGACATGCGATACCTTTGAAGAAGGTGTTGATGAATGTGTTGATGCTATGAAGGTTCAACTTACCAAATTTAAGGAAAAAACAAGAAACAAATAAAAAAAGTTCCCAAAATATTTGTGGGAATAAAATAAATACCGTATCTTTGCAGCCGTTTTCCGACACATGCTATTACTGCGGTAATGGCTGCAAGGATTTGCCTCTTTAGCTCAGTTGG
>HF994019.1 GCA_000436915.1 Prevotella sp. CAG:1092 | reverse complement strand
GGGGGGGCAAATCTTGCATTCATAGAGGTTGCAAATTCTTCCATATAGGTAAGTTAATTATGGGCAAAAATACTGTCATCAATTTTGGGTGTTACCTTGATAACCGTCGAGGTATCTATATCGGAAATAATGTAGGTATTGCTCATAATACAAAAATTTATACGTTAGGTCATGATTTGAACGACCCAAAGTTTTCTACAAAAGGTGCACCTGTGTATATAGAGGATGATGTCTTTATTTTCTCCAATGCTTTGGTTATGCCTGGAGTGACAGTAGGCGAAGGTGCTATTGTGCTGGCTGGTAGCGTGGTTACTAAAAACGTAGAGCCATGGACTATCGTAGGTGGTAATCCTGCCAAGAAAATTAGGGAGCGTAATCGTGATATAGATTACAAACAAGTTTATAGATACTGGTTCGCATTATAATGAATATTCTTTTTTTAACAAAGTCTTTTGGAATAGGTGGCGTAGAAGTAGTAACTATGACGTTGGCTAAGACCTTTGCTAAGCATGGTCATCATGTAGGCATCTTCTCTTTCTATCGAGCTGATGATATTCTAGAAAAGCAATTGCCTGATAATATACCTTTATATATAGCTCATGGCTATAAGAATAGTCGGGAGAATATTGCTATGCTGCGCCAACTCCTCGTTGATAAAAAGATAGAGCTGGTTATAAACCAATGGGGCTTGCCTTTCCTTCCTATTCGAGTAATTAATCAAGCTCGTAAAGGGCTAAAGGTGAAGGTTATTTCTGTATATCACAATCAGGTTGATACGAATGGAAAACTGAAAGCGTGTGATCAAGCTATTGAGCGTTGCCAGAATCCACTTTTACGTTCTGTATTAGAGGTAAAAAGATTTTTGGTCAAGTCCATAACAAGTTATTCCATGCGCTATGTATATAATCATAGTGATGTATATGAAGTCTTGTCTCCAAGTTTTATTGAACTATTCAAGAAATTTACCGGGATTAAGAATCCAACAAAGCTCGTGGCTCAAACAAATCCAATCACAATTGATGGAAGTGTTCAATCTGAGAAGATCACGAACGTAGATAAGAAGGAAAAGGAAATTATCTATGTGGGGCGTTTAGACTTTGTACAGAAACGAGTATATAGAGTGATAGATACTTGGAACTATCTGGAAGAACGTTTTCCTGATTGGCGATTGACCATTGTTGGAGAT
>HF994018.1 GCA_000436915.1 Prevotella sp. CAG:1092 | reverse complement strand
AGAAGGAGCAGCTTAAAGATTTCGACAACCTCGCCCAAAGCATCTTCTATGAGATGTTCGGAGACCCTGTGGAGAATGAAATGGGGTGGGAGGTGAAGAAGTTGGGGGATAATGTTGAAGAGATGTTCTTGGGACCTTTCGGGAGTGCATTGAAAGTAGATTCTTATGTACCTAAAGAAGATTCTTACTGTATGGTTTACGAACAAAAGCATGCAATTAAAAAGAGCATCAATTTAGAGAATCATTACATTAACAAGGAAAAATTTGATAGTCTAAAGCGCTTTTGCGTTATGCCGGGCGACTTTATTATGAGTTGTAGAGGTACAATAGGCAAATTATATCAAATTCCTCCAGGAGCACCAATGGGGATTATTCACCCATCATTAATGAAAATTCGATTAAAGCAAAATGGATATGATTCTACATATTTCAATTTTATGCTTGTTAAAATAGTAGCAATTGAAAGTACTAATGGCAATTGTGTCCAAATGGCTATTACAGCAAAAGCGTTAAGTAAAAAAGAACTACCTCTTCCCCCTCTCCCTCTCCAGCAGCTCTTTGCCCATCGCATAGATCAGATAGAGCATCAGAAGGCTGAGGTTCAGAAAGCTATTACCGACCTTGAAACCTTGCTTGCATCACGCATGCAGTATTGGTTTGAATAAAACCGAAGCTATATGAAGAAAGAGAATAAAGAAATGCTATTGAGCCTCATTCAACAACACAAGGAATTAGGCATTAGTGAGCAGATAGACTACGAAAAGTTCTATCTGTACTCTATCATCACGCACTCTACAGCCATTGAAGGTTCTACTGTTACAGAATTGGAAGCTCAACTGTTGTTTGATGAAGGCATCACATCACAAAAGCGCACCTTGGTAGAACAACTGATGAACCTTGACCTTAAAACAGCATACGACTATGGCATGAAGTGGATAAAACACCATGAAACTATTACTGTAAATTGGCTAATC
>HF994017.1:1120-1763 GCA_000436915.1 Prevotella sp. CAG:1092 | reverse complement strand
GCCGAGTGCAGCTTATCTTCTGCAAAGATAGTACAAAAAAACAAAAAAGAATTCCCATGTTTGCAAAAGATTTTCTATTTTTGCAATAATCTATGCCACCGCCCCTTCAATTATGCAGGAATCTCCCTGCAAATACTCGGGATTATCACATAAAGAATAAAGCAGTACTCCCTGCATCCTTTAGCTAAAAATCAAAACCTCACGATGAAACAACAGGTAGTTTATAATCTTGAAGAATTTGCCACAAAATATCATCTTAATGATATCTTTGGCGCCTATGCTGCCTATTTCTCCATTGGCGCAGCCTACAGCAGCATCATCGAGATTGATGCCACCGCCCCCTACCAATACCGACTTCTATGCCATGGTGCAAGAGCGCACTCTCTTCACCAAGCTCCTCTTGGTAAAACAGGGTCAATGCCAACTCCAGCTCCCTATAATAGAGGCTAAAAAAAGCCTGCAGGCATCATCCTCAATCAGATGCGCTTGCAGGCTTCTCTTATACATTTATATCAAGAATAGCGATAGTTATCCTTTTTATATATTCCATCAACAATTTAATCATCAATTCCCCTCTTTCCCCCTCAAGTCTAATCACTCCCCTCTCTTTTGGAGAGGGGCTGGGGGTGAGGCTTCTTGGGGG
>HF994017.1:0-1062 GCA_000436915.1 Prevotella sp. CAG:1092 | reverse complement strand
CCTTAATTCTATACATAAATCCGAGCTCTATGCGGTCGGTATTATAATCCTTCAAACCGCACTTGTCAGAATAGTCAAACTTGCGACCTACGTAAGCTAAGAACACTCTGAAATCCTGCTGTTTAGCTGGATAATACTCCAAGCTACCCATATATCCGTAGCTCTTGCGATAATCCTTCAGTTTCTCAATCTTGCTCACGCTTGCTGTCTCATACATTCCCTTCACCATAAGGTTCCAAGAAGGAGCAAACTGCCAGTTAGCCTTTGTGATGAAGCTGTTGTAGTGCACCTTGCCCAAGTAAGCGTTGTCGCCAGCATTATCAGCAAAGCCTGCTGCGCTAAACTCCGAAGAAGCAATCTTCAGACGGTCCAAGTCGTCGAATGCGCCCATATAGTCGAAATACCATTGGAATTTAGGCAAATTAAGTTGTCTTCGCCCTTAGCGTCGGTAGCCTTGTTCATACGATGACGTAAGCGATAATAGAGCTTGTCTGTAAGATTACCCTTTATCTCCAAGCGGAATTGCTTGTTTGCAATCTTTGTTGTCCAGTCGTCGCTAAGGCTGTTGTGCTCAGCCTGAGCCGAGGCAGCATAGTTGAAGTAAACGTTGAAAGCGTCGTTCTTCTTCTCGATGTTGGTAACTCTCTCTGCTATCGACTGTATATCACCGTCGCTGCCACCGACATCATGACAATCTCTATCGTCTCAGGCATCGTCACTCTGTGCAACATGCCATCCACCATAAACGATGGGCGAAGCGAAGGCACACTTCCGAATACCACCACCATCAGCACGCCCAACAAGAATGCCACCACAGCATACTTGGCGCGAGGGTTCGGATTCTTTATCATCTCGTCTATCAGCTTGCTGTCGTGCTCAGGGTCTATAATGCCCTTTGCCACGCGCTCCTTATACACCTCGTCGTCTACCAGCTCCTTGCCAATATGATTCTGCACAAACGCAGCCACCAATATCGCTATCAGCGAGGCTGGAATACATATCATCATCACATCCTTCAGCTCTATGCCTGCGCCACCCAGCAAGTCGGTACTGATAATGGCT
>HF994016.1 GCA_000436915.1 Prevotella sp. CAG:1092 | reverse complement strand
GACAAAAATAATTTTTGTCATCTACTAAAATTTAAAGGAAAAAATAATTTTATCTCTGAGATACTCAAGGAGATAAGGGAACGATTGAAAGAAAAAGTACATAGTTTGACAGTATCTGTAGATTTTAAACCAACGAAAAAGCGTTTAGCGGAAAAATTGAAGACGGAATCGAATCCTTCCAAGATGAAAAGGTTTGGTGATTTGAGTTCAAAGCTCTCACAATTGGAATTACGATTAACTCTTATGGATATGGTTTCCTTTTATGCAATGTATGACAAGAAATATGAGCGAATAGAAAAAGGGGATGAAATGCTTAGAGGTCCATTATTTACTTTTCTTTATATATTTATTATTTTTGTATTTGATGAATACCTAAGAAGCAATATGATGCCTTTGAAAGAGTGTATGTTTACTGTAGTTTCCTTTATAACTTTATTCTCAATTGTGTATTGGTGTTTTATTTGGTTAAATTATATCCAAAGAACTTTGTGCAATAAAGAAAGGGAAGTAAAGTCTTTTTCTGATAAGAACAGATATATATATGCCTTATTTTTTGTGTTGGTGTGTGTATTGGTATATATTGCTACTTTGTTCGGTAGTCATATAT
Source organism: Prevotella sp. CAG:1092 (assembly GCA_000436915.1). Classification (GTDB taxonomy): domain Bacteria; phylum Bacteroidota; class Bacteroidia; order Bacteroidales; family Bacteroidaceae; genus Prevotella. The sequence continues at coordinate 15,953 of HF994016.1, read as the reverse complement.
TACTAAGTTCTGATAATATTAGATTGGCAAAATGTCTATATTGGGGTGGATTTCTTATACCTGCTATTTTAAGTGGAACGTATTTTATTTACACTCACCCACATACATATAATGGCTATTATTTATCCTTGATATCGCATATATTGGGCATTGTCATGTATTCTTTGTTTTTTGCAGGAGTTTGCCATTTGTTAATAGGCTGGAATCCTCATTTTTCAGCATTGTTGATAGATGACCATTCCGTAGAACTCTCCAAATTATGCATCTTTCTTTTTACCTTTTTTAATGGACTACTACTTCCTTTCTTTTGTCCTTTGTTATGCTCATATTGGATTTATAAATACCAAGCTAGAGCGCAGGTTTTAAAGAGAGAAAATGAGACAAATAGAATATTAAGAGAAATAAATAAAGAACTAGATAGTGAAAAACTTTAAATGTAAAATCAAAATAATTAGCAAATGATGAATATATTCAAAAAAATACGTTCGTTTTGTATTAGGCATTTCTATAGTTTAGAACAACAAGCACGGATAAGTGGTGTGAAGATGGGAAAAAAAAACCAGATATTAGGCGTTTTTTGGAGTTCGGAGCCTTATTTGATAGAAATTGGTGACGATTGTCAGATTACGGCAGGGGTGAAATTTTTCACTCATGGGGGTGCAAAGGTTGCCCGAATAATTGATCCTACTTTTGATTGCTTTGGAAAGGTAAAAATTGGCAATAATGTATATATAGGAACTAATTCTTTGATAATGCCAGGAGTAACTGTTGGTAATAACGTTTTGATTGCAGCCGGTAGTGTTGTAACACATTCCGTTCCTGACAATGTTGTAATTGGTGGTAATCCTGCTCATATAATTTGTTCGTTTGAAGATTATTATAAGAAGAATAAGCTTTATAATACTGGTACCAAAGGATTATCTTCTGAAGCAAAAATGCAGGTTTTGTTAAGGCTAGAAGACATTAAGTTTATAAAAAAGAAAATGTTAAATTTTAAATAAATCATGGGGAGTGATTCAAAAAACAGACGATTAGCAAAGAATACTATTTACTTGTATATTCGAATGCTATTTGCTGTTTGTATTAACCTTTACACTTCTAGATTGGTTCTGGAATATCTAGGTGTTGAAGATTTTGGCGTATATAATGTTGTTGGAGGTATAGTTTCACTCATGATGTTTGTGAATACTGCAATGAGTGGGGCGACATCACGATTCATTACGTTCTGTTTAGCAAAAAATGATGTACTTGAGTTAAAAGCTACTATTAGTTCTGCTATACAAGTACATGCAATAATTGCCCTTTTTATATTATTTATCGGAGAATCTGCAGGTCTTTGGTTCGTAAACTCACAATTAAATATACCTACAGAATCAATGTTTGCCGCAAATTGGGTATATCAGTTTTCGCTTTTTTCATCTGTTATTGCTATTCTACAAGTACCGTTTAATGCTAGTGTGATTTCCTATGAGAAAATGGATGTTTTTGCCGTGATAGAGATTGTTAATGTCGTTTTGAAATGTGTTATAGTCTTTTGCTTGGTATGGTTTTCTAATCGTCTGATTGCTTATGGAGGTTTGCTTTTTATAGTATCTGCGCTTATAGCGTTGATGTATGTTGTATATTGCTTCAGTAAACTGGAAGGTTTCTCTTATGCCAATCGCTATCATAAGGAAATAGTTAAGGAAATGACGATTTTTGCCGCATGTGATCTCTATGGCAATGGTACATTTGCTGTCCGACAGCAGGGTATCAATATCTTGATAAACAAATACTTTGGCGTAGCTTTCAATGCAGCAGGTGGAGTAGCGACGCAAGCTAGTGGTATCATATCAACATTTATGAATAATGTATTGTCTGCATTTAGGCCTCAGATTATTAAGGAATATTCCGTAGGAAATATCCCACGAATGTCCAAACTGATGTTTAGTGAATGTGAAATTTTGATATTATTGATAGGGTTAATATTTGTGCCATTGTTTATTAATATGGATTTTATAATGGAACTTTGGCTTAAAAACGTTCCACCTTATGCTGTAATATTCTGCAAAATACTATTGGTGTGCACTGCATTATCTGTCGTAACCCAAATTGTTCAAGATGGTATTTTTGCAACAGGCAAAGTAAAACGTTTTAGCTTCATTGCAGGTAATTTAAATATTGTTTGTTTATTCCTTACATATATTTTTTTCTTGTTGGGCTTTGATGCGCAATATGCATATTATGCAATGCTGATTTGTATTATTTGCCAGACTTTTGTCAATTCTTATCTTTTAAATAGATTGATTGATAAATTGGATATGAAGCGGTATTTACAGAATACTATTAAGCCTTTTATTATTGTAGGTGTATCATATTTAATAGTTAGCCAGTGTACAACTTCACTAGCGGGATGGAATAAGGCATTTACCAGTTTGGTAATAAATACAATATTCATTACTATATCAGTTTTAGTTTTATATACAAATTATAGAACTTTTATAGTGTCTATTTTAAAAAGAAAAATGAAACGATGAAAAAAATACTTGTTTTACTATTTTTTAGTAGTTTGGAAAATATGTGTTTTGCTCAAATACCGTATTTTGCAAAGACGGTTGGACAGGATAGAATGTATGCTTATACATCTATGAAAGTGCGACCAGGTATTAATTCACAGGAAACCTATACTACTTTTCAGTATGGATTGAGTAATTCATTAGCTACAGGTTTAGACTTGTATACCAGTAATGGTAACAGTTATTGGGGAACTTTGATGAGATATGGAGTCAGTTTATCTAAATACTTTAATGTTGGTGTTCAAGTTACCCCTTCATTCAATCTTTCAGATAATTTTAAGTTTTCGTATTTTACCTCGGCATTATATTTAAATGGTAATATAACCAAAAATGGTAATACCTTCTGGTGTGCGAACACGTGGTGGGGAGTTAATGACGGAGCGCCCAATACTGTCAAGCAATGGATATATTTAGGTCATTGCTTTAATGTAGGCAAACAGAGTAGTATTACTCCTATGGTTGGTGAAATTCATTCTTGGAAGATGGATGAAGACATAGATATGGCTGTTGGTGCATACTATAGTGTAAAGAAATATAATTTGTATCTGTGGGGAGATAATCTTTTTGATTCTCATCCAAGAATAGTCGCAGGTTTTGATGTAACTATATAGTTTCGTAAAATGATCAGTAAATTAAAAAAGAACATTTGCTCTATTATTGCTTTTGCTTTGATAGTGCTACTCTTAGCCGTTATTGCATTTATAGGATTAGATTCAGAAGCATTCGGCTTATTTTTTAAGCAAACATGTATTGCCGTTAGAGGCTATGTTGGATCCTTATGCTGTCTGTTCCTTCTGATTCTGGTGATTCTTGCAGTATCGAAGTATGGAAAAATAAAACTAGGCGGTAAGGATGCCAAGCCTGAGTATAGTAATTTTTCCTGGTTCTCCTGTTTATTTATGGCAGGAATGGGTATTGGAATCATGTTCTATTGTCAGGAGTCTTTGTTTCATTTACATAGTAATCCTTATGTAGGATGGGTATATGGATCTCCAGAATCTATCGCTTATTCCTTAACATTATATGATTGGACTTTTAATGCCTGGGGATTATATGCAATGTTGGGACTTATTATAGCATATTTTCATTTTAACAAAGGGCGAGAACTAAAAATCAGTTCGATCTTTCCTATCCGCTTTAGTTATGTCTTGCGTCGAGCTATCGACATAGTAATGGCGCTAGGTATTGTTGCAGGTCTTTGTACATCTTTAGGATTGGGTGTGGCACAGTTATGTGGTGGATTTAAATATGTGTTTCATGTAAATGCTAATCCTTATATTCTGATGATGGGAATTTGCTTGATAGCAACATGGTCAGTAAACTCAGGTCTGAAAAAAGGAGTAAAATGGCTATCCAATTCCTCAACGATACTTGTTGGTATTTTAGTTTTACTAGTTATATTATTTGCCTATCTCACTCATTCTGTAACAAATTATGGTTCTTATATAGGAAAAGGTCTTGTTACATTCTTTGGAAATTATGTTTTTTATAACGATTATTTCAATACAAAATCAGATGACTGGGCTGCTTCTTGGGCTGTATTCTATCAAATGTGGTATGCAGCTTGGGCAGCTTTCGTATCAGTTTTTGTAGCAAAGATATCTAAAGGTAGAAGCATTCGGGAATTTATTCTTGGTGTTTTGATTTTGCCATCATTGGTAACCATGTTGTGGTTTGGTGTATACGGAACTATAGGAACAGAAATCAAGGACCTTATATTTCCTGCTATGCAAAATGACATTACTACGTCATTGTTTATCTTTATTGAAAACATAACAACGAGCCATTTCGCCTATCTGTTTATGTCTGCAGTAGTATTGGTAACTATATGCTTATTCTTTATTACTTCGTCTGATTCCAGCTCATTTGTCGTGGCGACATTGCTTACACCAGATAAAGAGGCTTGGACAATAGGAAAAGTGTCATGGAGTATGACTCAATGTTTTTGCGCCATGGTGTTGTTTGCCTGTGGAGGCTTGGCGTTAGTACAAATGGCATCAGTAATCTTAGGCGTTATCGTCATCACGATTATTTTTGCAGGTATGTGTTATTTCTTATATACGTTGAATAAATCAAATAATTAAAATATGATAAGCAAGAATCATGAAGTTTATAAGCACAAGCATATATTGCTTGTAGAGGATCATACAAATCCATTAGGAATTGTTCGTAGTTTAGGTGAAGAAGGCATTCACCCTATAGTTTTGCTCTGTTCAAAAAATCCACAGTTGGTAAACAAAAGTAAATACGTAGGTGAACTTCATATTTTTAATACGATTAATGAAGGTTACAATTATCTTATTTCTCATTATGGTAAAGAAAAGTTAAAACCTTTTATTTATAATGGTAGTGATGATATAACTTTGTTGTTGGATTCCCACTATGAGGATTTAAAGGATAAGTTTTATTTCACCAATGGACAAGGTGGTATAGAAAAATATCTTCAGAAATATGACATCACTCAAGCTGCAGTGGAGTGTGGTTTGCAAATCCCAAAGGAAGAACTTTTAGAGGTTGGTCAGATGCCTAAAACATTGAAGTATCCTGTTTTCACAAAAGCTGCAACTTCTGCGAAAGGAGGTGGTTGGAAGGATCAGGCCCACATTTGTAATAATGAAGATGAGTTAAGAAAAGCCTATACACAAATTCATGCAGACAATATACTTGTTCAAGAATTTATAAAAAAGAAGAATGAATTGTGTATTGATGGCATTAGTATTAATGGTGGTGAAGAGGTTTTTATGCCTTATGCATGTAGCTATTATCGTTTCCGTCCAGATAGTTATGGTAACTATATGTATTTTTTCCCTTTTACGGATGAAAAGTTGATTGAAAATATAAAGAGACTCATCAAGCAAGTCCATTTTACAGGAATATTCTGTATTGAATTTTTGATAGACAATAATGATGAACTCTATTTCCTTGAAGTTAATTTCAGAAATTCTGGTTGGAGTTATGCATTTACAAAGGGAGGATTCAACCTACCATTCCGCTGGGCCGTTTCAATGTTGGATAATACACTCTTTATGGATAGCTTTAAGCCTCTTGAAAAGTTTGATGCGATGCAGGAAATTGGAGATTATTATGAGTTTGTTAAAAGTAAAAAAATACCTTTGATAAAATGGCTAAAAGAAGTAAAAGCATCATATTTATTTTTATATAATTCTAAGGATCCTGCACCATTTTGGAACTTTTTGCTTCAAAAAATAAAGAATAAATTATGTTGAACATATTTTCAAAGAAAGATAGAATGATTCTACGTTCAGATATGTGGAATCTAGGCTTTATAACAGATGATATTGCTGATGTTATTAAGTCTGATAAATTAAATATCCATTGGATGAAGCACAGCTATACTGATAGATGGTTTGCTGATCCTTATCTATTGGAGGTGACAGATAAACAAATAGTTGTGTTGGTTGAAGAGTTTTGTTATAAGCTCCGTAAAGGTAGAATAGCCAGACTTGTTGTAAGTCGTCCTGACTATATACTCCAGGAAATGAAGATTATTCTTGAGTTGCCAACTCATCTTTCGTTTCCCGTTATCTACCAAAAAGACGGAGAAGTTTATGTAATGCCAGAGAATTCGAAATCTGGCGGCATAAGCATTTACAAATATAACCCTCAAAACATTTGTTTGGAAAAAATGCATGAAGTAGGTAAACTACCATTGACTGATGCTACAATTGTACAGTTCACGTCAGGTGAAGATTATATTTTCAGTACCAAATTGCCAAAACCAAATGGAAATGAACTGCAGGTTTATCCTTTTGATGGTAAAGAGATGTTTATGGATGAAAATCCGATAGCTAATGTTAGTTTTCAAAGTAATGTAGCACGTAATGCAGGTGATGCTTTCTACATTGATGAACAGATGTATCGTCCTGCTCAGGATTGCAATAAGTGTTATGGAAATGGTATAGAGATTCAAAAGGTTAATAAAGAAGGAAACACTTTTGTGTTTGAAACCATTAATTCTTTCCATTCTAATAATCCAGATTATAGTTTGGGGTATCATACGTTCAATATGAAAAATGGATTGATAGTTGTAGATGGACATAGATTTCGTTTTCCACGAATGGTTAAATTCCTTGGTTTGTTGCATAATATTAGAAATTTGAAGAAATGAAAGTGTTATTTGTTATCCACCATCTCAAGATGGGTGGTGCAGAAGCGATAGTTACAAATTATGCCATTCAGATGAAAAAAATGGGCATGGAAGTTGCAGTGTTGGATATATGGCATTTTAACACTATCTTGTTTCGAAAATTGAAGAATGCTTGTATTCCTGTTTTTAGTATTTTTAATGATTCAAATTTAGTCACAAAAATAATCAATCATTTATACCCTTCAAAAAAGAGTCTTAATGAAAGAATTTTGAATGTGATATCTGAGTATAAGCCCGACGTTGTTCATTTTCACACATTTTTGCGAGATACGCAGATAGATAAGAATTTGTGCCCCAAATGGTTCTTTACCTTGCATTCTGATATGAATCGTTTTTTGTCTCAATTCGATGAGAATGAGATTAATAATTTTTCAGACCAATTATCGGCAGGACTTCATGTTGTTGCTCTAACCGAGAAGGCAAAACAAGACTTATTGGCTTTTAATTCTAAAACACAAGTTGATGTTATACCTAATGGCCTTGACATTCAAGAAGTTCAGTCGCAAAAATATGACAAAGAGAAGCTACTTGGAGAATTAAAACTACCTAAAGATACTTTTATCTTAGGACATGTAGGCAGGTTTAATAAGGTTAAGAATCATGAGAAGTTAATCAATATTTTTAGAAGTGTTCTTCAAAAACGCCCTCAGTCGGTATTGTTACTAGTAGGAGATGGAGATAAGAATGATAGAAAACGAGTGCATGGGCTAGTTAAGGAATATTCTCTTCAAGACAAGGTTATATTTCTTGGTGTCAGGAATGATGCAACAGCCTTGATGAGTTGCTTTGATGCCATGGCTTTGCCTTCCTATCAAGAGAGTTTCTCCTTAGTTTTAGTTGAAGCGCAAGCCCAAGGGGTAAGATGTGTTGCATCTGATACTGTACCAGATGAAGTGATTTGTACAGATAAATGTTTTAAATTATCTGTTAACGAATCGAATGAAAAGTGGGCAAATTTGTTACTTAGCTCTTGCGTTAGAGAAAATAATGTGAAGTCAGTGAACTATTTTGATTTTAAGAAAGTGCTTTCTAATATACTTTCTTTATATCAAAAATAAAAATTTGGAAGTATGATATCCATAATAAATATAATTATTATAATATGCTGTATAATAATACTTAGAAATTTTTATGTTGGTGGTATTATATATTTGTTACATAGTTTTATCTTACCGAGTTTCGTTTCTTTTAATATGGGCGGTGTTAGTGTAAATACAAATGATTTATTTTTGATATTTATGACAGCGTCGTTTCTTATTCATAAATCTTCATTAAGTACGAGCTACCCTATCACAAAGGTTTTAAAGCTATTTTCATTTTACGTTATTCCAGCTGTACTGGTTTGTCTATTGGCTTCTTTTGTACCTAAAGGAATTCAGTATTATCAATTCGCTAAAGGTATAATATATCACACAGTTCTTCCTGTTCTTTTCTGTTTCTATTTCTTAAATACTATAGATACTAGGGTAAGATTTATCCGTTGCTTAACAATTGTGGCAATAGTAATCGGTTTTTATGGAGTAATGTGTTATGTTCTTAAAGAAAACCCTTATATAAAGGTTCTTAATCTTTTGTATATTAAAGAATATGAATATGAATATTTCCTTTATGAAGTTAGAGGTGGTTTGTCTGGGCGAATATCTGGAACAATGAACCATCCTTTAACTTGGGGGCAATTGTGGGGTATCTTAGTTGCTTTTTTTGTAATGGTAAAAGATAAAATAAATCCTGTGCTGTTTAAAGCTGTTATAGTGTTAGGATGCTTAAATGTCTTGTTTTCAGGAAGTCGAAGTGCTTTGGTAGCCTTGTTCCCTATATTAGTATGTTATGCAGTAGCTTCTGGAGGCTTAAAAGTTTTACAAAAAATTGGTATTTATGCTTTTGTAGGTGTAGTGTTATCGTATTCGCTTTCTGATAAAATGCAAACTTATATAGAATCAGCAGTATTCTTTTGGGATCAATCAAAGAGTAATGCGGCGGAAATAAATGGCAGCAATGTAGATATGCGTATAAATCAAATAGAAACAACAGTATTTGATGTATCTAAAGAAAATCTTTTATTCGGGTATGGCTTGGGGTATCTGGAATATTCTAGTAAAAAAAATATAAGAAACTCGGCAATGCTAGGTTTTGAATCAGTCATCTTCCAGATAATGTATGAACAAGGGGTTGTTGGTATTATCTGTTTTTTTGTTTTTCTTTTTCAATTCTACTTATTTGGAATTAAAAGGTTTAAAAAAAATAAGAAAATTTTGTTTTTAGGTTATTGCTCTAGCTATTTGTTATCTATATTATTCACAGGAATGCAAGATACATTTTCTTCTTATTTGTTCTTAGGCACTTTTCTGATAGTGTTCGGTGCTAGAGAAAATGTATGTGAAAGACAAATTGGTAGACTTACTCGCTCATAGATGGCGGCTGGCTACTGTTACTGCTTGAGCATAAAAGCAAATGATTTTTTCTTAAAAGATAATAAAAAAGCATTCATTTTATGGCTTAACGTACCTAAAGTGACCGCTTACCCTCAAAGGAGGGGAATATTCCAAAAATAGATATGTACAAAGTTTATTAAAATTATGATTAAGAATATTACAATTCAAAATATAAAGGGCTATGGTTATCCGCCTGTAACTCTTGATGTGGAACTTAAAACCAATAGGGTGAATATTTTGTTCGCCCCAAATGGTACAGGTAAATCTTCTTTAGCTGCGGCTTTTAGTTCTTTGAAAAGAGGAACTTTGTCTGTAGATAAAAATCTGAAATTTCATAAAGACGAAACCCTTTCATCGTCATTGTCTTTAGAGCTGAATGATGTAGTTTATACTGCGGACAGTACTAAGAACGAAATATCTCCAGTTCTTTCTTGTTGGGTGATAAAAAGTGGTATAGATAGCGAAGCGACTTTGCATAATATGGGGAAATTTGCTACAGCGATAAGTTATATAGATATTACAGATATAGAAATAGGTAAAGTTGTAAAGTTGGTTTCTACAGGTTATTCAATTAATGCTATAAAACGTAATTTTGGAAAAAATAAGAAAATTCTTCAAAACCTAGGATTAGAAATGGAAAGTCCAAAATTCCTTCATAGATTGAAGTTTATATATACTCAATTGGATACTTTCTTATCGGCAAATTCTAGAAGAGCGTTAATAGAAAATGTATTGCAAAATATCAATAATCTGAGAGGAAATGAACAAGAAGTCTTAGCTGCGATAGATGAAAACTGGTTGTCTGAAATTGAAACAGAGCCTCGTTATCAGAGTATTGTTCAGCAATTGGCTTTATTGTACCCTAATGATTCGCCTTGTAACTTGTTTTTGCGTTTTTTTCAATTGATATATCATTGGAAAGATAACAAAGCGAAAATTAAATCAGCTATCGCTTATTGGGACTATATTGATTTCAAAAATCATATTGATAGGGAATTTAAGCTGCTAGATACAACATGGAAAAATATCCATACTGAAGAAGTTAAGGATAAGCTAGTAGTACGTTTCCCACATGCTGATGAAATATCAAATGGGCAACGTGATTTGTTGACTTTTGTTGTGAATATCATTAAGTTTAAAGCAAAGATACGTCCAGAACATAAATACCTGCTACTGATAGATGAAGTCTTTGACTATCTTGATGATGCCAACTTGATAGCTGCTCAGTATTATCTGACAGAATTACTCAATCTATCAAATAATAATTTGTATTTATGTATTTTGTCGCATCTGAATCCTTATACTTTTCGTTCTTATGTGTTTTCTGAAAAGAGAATAAATCCTCAATATTTAAGGGCGACGGTTCCAACTGCAACTAGAAAGATGTTGGCTTTTATTGCTTTCCGTGAAACCATGAAGCAGGAAGGCAAGAGAGGGGATGCTAATAAACTGCAACTTTATCACAACCTCTCACATGATTTGTTTCATTATAATAATTTGGTAAGTGATTATTCAGCAGATATAGCTACTTATAAAACAGACCGTAATCTAGATGAGACTTGGGGGCAAACTGCTGTTCTTCACCAAATCTTGATAGATGAAGTAAATAAATATCTATCTGATCAAACTCAATATGATCCTTATGCAGTAGCAATGGCTTTGAGATTGAGAGTGGAAAAAATGATGTATGAGCAACTTCAGAATCAAAATCAGAAAACTCATTTTATTGAGCAGAAAATGACTAAGAATAAATTTGCTTATTGTGAAGATAATGGTTTTGAAGTCCCGGATATGTATAATATTGTTTCTGCTATCCATAATGAGGCTGATCATGTGAAGATGGATCATTTAACTAATACCTACGTAGAGAAACCTATGGTATATAAGCTTCAGCATGTTGCTATAAAAGTCATTCTGAAAAAAATATTTGGTTGGGAAGGGCATAATTTAAATACTAATGTAATAGATTAATTCTCATGAGAAAAAAAGTTGTTTTTTTTATTTCTTCTGGCTGTGGAGGCGCAGAACGTCAGGCAATAGTGATTTCTAAGTGCTTACGTGATGAGGATTTTGATGTTTCGTACCATATTTTTGGTCCAAATAATCAATTGGAGAAATTCTTGCCAGATAATCGTAAATGGGTATTTCATAAAGAACCAAAATTTACGCATAATCTGATAAGAAACATGCGTAAGGTGATAAAGAGAGAAAAACCAGATGTTGTTTATGGTGCAGGAATGCCTGTAAATTGGCGTCTGATAATTGCATCATTTTTTTTGAAATGTAAAGTGATTCTTAGAAATGAGAATTATCTCTATACTCAAAGTTTTACGCAGAAATTAAGATTGGCCCTTACTTATCCATTTGCTGATTATATCATTGCTCAAACTGATGAAATGAGAGATGGGTTAATAAAAGGGTTGCACCTTTCCAAAAAAATGGTTCATACGGTTCCAAATGCAATAGATAAGCAATATATTAATAAGTGCTTGGCTGAGAAAAGTCCTTTTGGAGAAGACGATGTTAATGCGAGATTTGTTGCCGTTGGAAGATTTCATCGAGATAAAGGATTTGATTTATTGCTGAAAGCTTTCTGTATTGTGAAAAGAAATATAAATAATTCTAAACTGTACATAGTTGGAGACTATAATGAGGATAATCCTGTTTGCCAAGAATTGCAAAACTTTGTAAAACATAACGAACTTCAAGGTTCTGTGGAGTTTACTGGTTTTAAAAGCAATCCTTATATATATATGAAAAATGCTGATTGCTTTGTTTTGTCTTCTCGTAATGAAGGTTTGCCTAATGTTTTGATAGAAGCTTTATATTTAGGCACTCCAGTTGCTGCATTTAAGTGTATTCCTGTTATTGAAAGAATTGTTTCTGAAGGAAGAACAGGTTATTTGGCATCTAAGGAAAATGTAGAAGAGCTAGCTGCTGCGATGGAAAAATCGGTGACGTTGGGAAGGATAGAGACTACGTATAATGCAAATTCAGAAGAAAAATTTCGTAAGATATTTGCAGAATAATAATTTTGGGGCGAAAGGCTTGATCCTTTTATTTTTTGAGCTACTTTTCTGGGCAAGCTGAGTAGCCCTTTTAAAAAGATAATAATGAAAACAATACTTCTTCAATGTAAATTCCTATTGGTGGAATTTCTTAATGTATCTTATCTATTGATACCGAATCCTCTCAGAAATTGGTATCTGCGTTTGTTCGGAATTCGAATCGGGAGAGGCAAGTCTTGTATCCATCGAGGATGCAAGTTCTTTCATGTTGGTAAGATGAGTGTGGGACAGAATACTGTCATTAATTTTGGTTGTTACCTTGATAATCGCCGGGGTATCTATATCGGAAACAATGTCGGTATTGCCCATAATACTAAGATTTATACGTTAGGTCATGATTTGAATGACCCGAAGTTTTCTACGAAAGGTGCGTCTGTGCATATTGGGGATGATGTCTTTATCTTCTCTAATGCCTTGGTGATGCCTGGAGTGACAATAGGTGAAGGTGCCATTGTCTTGGCTGGTAGTGTGGTTACAAAAGATGTGGAGCCATGGTCTATCGTGGGTGGTAACCCAGCCAAGAAAATTAGGGAACGCAATCGTGATATAGATTACAAACAAGTTTATAGATACTGGTTCGCTTTATAATGAACAAACCGAACATACTTTTTTTGTTGAAAGGCCTTGAAATTGGTGGTCTGGAGGTGGTGACTGCCGTTCTTGCAAATAAATTTGTAGAGAAAGGTCATCAGGTAAGTGTTTTTTCTTTTCTTGGCGGAAAACATTCCATTGCCGATAGATTTGATGCTCGTATCAAACTTTATCAGCAAGACGACTATTCCCGAAGTAAAGAAAATGTTGCTAAGTTGCGAAAAGTCTTGGTCGATGATAAGATAGATATCATCATCAACCAATGGGGCTTGCCTTATACACCAATCAAAACGGCACGAAAGGCTGCTAAAGTTCTCGATGTAAAGATCATTTCCGTATATCACAATGCGCCGAGTTTCAATGGTAGAATCCAAAAATTAAATATAGCTTTAATGGGATGCGAGAATCTTATGAAGCGTTTGGCTTTACGCTTGATGCGCTTTGCATTCAAGAAGGTGACGAGCAGGGCTATGGCTTACATTTATCGACATAGTGACTTGTTTCTTGTATTATCGCCAAGCTATATAGAGGAGTTTAAGCGTTTTACAGGTGTGAGTGATGACAGGTATCTTCAAGTGTTGACCAATCCTATAACAGTAGAGCATGATGGTTATGAGTATGCTTTTAATGAAAAGCAGAAAGAAATCATCTATGTGGGTCGTTTGGACTTTGTTCAGAAAAGAGTATATCGTGTGATTGATACATGGAACTATTTGGAGGAACGCTTTCCAGATTGGCGTTTGACCATCGTGGGAGATGGTGAGGATAGGGAGAACTTGGAGAATCATGTAAGTTGTTTAGGGTTGAAACGTGTTAATTTTGAAGGCTTCCAAAAACCTGTACCTTATTATAAACGAGCTTCTCTTCTGATGCTTACTTCTGAGTTTGAAGGTTTTCCTTTGGTGCTTGCTGAAAGTATGAGTTTTGGTGTCGTTCCTTTTGTATATCAAAGCTTCTCGGCAGTAGATGATATTATTGAAGATGGTAAAGACGGAGTAATTTTGACAAAATCAGATATTGGTTTCGATGCAGAGGCCATGGCTAATAAAATGGCTGTTGTCATGAACAATCAGGATAAGCTTTGTTTGATGGCTAATGCTGCTATAGAAAAAAGTAAGAGTTTCTCTATAGATACGATTGTAAAGCAATGGGAAGCAGAATTCGTTAAAATAGTTAATGGATAAAAAAATCTTGATGCTTATCGTATATTTTAGGAAGAAGTTCTTTTGAGTTATTATTTTTTGATGAAGATCATTGTTTATTGAAACTGTTAAAGTAATAAATAGAATGAAACAGAATCATATTAATTATTGGGCGTTTGCTCTATTAATACTTCCGGTTGTTCTGCTTTTAGTTAGTGGATTAACTTGGTGTATAGGGGCTAGTATTTGTAGTTTTACATTTCCACTAGCCTTAGTGTTCGCATTGTTTATGACAAATAGGATAATTAGCAGCCAAAAAATACTGTGTCAGTCTATTGCCTATTGTTTGGTCGGCTTAGTTGCCGTAGGTGTTTTGTGTTATTTTATACATGACCCTGCTTTTGATAGTAATTGGTATCATCAACCTGGTATCTATCTGTTGAGCCATGGCTGGAATCCTATATATGATCACCATTCTGCTAGAGTTATCAAGGACACCTCCCATATTTGGATTGACCACTATGCTAAGGGGCAAGAAACTATCTGTGCCACAATAGTTGCATTTACTGGAAATATGGAGATTGGAAAATTAGGTAATTTCTTCTTGCCAATCTCTTCTTTCTTCTTTTCTCTTATGGCTTTGGAGAAGAAGTTTGAGGGCTGGTCTAAGCGTAAATTGTGGTTGGTAGCATTCATTGTTGCTTTTCCTCCTATCATTTGGAATCAGTTATTGAGTTTTTATATAGATTTTAATCTCTATTCGATAGTTGTCATCGCATTATGTTCAATGGTTCTTTATAAGGAGGATAAAGTTAAATTCTTGCTGGTCTTTATCTGTCTTTTAGCTATAGCTGTTTCAGTGAAGTTCAATATGCTGTTGTGGTTTGGCTTGTTGTACTTGGGATTCATGGCATATTTTTGGAGACAAGGACTGCGAAGCATGGTAGGTTATATTTTCGTATATGGTATAGTTGGGGTTATAGTGTCGGTCTTAACCTTCTCTTTCAATCCTTACATTACTAATACTGTAGACCATCAAACTCCATTTTATCCTCTTATGGGAGGGCATAGTAATGTTGATATTATGTCTATTGTTGAGCCTGAGTCTTTTAAACATTATAATAGTGTAGAAAAGATTCTTGTTGCTGATTTTTCTCGCCCAACTACAGGTTCGCAAAGTCAAAACTATCAATTCCCTTATGGTGGATACCCATTGAAAAACCTGACTGCATGTGGATCGGTAGATGCAAAATTAGGCGGAGCAGGATTGTTATGGCTTGATGTGCTGATTTTAGCAATCATACTTTTTGTGCTGTCAAAAGCTTATAAAACACGAAAAGGAAAATGGTATATAGGGCTATCGATTGCGTTTTTGGCAACTCAGTTGTTGGTTCCTGGTGGATGGTTTTATCGCTATGTAAGCTATATTTATCTGGTTCCTTTGTTCTTGTTGTTTGCTACTGAAAATTCAGTTGTAAATAGAAGAATGAATATATTGAGAAAAGGTATTTATAGCTTATTGCTAATCAATAGTTTTGTAGCAATGGGAGCAACTCTTGCTACTACTATAGTTGCTAACCAAATAGAAGACTATTATGTAAAATGTATCAACCACTCAGATAAATCATGCTATAGTTCAGATTTGTATGGTTTTGTACGTAAGGTAGAACCTGCTAAGCGAACTCTAGGTTTAAATAAGCCTTCAAATACGATGGAGCAGATTCCTCTGTTGCCAACGAGAGTAAGAATCTATATTGATTATAGCGCACTGAATCGTGATGTAAAGACTAATTTCATACAAGAATTATTATTGAAGAAAGGAGTTCTGAAATGAAAAATTTAATATTGCTCCTTCGTCCGCAACAATGGGTAAAGAATATGTTTATTTTCTTGCCATTGTTTTTTCATGGGGATTTGGCAAATGTCCAGATGTTGATAAATGCAGTAATTGCATTCTTCTGTTATAGCTTACCCCAGTTCGGGATAAGAAATAGTTC
>HF994015.1 GCA_000436915.1 Prevotella sp. CAG:1092 | reverse complement strand
ATAATCAGTGAGGTCTTGGTGAGTAGTAAGGAATCCTTTGCTATTTACCCATTCCTCAGTGGCATAGCCGTCAAATTGTGTTAGCAAGTCGGTTATATCGCTTATTTGGTGCGTATGCCCAACATTGCTTTTCTTTGCGAGTTCACCGCTAACTTCTGAAGTTTTAGCGTAATCATCCAATGATTGGTGCTGTGTCAAGTATTTCTTGTCCTCCACCCACTGTTTCGTTGCATACGCATCGAGATTCGGAATGCTTGTCGCATCGCCCTTAAAAGCCAATGAACTTGCGTCAATTTCAACGCTTGTATTGTTGCTGTTGTTCAACGTGAGCTTTCCGTTGGAGAATGATCCTCCTATTACCGAGCTTCCTTCACCGTTCTCTTGGTTGATGACGGCCAAGTTTTTCCCACCTTGCGTAAACGTGAATGCGTTTCCGCTTTGTTTGATATCAACGTTAAGCCCGAGTATTTGCTCGTCTTGTTTCGTGTTAATGTCATTGATGTTTTTTATATCGCTTTCTTGCTTCTTGACTTGCTCAGCTATTTCAGTGGTGTCTGCCTTTTCCTTCAATGAATTTATGAAGCCGTCAAACTGTGGTTGTTCATTGAATCCGTATGAGCTCAGATTAGAAATTTTTCCCATTTTTTATCAGTTTTATTTGTTCTTATCTTCAATTGCCTTTATTCTTTTTTCCAAATTACAAAGATACCCTTCTATGCTTGTGTTGGTTTCGTCAATCCCCTTAATTAGCAAATGGAATTTCCTATGCAAAACATCAAGCAATCCGTTTCCGTCATCGATGAAGCTCCCTTTCGTTGGGTCGTACAGCTTAAGGTTGTTTATGTCTGAAATTTTAGATATTAGGTTAGAATTTGCGGAAACTCCACTTGAAACCGCATCAACAGTGTTGTCCACATATGATTTTGTCGTGTATTTTGTATGCATGTCATTGTCAAGCAAAGTCAAGTCATTTAACGCTTTTTCAATTTCATTTTGACAATTGTCAACATTTCTGCTCAACTGTGCCACAGCATCCTTGTTCGCCTTTGTTTCCAAATCGGTTGTCACCTTAGCACTCAACCCTTTGAATTCGTAAGCGTCAATGGTTTCGCTTTTTGTGTAATAGTTGTCAAGGTCAGTGACTTCCACATAATTACCCTTGTCTTGCTTATCATCCAATGCGTCTTGAATTTGCGTATTTCCACTTGTCTCAGACTTTGTGTAGTAGTTAAGCATTGTAGTTGCGCTTACATAATCTCCCCTTTCTTGCTTGTCGTGCTTCAAATCGTCAATTGCAACTGAGTTTGACTTAGATGTTGCGGAAACAATGTTAAAGTCTGCTAAAGTCGCCTTATTTGCAACCAAGTATGACAAGTCGTCCACCTTGTCAGATACTGTTTTTAAATCCCTATTAGTTGCGCTATTCGTGATTGAAGCCTTAATGTATGAGGTCATTGCGCTTACAGTTGAAGACAAATCGTCAACGGATTCTTTGTCAGCCTTCGAATTAACACTTTTTGACAAATCAGTTATTGCGTCTTGATTTTTACCAATAGCTAAACGCAACTTATCGTCTTCGTCAGAAACGAAATCCTTGTCAGCTTTCAGCTTAATGTTGCTTGTGTTTTCTCCTACCAATGCCGTCAATTTTTTTTCCATCGTTTCAACATCAGCCTTTTCAGCTTTTCCGCTTATGTCGTTTTCGTTTTTTGAGACTCCTTGGCTTAATTTTAATATGATAGGAGACATGTTTGACGTATAGTTAGAGAAAGTAGAAGCGTCCAACTTGTTTTTTCTTAATCCGTCAATTGAATTTGTGTTGCTTGAAACCGTTTCATTCAATTTTGACAGAGATTTATTCTGTTCTTCTTCAGACTTCTCGCTTTGGAGCTTGAATTCGTTAAACGACTTCTTTGTCGTGTTCAAATCGTTGAGTTGTGCGAA
>HF994014.1 GCA_000436915.1 Prevotella sp. CAG:1092 | reverse complement strand
CCAGCCCCTCTCCAAAAGAGAGGGGAGTAATTAGACTTGAAGGCGCAGGAGGAGCTTTTATATAGGAACACGAATAATCCTCACACTCTAAGTTCGGGAGCTCGGGAGCTGGGGTGTGGTGCACACGGATAGCAAATGAGAGTACGAGGGGTGGGTGGTGGATGTTTTTTTGTTATGTATTATTTTAATTGTTATGAGAAAAAGATTGATGATGTCGGCTGACAACGTGAAATATATTGTGATTCACTGCTCGGCAACACGACGCAACCAGAACTATACGGTGGAGCAAATGAGGAAGGACCACAAAGAGAGGGGATTCTATGATATTGGCTACCACTTCTACATCCGTAAGGATGGTACGAGGACGCAGCATCGTATGCTGCTGGAGGTGGGGGCGCATGCTAAACCGTATAACAGATGTTCTATCGGTATCTGCTATGAGGGCGGACTGGATGAGGAGGGCAACTCTTGCAACACGCTGACGAGAGCGCAGCGAGAGGAGATTCTTGATCTGCTGGGTATCTTGCGCAGGTTGTTCCCGAGGGCAAAGGTGGTGGGGCACCGTGATCTGCCTGGGACTACGCCGAAGGACTGTCCGTGCTTGAATGTGGACGAAGTCTTACTCACCACGAAGGATTGAGTTTCTAAAGAACACGAATGATCCGAATGACACGAATATAAACGCAGCAGGATTGCTGGAGA
>HF994013.1 GCA_000436915.1 Prevotella sp. CAG:1092 | reverse complement strand
GCCCCTCTCCAAAAGAGAGGGGAGTAAAAACCCTTAAAAATGTTGAGTTTTCCAATAAAGACAATAAACTTTCCCCCTCTGTCTTGGGGAGTGGTCGGGGAATAATTATATTAAACAAACTATTAATGCCAATAATCCTTCAATCCCTTCTCATATATAAGGAGTAATTACTCCCCTCTCTTTTGGAGAGGGGTCGGGGGTGAGGCAATCTATTATTACCTATGAAAAGATTTGGATTTAAGATGTATCTCAAGCCAGGCTGTGAGAAAGAGTATGCAAAACGTCATGCCGCTATTTGGCCAGAGTTGAAACAGATGATCAAGGATGCTGGTGTAAGCAACTACAGCATTTTCTGGGACAAGGAAACAAACCTATTGTTTGCCTACCAGGAATGCTCGAAAGATACCAACAGCCAAGATACTGAAAATGTAGACCCTATCACACAGAAGTGGTGGGATATGATGGCAGATATCATGGAGGTAAATCCTGATAATTCTCCTGTCACCATTCCTATTGAAGAGGTATTCCACCTTGACTAAACATTATGCAGAATAATTGGACACCAGACGAGAGCCAGCAACGAGTATTAGCTGCTGGCTCTGGTTTTCATCTTGTGTTGGCTCCTCCAGGATGTGGCAAGACGCAGATGCTTGCAGAGAGAGTAGCCAAGGCAAGACGTGAGGGTATTGACTATAAGGATATGCTATGCCTTACGTTTACCAACCGTGCTGCTCGTGGCATGTACGAGCGTTTGCAGTCGCGATTGGGCAACGACGAGGGCATGGCATCTTTGTTTGTAGGCAACGTGCATCGCTTTTGCTCAAAATTTCTATATGAGCAAGGACTCTTGGCGGCAGAATGTGCCGTGATAGATGAAAATGATGCCGTGAGCATTCTTGCCAGATATCTTGGCGAAGACGAGCAGATGGTGGCTACGAATGGTAATCGCAAGCACGACTATACCACTATTATCAACCTTTCGCATTTCATGCATCAGATGGCTATGAAGCATCCTCGCCATATTCGTATGCATGCCGACTGCCTGAACTCGGAAGACATCACAGCTTTGCGAAATATGCTCTCTATGATGGGCAAGGAGTTTAGTGCCGACCAGATGATGGAGGTCTACAATAATGCTCTCACTTACGAGGATG
>HF994012.1 GCA_000436915.1 Prevotella sp. CAG:1092 | reverse complement strand
CCCTCCCTTCCACCTTATTATAATATCCTGGTCTTCCTCTTTATAGGCATTCTGTCTTTCCTTTATAAATCTGTCGGCTTTTCTTCTTTATAATCTTCGCCCACGCCATAGTCCAGTAAGCATGAACAGTTTGCCAGGGTGTTGTTCTTTCGCAGGCCGATTTTATCGACTTACGAAGGAACAACACGCTGGCTTTTTAAACTGTTGATACTTGCTTGGACTATTCCCACCCGGCTTTTTTATCCCTGCTGTCATTCCCTGTTATATTTTTTTTCTTCTTCTTACTGAAACCAGAAGTCTTTGATTCCGTATCGTCTTTGGGATTTCGGGATTCTTTTTCTGCAAAGTTATCGCGTATTTGGCAAATAGCAAGTCGTGATTCGGTAACAATCTTCCTTTTCCATGAAACATGCAAAAGAGTATTCTTCCCATCAGACTTGCCTTATTGCCTTGTACGCACTTTGAAAAGCAGAAAAAGCTTCCCGATCCCAAGTCCGAAAGG
>HF994011.1 GCA_000436915.1 Prevotella sp. CAG:1092 | reverse complement strand
AATAAAAAAGAGTGAAGATTCTAAAGGCTGATGCCTTAAGATTCTTCACTCTATTATTTTGTGTGCTTAGTTCTCTTATTACAGAAGAGCCTTGAACTTATCTTCAATCTTTGACTTAGAGGCTGCACCAACGAATTTGTCTACCAACTGTCCACCCTTGAAGAAAAGGATTGTAGGGATGTTGCGAACACCAAACTCCATAGCGATATCGTCGTTTTCTTCAACGTCGCATTTGCCTACTACCAATTTGCCTGCATACTCCTCAGCCAACTCGCTGATGATAGGTGCAATCTGGCGGCAAGGTCCACACCATGTAGCCCAAAGGTCTACTACCAATGGCAATTCGCCATTCTTATAGCTCTCGAAATTTTCGGTTGTAATTGTTACTTCCATGTCTTATTTTTATTGTTTATGTTCTATTGCTTATGTTAATCTGCTGCAAAATTAGGCAAAATATTCCATATAGCGCCCTATTTACACAATTTTATTATATTTACCCACAATTCACTATAGATAGCTTTCCATTCTTCACTCTTCACTTAATTCACTTTGTAGCTCAAATCCTCGTGGTTGTCTACATATTCTATAAACAGCTTAGAGAGTTCGATGCCGGTATTAGGCATGCGGAGAGTGATTGTAGAGTTGTGCTCGTTGTCGGTAATCTGGAAATAGAGTTGCACATTGCCTGGATGATCTTCTACGAGAGTAGAGATGTCGGTGGCTATTTCGTCGTCTATCTTGTCGGAGTCGGCGATGATGGTGAACTTCTCTATCTGCTTCTCCTTTACCGTTTGCATAAACTCTATGCTCTTTATCTGCAGGCTGATGAAGTTGCTCGTAGGGAACTTCTTGAAGCATTTGCAGGTCATGTATATCGAAGAGCCAGTGATTAACTTTCCGTTCCATTTGCCCCACTCTTCTCCAAAGATAGCTATCTTGCCCGGACCTTCGTAGTCTTCGATAGTAACGAAACCGAAAGGTTCGCCTCGCTTGGTAAACGACGGGCGTACTTCGGTGATGATACCTCCTACTACGATTTCTTCTCTATCCATAAGGCTGTCGAGATTTTCGAGCTCGCAACAATGAGTGTTGCACATCGACTTCAATACCACAGCATAGTCGTCGAGCGGATGTGCCGAGAGATAGATACCTACAAGGTCTTTCTCCTTACCCAATCGTTCGATGGTGCTCCATTCTTCGCCCTTAGGCACATGAGGATAAGTCACTTCCACTTCCTCTTCGCCAAATAGCGAGTTTACGGCTTGCGCCTTAGATAGCTGATAGTTCTGACCAAAACGCACAAGAGTGTCGAGGAACATGTCGCCCTTAGAATTCTTGCCGAAATAGTCTTCGCGACGAATATTGAAACAGTCGAGACCACCGCTGAGAGCAAGACTCTCTATAGCCTTGCGGTTTACATCCTTAAGGCTGACACGCATCACGAAGTCGAAGACATCCTTATAAGGACCATTCTTCAGACGCTCGTCAACAATAGCATCGGCAGCAGCACCACCCATACCCTTGATAGCAGAAAGTCCGAAGCGAATCTCACCCTTCTTGTTAACACCAAAGCCCACGAAACTCTCGTTGACATCAGGGCCAAGTGTTTCGATATTCATAGCCTTGCACTCTTCCATGAGCTTGGTAATCTCGGTAATCTGCGCAAAGCGGCGGGTCATAAGCGCAGCCATATATTCGGCAGGATAGTGAGCCTTCATATATGCTGTTTGGTAGGCTACCCAAGAATAGCAAGTGGCATGCGACTTGTTGAAGGCATACGAAGCAAACTTCTCCCAGTCAGCCCAAATCTTTTCCAGCACCTTAGGGTCGTGACCATTCTTTTTTCCGCCCTCGATAAACTTAGGCTTCATGGCATCTACGATATCCTTTTTCTTCTTACCCATGGCCTTACGCAAGGCATCACTCTCACCACGAGTGAAGTCGGCAAGCTGACGGCTAAGAAGCATCACCTGCTCCTGATATACCGTAATACCATAGGTATCTTTAAGATATTTCTCCATACAAGGAATATCGTAGGTAACGAGCGATGGGTCGTGCTTACGACGAATAAACTCTGGAATATAGTCCATAGGTCCTGGACGATACAGAGCATTCATGGCGATAAGGTCTTCGAATACCGTAGGGTGCAGATTGCGAAGGTGCTTCTGCATACCTGGCGACTCAAACTGGAAGGTACCAATGGTGCGTCCCTGCTGATATAGCTGATATGTAAGCTCATCATCGATAGGCAGAGTGTCGAGGTCTATGTCATGACCTGTGGTCTGCTTCACAACCTTACAAGCCTCCTTAAGCTCAGAGAGAGTCTTCAGTCCGAGGAAGTCCATCTTGATAAGACCAGTAGACTCGATAACATGACCATCATACTGTGTGACAGGAACCTTCAAGCCTTTGAAGTCAGGGTCGTCGGCTGTAGACACAGGTACCCAGTCGCTGATGGCATTACGACAGATGATGAAGCCACAGGCGTGGATACCAGTACCACGCACAGTACCCTCAAGCATCTTTGCATATTTTATGGTGTTGCGCTCACGTGGGTCGGCAGACGATTCAGCTTCACGAAGCTCAGGTGTACACTTGATAGCATTCGTCAAGTTCATCTTCAAGCCGTCAGGCAAACGCTCAGGGATAGCCTTACACAACGCATTCGAGATGTCGAGAGGCAATTTCTCTACACGAGCCACATCCTTGATAGAGTTCTTGGTAGCCATACTTGCGTAGGTGATGATATGCGCGCAGTTTTCATGACCATATTTGTCCATTACCCATTGCAACACCCTACCTCGACCATCATCGTCGAAGTCGGTATCGATATCAGGGAGGTTCACACGGTCAGGGTTCAAGAAACGCTCAAACAGCAAGTCGTATTTCAGAGGGTCTATCTTGGTGATACCCAAGCAATAAGCCACAACAGAACCTGCAGCCGAACCACGACCAGGACCTACCATCACGCCAAGTTCGGTGCGGGCAGCATTGATAAAGTCGGACACGATAAGGAAGTAGCCTGGGAAACCCATCGTCTTCATTACGTGAAGTTCGAAGTTGATATGCTCTTTCACCTCGTCAGAAAGATTCTCGCCATAGCGACTTGGGTCGCGAGCACCATCATAGGCAAGCTTAGCAAGATAGTCGGCTTCAAATTTTATACGATATATCTTGTCGTAGCCACCAAGACGGTCGATAACCTTCTGACCTTCTTCTGGCGACAATTGGTTGTTGCCATTCTCGTCGGTAGTAAACTCACGATATAGGTCGTCGGTAGAGAACTTCTGTCGCCATTCTTCCTCTGTACCAAAACTTTCAGGTATAGGGAAGAAAGGCATGATAGGACCATGTTCGATACTATACATCTCTACCTTATCAAGGATTTCGAGAGTGTTAGAAAGAGCCTCAGGAATATCACTAAAGACATCGTTCATCTCTTGTCGAGTCTTAAACCACTCCTGCTTGGTATATCGCATACGGTCAGGGTCGTTAAGATCCTTACCTGTAGACAAGCAGAGCAAATGGTCGTGAGCCTCAGCAGTTTCCTTATCCTCGAAGTGGCAGTCGTTGGTACACACAAGTTTAATACCAAACTCTCGTGCCATTTCTATCAGCGCCTTGTTGGCTTGCTGCTGCAAAGGGAATGTCTCGCGATTAGCAATAAGCGTAGGGTCGGTAACCTCATGGCGCTGAAGCTCAAGATAATAGTCATCACCAAAAATATTGTGATACCATTTACAAGCTTCGCGTGCACCTTCGATATCTCCCTTCAACACCTTAGCAGGCACCTCGCCTGCTATACAAGCCGAGCATACGATGAGACCCTCGTGGTATTTCTCAAGGTCCTCACGGTCGGTACGTGGACGATAATAGTAGCCATCCACCCATGCCCTTGATACAAGCTTGATAAGATTCTTGTAACCTTTATAATTTTTGGCAAGCACAATAAGGTGATGGCCCGACTTGTCGCCATTCTCGGCAACTTTGTCGAACTTGCTATGACGAGCCACATACATCTCACATCCGATGATAGGTTTAAAAGGCTCAAGTCCCTCCTTTTTTCTACCTTTATTTATCTTGGCACAATAGTCGGTAAACTCCTTGATACCAAACATCACACCGTGGTCGGTGATGGCCATTCCCTTCATGCCGTCAGCCACCGCCTTGTCTACAATGCGTGGAATCTTTGACTGGCCGTCAAGGATGGAATAATGAGTGTGGACGTGTAAATGTATGAAATCTTCCATGTAGTTATGCGTTTTGAGCCGTAAAAGTACTACAAAAAAGGCGCATAGCCAAAAGAATGAGATAGAAAATTTTGTCAATAGATAAAAAACAATTAACTTTGCAAAAAATCTACTCTTAATATATACACTTACAATATATACATGGGCAACAGAATCAAGAAAATAAAGAAGATAAGAATACATCGTGAAGGAACAGATACTTTGTTGTATGGTTTGATGGGAATTATAGCAGTAGCTATTGTCCTATGGCAATCTTTTGACAACAAAATTCCATTCTGGCTCTTCGTAGCTGTATTTGGAACAGTATATGCAATAGTCCTAAATTTCTATAGGTGTCCGATTAGATATTATGGAAGCGAAGATACAGAGAAGATTGTTGTAGCTCCTGCCGATGGCAAGAGAGAAGATTGTTGTAGCCCCTGCCGATGGCAAGATTGTTGTTATCGAAGAAGTGGAGGAAAACACATATTTCCACGATCGTCGTCTCATGATTTCTATCTTTATGAGTCTCTTTAATGTTCATGCCAACTGGTTTCCAGTAGACGGAAAGGTGAAGTTCGTGAAGCATTTCGATGGCAACTATCATAAAGCATGGCTGCCTAAGGCAAGCGAGGAAAACGAGCATGCTGATATCATGATTACCACTCCTGATGGTGTAGATGTGTTGTGTCGCCAGATTGCTGGTGCTGTGGCACGTCGTATTGTGACATACGCTAAAGATGGCGAGGATTGCTACATCGATGAACACCTTGGTTTTATCAAGCTTGGCTCTCGAGTAGACGTATTCCTACCTATTGGTACCGAGGTTTGCGTGAAAATGGGACAAGCAACAACAGGCGACCTTACGGTGATAGCAAAACTGAAATAAAACAAAATATAAAGGCAGATCACCATATCTGCCTTTTTTATTTTACACTTTTTATTTTACACATTATTATATATATAACCATACAAATAATAGAATTAAACTATGGCAAATATTATTGTTAGAAATATCCCAAACTCTATAACATGCTGCAACCTTATCTCTGGTTGTATAGCTACGTACAACGCCTTTCTTGGCGATATCCGCATGGCTCTATTGTGGATTATCGTTGGCGCAGTATTCGATTTCTTTGATGGCATGTCGGCACGCTTGCTCAAGGTGTCGTCGCCTATAGGCAAGGAGCTCGACTCTTTGGCAGACGACATAACCTTTGGTTTTGCTCCTTCAGCCATCATCTTCTATGAGCTTAGCATCATGGAATATCCTTCAGAGCTACTGATGCTGAAACCATATTTGCCATACTTCGCTTTCGTTATGGCAGCATATTCAGCTTTGCGTTTGGCTAAGTTTAATCTCGACGAGCGCCAGTCATTGGGCTTCATCGGTTTGCCAACTCCTGCTAACGCCTTGTTCTGGGGAGCACTGTTTGTAGGCGCACAGAATTTCATGGAGTCTACAGCCTATATGCTTCCTGTAGTATTGCTGATGATATGCGTTAGCTGCTGGTTGCTTATTGCCGAGGTACCAATGTTTGCACTAAAGTTCAAGCAATGGGGATGGAAGGGCAACGAGGTGAAATATATTTTCCTTATCTCATGCTTGCCTTTGCTCATGATATTTGGCATCACAGCATTTTCTGTTATCATAGCATGGTATGTGGTGTTATCGGTAGTTGTAAACTTACGTAATAAAAAGTAGCTTGAGCTTATGTTGAAGTCTTTATTGCTATTTATTGTCCTCATCTTCGTTTTCTTCATAGCCATTATTGGTTTCGTAGTATTCAAGGCTATGACAATAGTAAGAAATTTTAAAAAGGGAGGCAAAGGAAATAAGCAAACATCAGGATATAGCAATGGCTCTTACCAAAGTCATCGCACCACCAGCACTTCTACTGGCGAGACCATCATCGACACTCGCGACCCTCAGACAGCAAACAGGAAGATTATTCCAAGCGACGAGGGCGAGTATGTAGACTATACCACCGAATAACAATCATGGCAGAACACAATAAGGTTGGTAAATGGGGAGAGCAACATGCTGCCGATGTGCTCGACCGCGAGGGATATACCATTGTGGAGACTAATTGGTCGCCACCAGGTAGCCATCGCGATATAGATATTATTGCCTATACCCCCGACCATACCACAATAGTCTTTGTAGAAGTGAAAACTCGGTCGCACGACGAGGTTGTGCTACCTGAAGAGGCTGTGGATATAAAGAAGATACGCAACCTTGGTATCTGTGCCAACCAGTATATTAAGATGTTTAATATCGTAGATGATATCCGGTTTGATATCGTCTGTATAATAGGCACCCAAAATAATGTAAAGCGATACGAGCATATCGTTGATGCCTTTAACCCCAATTTGGTATAGAAGGAAACTGCTATGAAAAGAAATATTATAAAGCTCAACGAGATTGGTAGCACCAATGACTATATGCGCAAGTACGCCCTTGCCGATGATGACGAGATGGCTGTTACCGTTGCAAGTTATCAGACTGCCGGACGTGGACAGGGCACTAATACTTGGGAGAGCGAACCAGGCAAAAACCTACTCTTCTCTTTGAAACTGAAACCAAAGAATGTAGAGGTGCGCACTCAGTTTCTTTTGTCCATGACCATGGCTGTAGCCATAAAAGAAGCCTTAGATTGTTATGCCGACGGCTTTAGCCTAAAATGGCCTAACGACATCTATTGGCACGACTATAAACTCTCGGGCACTCTCATCGAAACATCACTAAAAGCTGGCAACATCGACTCTTGCATCTTTGGCATAGGTATCGATGTAAACCAACGAGAGTTTCATAGCGATGCGCCAAACCCTATTTCGCTTTGCAGCATCACGCAGCATGAAGAAGACATCGATTTGCTACTAAAGAGAATCCTCGACTCCTTCGAACGATATTACAACATCCTTATCGCTGGTGGCAAATCGACGATACTGAGCTTATATCACGACAGCCTATATCGTCGCACAGGACTGTATCCATATCGAGATTCCGACGGCATTTTCATGGCATCGATAGAAAAAGTGGAGGCTGACGGGCATCTTGTGCTAAGAGACGACGAAGACAAACTTCGCAGCTACGCCTTCAAGGAAGTGGCAATTGTTATCCCTAAGCGATAGAATTTATATTTAGATTCTTGGATAGCTCGATAAATATAATTATCTTTAAATTAGATAGGCTACACTCGGAAATAAAAAAGAAAACTTCGTATTTCTTTTG
>HF994010.1 GCA_000436915.1 Prevotella sp. CAG:1092 | reverse complement strand
GGGTGGTCGTACAGTAGGTTCTGGTCAGATCACATCAATTCTTGACTAATCATCACAGAATTAAAATAGTTCCCGGTATCATCCGGTATCGGGAACACTTACGGGAATAGCTCAGTCGGTAGAGCATCGGTCTCCAAAACCGAGGGTCGTGGGTTCGAGCCCTACTTCCCGTGCAATAAAGAAGATAATATGTTTAAGAAGATTGTAAATTATTGCAAGACTTGTTATGAAGAACTTGCGCATAAAACTACTTGGCCCACTCGTAAGGCTCTGACACATAGTGCAGTGGTTGTATTATCTGCTTCCCTTGTCATTGCATTAGTTGTCTTTGCCATGGACAGTGTGTTTAGGTTTATAATGAGTACGATCTATCCAAGTTAATCACAAGGAGTAATGGCTGACAAAAAATTCAATTGGTACGTGTTGCGTGCTGTAAGCGGTAAAGAAGCTAAGGTAAAAGAATATATCGATGCTGAGCTTAAGCACAATGACCTACTTAAAAAACATGTTTCCCAGGTTCTTATACCAGTGGAGAAGCATGCTTCTTTGCGTAATGGTAAACGCGTTGAGAAAGAGAAAATCTCTCTTCCCGGTTATGTTTTCATCGAAGCTGAACTCATTGGTGATGTAGCACATACGTTGCGCTTCATGCCAAATGTTTTGGGATTCCTTGGTGGATTGGACAATCCTTCACCTGTTCCTCAATCTGACATTAATCGTATGCTCGGTGCTGCCGAGGAGACTGAGTTGGACACCACTCTTGATGTTCCATACATGGTCAACGAGACTGTCAAGGTTACCGATGGACCTTTCAGTGGTTTCGAAGGCGTTATCGAAGAGGTAAATGTCGAGAAACGTAAGCTGAAGGTTATGGTTAAGATTTTCGGAAGAAAAACTCCATTGGAGCTAGGTTTTATGCAAGTTGAAAAAGAGGCCTAATATCAGTTACGTGTATAATAGGTTATCTTTTTATATTTTCAAATTTTAAATTTTAACAAAGAAAATGGCTAAAGAAGTTGCTGGATTAATCAAATTACAGATTAAAGGTGGCGCTGCGAATCCTTCACCACCCGTAGGTCCTGCTTTGGGTTCTAAGGGTATTAACATTATGGGTTTCTGCAAGGAATTCAATGCCCGCACCCAGGATAAAGCAGGTAAGATTCTTCCTGTTGTTATCACATACTATACCGACAAGTCATTCAGCTTCGTTATCAAGACTCCTCCTGCAGCTGTACAGTTGAAAGAGGTTGCCAAGGTAAAGAGCGGTTCTGCTCAGCCTAACCGTCAGAAGGTGGCTACCGTTACTTGGGAACAGGTAAAGGCTATCGCTGAAGACAAAATGGCCGACCTCAACTGTTTCACAATCGAAAGTGCGATGAGACTTATTGCTGGTACTGCTCGTAGCATGGGTATTACGGTTAGTGGGGACTTCCCTGGTAAATAATTAATAAACTTCAATTAAGAAAATGAGTAAACTGACAAAAAATCAAAAATCAGTAGCTGATAAGGTTGAAGCAGGGAAGGCATACACATTGAAGGAAGCTGTAGATTTGGTAAAGGAAATTACCACTACTAAGTTTGAGGCTTCTGTAGATATGGATGTTCGTCTCGGTGTAGACCCTCGTAAGGCTAACCAGATGGTTCGTGGCGTTGTGTCACTTCCAAATGGTACTGGTAAGGTTACACGTGTACTTGCATTGTGTACTCCTGATCAGGAAGCTGCTGCTAAGGAAGC
>HF994009.1 GCA_000436915.1 Prevotella sp. CAG:1092 | reverse complement strand
GATAATGTGATGAAATCATTCCTTGCTACCCCGGAGAATTGTGATGCCATTGCCCTACAGTATCAAGATTTGGAAGCCAAGATGAAGAATCTGGATCAGATTTCTGACACTCTTGACTCTTATTCAGAGGTTTCCCGTATCCAGAAATGGATGCTTTTGATCGCCTTTATTGTAGTTCTGATTCTGTTCTTTGTCATCTACTATATATATAAGGTATATAGAAAGAAGCTACAGAAACAGAAAGCCGTGGCTCGTGGATTCATAGAGAACAAGGAGGGCTGGGCTGCAGAACTAACCCCTTTGGATGAGAGTGATCGTTACTTCATGGATCGTTTCAAGAAGAAGATTCTTGAGAATATGGGCAATGCTGATATGAAGATGGATGATTTGGGTGCCGAGATGCAACTGAGCAAGGTGCAGCTCTATCGCAAGGTGAAGGCGATGACTGGTAAAACTCCTGCCGAACTCCTGAAAGAAATGCGACTTAAGAAAGCTTATACCCTTTTACAGGAAACGGACATGACAATTTCTGAGGTTGCGGCAAAAGTAGGCTTCGCTTTACCGGGCTATTTCTCTTCATGCTTCAGGAAGCGGTTTGACGTTCTTCCTACAGATTTCAGAAATAAACAGTTATCTAAAAGGGAATAGTTTTCTAACTCCTTTAAAACAAGTACTTTAAAATCTTAGCAAAAGATAAGAAAATCGTTTCATGTAACATAATTAATGTTGCTGGAACGATTTTTTCTATTTATATCCTACTCCTTTGCCTAATTTTGTAGCAGCAATCGATACAACGAATATTTTATAACTAAAAACATATAATACTTGTATGAACAATCTTTCAAGATTCCTAACGAGCTCTGCGCTCTGCGCTGTTTGCACCGTAGCTAGTGCACAACAGCTAAATGTAAATGGTATTGTCAAGGATGCATCTGGTGAGACGATTATTGGAGCGTCTGTCATGGTGAAAGGTGCAAAGACTGGAACCATTACCGATATTGATGGTAATTTCCATGTTGAATGTGCTCCTAATGCAACCCTTATTATATCTTATATAGGTTATAAGACTCAAGAGGTGAAGGCTTCTAACAATTTGGTAGTCACACTTCAGGAAGAGTCTAATAGTTTGAATGAGGTAGTTGTAACAGGTTATACCACTCAGCGAAAGGCCGATTTAACCGGTTCCGTGGCTGTGGTTTCAACCAAAAATCTAAAGACAAACTCAGAGACTGACCCGATGCGTGCTTTGCAGGGTCGTGTTCCTGGTATGACTGTCACTACCGATGGTTCTCCTATTGGTTCAGGAACCGTGCGTATTCGTGGTATCGGTTCTTTCAACTCTTCTCAGGACCCTCTTTATATC
>HF994008.1 GCA_000436915.1 Prevotella sp. CAG:1092 | reverse complement strand
AGTTAAATTATAGTGTTGCGGAATTAAGGTCTATTACTGTCAGCTAATACCTTTTATGCAAAAATAGTTTTAGATGACAGCAATAAACAATAATAGAAGTACAACTTTAATAACGGCTAATATATGTTAACTTGTTGAATGAAAGCGACTTACTACACCGCTATACCAATAATCATCAATTTCTGCTTTGAGATAGGTTTTGTTATTGCGATTATTAAGAAAATCCACTACAAATACTAAAAAAGTATAAGTATTAATAGCAGCCTAAAAGAAAACATCAATAGAACTCTAACACCCCTCGAATTCGAGGGGATTAAAACAAAAGTATTTTTTGCTTAAAAAAATAGTCCGATGATACCAAGAGCAGACGGTATCATCGGACTTAAATTATTTACATATAATTAATGCGTTATCTTGTAGGCTCACTGGTTTTCCGAAAGAAATACTGGAGCCATCATATATGGCAGAAACGTTGATGCCCCGACGGAGGAACTCTGCGATAAGAGCATGGTCGTAAGAAGCACGGGCAGAACACCAACCATGGTTTCCTACTTCGTGGTTGAAAGAAGCGACTAATGAATTAAGTGATGCTGCTGCAAACTGTGCAGCAAAGATTGATGAATTATTCATAATGACATTTTTTTGAAGTTAATAAATTAATACTTCCACATCGTAACTGGACCACCGTAGCTGTCAATGCTCGGTTGGTGCAGAATTAACTGCTCTTGATGTTTCATTTGTTGCTTGCAAAGGTACAAAGATTATTTTGAAATGCAAAGCAAAAAAGATGATTAAATAACATAAACCTGGATAAACCCCTATGTAGGAAAATCTCACATGCTTCGAGTTTTTGATGTAAGCTCTTGGCAAGGCGCTTTCGTAAGCAAGTTGTACGATGTGCCTTGCCAAGTCTTTAGTCAACACCTTCAAACACAAACACTGTTGAGGCAGGGAAGGTTAGTGTTAGTTGCTTGTCGATGTCAATAGGCTTATTCATTTCAATACCCTTTAAGCCATTAGCGGTAGCCACCTTCTGGTCGGCAAACGAGCTGCTAAGCGTGATGGTGGTTTGAATATAAGCAGGAATATCAAGCATCTCGCGAAGCGTAGTGATGAATTGGCGTTCTTTTACATCTGGGTTACGAAGTGTGAGAGTTGCCTTATTGCCATTCCATGATGCCCAACCATATACGTTCACTTGGGTTCCATCCCAAGGGTTGCCACCAACCCAGTGAATATCGGGTAGCACATCGGCATTGCGCTGCTGCCAATCCATACATTCTGCCAAATCTTTCCATAGAGCGCCAGCTTTACCGTTATTGTCCTTAATCTCGTCCATTAACTTATAGTCTGTGTATAGCTCTACCATACCAGAACCGCAACCAAAGGCACAACGCATTTCGCGCAACACACCATCATAACTATAATCGTTAGGAGTGTAAGGCTTGCCATTTTCGCTAAGAATGAGACCATGGGTCATCAAAGTGTTGATAGGGCAGAGTGGGGAACCTTGGGTAAAGATTTTATAAACCATATAGTCGCGATAGGTTATCCACTGTTCGCGGTCGGTACCTGTATCGCTGATAAACTTGCAGTCGGCATCTTGTCGCCATATAGCATCGCTATAATGGAACCAGAATGGCGATGCCCATGTACCCACAGTTGTATTAAAGAATATATCGGGACGTGTTTTGCGCACCTCTCGTTCTATACTGATAATACCTTCTGCATTTTCAATACCAGCGTCTCCATCGTCAGGTCCGAAGGCTGTACCTTGAGCACTGATACCATCGAACTTAAAGAATCGGAAATCGTAATTGTTTATCATGCTTTTGCAGCAGTCAATGAAGTAGTTGTAATACGATTCATTGCTCAATTGCATACCTCCACGGTTGTTCCAATAGTTGCGACGATAAGTGCCGCTACCACCATAGCCTCCGACAGGTCCGAGCCATGCGCCAATGCCTACGCCCATGCTCTTAGCCAGGTTGTCTTCTTTGGTAAAACCATTTGGAAAGTTTGGGTTGAAAGTCCATGTGCCATAAGCATCCCAACCATCATCGAATACAAAGGCATAAGGGGCTTTGACATATACATCGTAGAACTTTTCCTTCCAGTGTTTCACCACGTCAACGCACTGTGTGGAGGTCATGTTCTCGGTGTAGTCACCCTTCGTGTTGTTAGGGTCAGAAGCATCATACACACCACTATTACCTACGGCATTGTTGCGGTCAATATTGAGTTCGTACCAAGAATTGTAATGTGGAAATGCACGCCAAGGTACTGCACGTTCACGTTCGCTATAAGCCAAGAACGAACGACGAGATTGTCC
>HF994007.1:4201-9267 GCA_000436915.1 Prevotella sp. CAG:1092 | reverse complement strand
GAATTGTGTGATTTGAAATGTATAAATTGTGGTAACCGTGCAATGTCTATGGAACTTTCTCGACTTGCTCTTGGCCTTAATGGATTGAGTGATATTAATGAGAGCGAGTTAGAGAAGTATATAAAAAAATGTAGATTTCCCAATTTAACCAAGAAAGTGGTTTATGAAAGATATATACCAGAATTAGAGAAAAAGCGTAGAGAAGAAAAGGAGACATTGGTTGACTATTAGTTTAAGGTATAAACGATTTCGTTTATGTTTGATGTGCTTCTTTGAGCTTTATGTTGCCTATCGTGATGAATTGGCGTAGGAGGACGACGATTTCGATGGTACTTTCGGCAAGAGTCTACGGTCTTGCTCTCAATTCTTCTCCAATACATCTGGGGAAGTGGCTTGAGGTGGGGTGGTTTGCACATTATTTGCTGTGATTATTTCTTTCTAACCATATTTTCTAATATTATAATTAAAAAGTAATAGCCGCAATGCTAAATAATATTGAGCATTGTGGCTATATTTAGTTATACTATTTTAGCAAGATACCATCTAGATTATAATATAAACCATAGTTATAAAGTCTAATTACTCCCCTCTCTTTTGGAGAGGGGGTGGGGGTGAGGCAATTTTAATGCGCCTCCAACCAGTTTTTCCCCCATCCGGCATCGGCAACGAGTGGCACACTCATGAGGTATGCCTGCTCCATCTCATGCTTTACGATTTTTTCAACCTTCTCTTTCTCTTCTGGGTATACAGAGAAGTTGAGTTCGTCGTGTACCTGTAGAATCATCTTTGAGCGAATGCCTTCTTCGGCAAAGCGACGATGGATGCGTATCATGGCAACCTTAATGATGTCTGCCTCAGAGCCTTGTATAGGAGCGTTGATGGCATTGCGTTCGGCAAAACCACGTACGGTACCATTCTTAGAGTTTATATCTGGCAGATAGCGACGGCGCTTGAAGATAGTCTCGGCATAGCCTTTTTCGCTTGCTGATTGTTTAGCTTTTTCCATGTATTCGTGTACCTTTGGGAAGGTAACGAAATAGTCTTCGATGAGCTGTTTAGCCTCTCTATTGTCTATTTCCATACGTTGTGCCAAACCGTAGGCTGTTATACCATATATGATACCGAAGTTGGCTTGTTTAGCCTTTTTGCGTTGTGTGCTTGTAACGTCGGCAATATCTTCGTGGTATATCTTTGCTGCTGTGGCAGTATGGATGTCGTGACCCTCGCGGAAGGCAGCTATCATATTCTCGTCGCCTGATAGGTGAGCCATGATGCGAAGCTCTATCTGGCTGTAGTCGGCAGAGAAGAATAGGCAGCCTAGCTCTGCTACAAAACACTTGCGAATTTCCTTTCCGTCATCGTCGCGAACAGGGATGTTCTGAAGGTTAGGATCGCTCGACGAGAGACGACCTGTGGCTGTAACGGCTTGATTAAAAGACGTATGTATGCGACCTGTCTTAGGATTAATCAGTTTTGGTAGAGCTTCTACGTAGGTGCCAAGCAACTTCTTCAGACCTCGATAAGCCAAGATGTCGTCGATGATAGGAGCCTTAGAACGTAGCGACTGCAGCACCTCTTCGCTTGTGACATACTGTCCTGTCTTGGTCTTCTTTGGCTTTTCCATAATCTGCATTTTGCCAAAGAGTATGTCGCCGACTTGCTTTGGCGAAGCGATATTGAATTTTTCGCCAGCCAACTCATATATATGACTCTCCAACTTCTGCATGCGCTCGTTGAAAGTCTTAGCTGTTTCAGCCAAGGCATCAGTATCGAGGCAAACGCCATTCATCTCCATTTCGGCAAGAACCGGAACCAATGGCATTTCGATATTCCAGAACAAGTCTTCGCCATCTACCTCTTTGAGTTTTGGCTCAAGAACATTTTTTAGTCGGAGGGTGATGTCAGCATCTTCTGCTGCATATTCATATATGTCTTTAGGGTCAAGGTCGCGCATCGACTTTTGCGATTTACCCTTGGCGCCAATCAGCTCATCTATGTGGATGGTCTTATAGTTGAGATAGATCTCAGCCATGTAGTCCATGTTGTGACGAAGTTCTGGCTGGATGATATAATGAGCGAGCATGGTGTCGAACATTTTGCCTTGAAGGCGGATGCCATAGTTCATCAACACCTCATAGTCGTACTTGATGTTTTGTCCAACTTTGAGGATTTCCGGGTTTTCATATATCGGTTTAAAGAATGAAAGGATTTTTAACGCTTCTTCACGATTGCTTGGAATAGGCACATAGTAAGCCTTATTTTCCTCTACAGCGAAGCTCAATCCTACTAATTCTGCATCGATAGTCGACGTAGAAGTTGTTTCTGTATCTAAACAAATAATTTCTTTTGTATTAAAAAGCTCACAAAGTTTTATAATACCCTCCTCTGTATCAACGAGTTGGTAGTCGTGAGAGTGGGTTTTAATATCTTCGAGAGTTGAATTTTTAAACAAATCTTGCCCGTCGGGCGTGTATTCTTCAAAGAGAGAGAGCTGGGCATTAGGTGATTTTTGCTTCTTTTCACCTTTATTAAGAAACTTGTCTAATAGGCTCTTAAACTCAAGTTCGTTGAAGAGTTTTGTTAGTTTGTCAGGGTTAGGCTCCACAACTTTCAGTTCGTCGAGATTAAGGTCGACAGGAACGTCGGTTCTTATCGTTGCCAAGAATTTCGACATCTTGATATCGTCGACAGCAGCTTCGATCTTTTCACGAAGTTTGCCTTTCACCTCTGATGAGCGGTTGATGAGTTCTTCAACAGAGCCAAACTCATTGATGAGTTTTGCTGCAGTCTTCTCGCCTACACCAGGGCAGCCTGGGAAGTTGTCTGCCTTGTCGCCCATGAGAGCCAACAAGTCTTTCACCTGCTCAGGAGTCTTCACTCCATATTTTTCCTCTATTTCTTTAGAGCCAATAATATCGTAGCCGCCACCATGACGAGGGCGATACATCATCACGTTGTCGCTAATTAGCTGGCCATAGTCTTTATCGGGTGTGAGCATATATGTCTCTATGCCCATTTGACCAGCCTTTGTGGCGAGAGTTCCGATAACGTCGTCAGCCTCGAAACCTTCACATTGCAAGATTGGAATGTTGAAGGCGTCGAGCAATTCTTTTATTATTGGTACCGCGAGGCGGATATCTTCTGGAGTTTCTTCGCGTTGAGCTTTATACTCAGGGAAAGCTTCGTGGCGGAAGGTTTTGCCAAGGTCGAAAGCCACTCCGAGGTGAGTAGGGTGCTCCTTGGTTATTATCTCGTTGAGGGTATTGCAAAAGCCCAAAATTGCAGAGGTATTTAGTCCCTTGGAATTGATGCGAGGTGTACGGATGAATGCATAATAAGCCCTGTATATCAAGGCATAAGCATCCAATAAGAATAATTTGTTCATAAAAAGCTGTTTATTTGCGGTAAAATTACTAAAAAATTGCCACATTTGCCGATTTTTCACTAATTTTGTATCAAATTTCATCTCTATGGATTATATATCTAAAATCAAGAAACCCATAACAGGAGATTTGGATGACTTTATAGCGATGTTTAATGAAACATTGAGTCATTCTAACGGATTGTTGTCGCAGGCCTTAGACCACATTAAGAACCGTGGCGGTAAGCGCATGCGTCCTATGCTTATATTGTTGATAGCCAAGGCTTTTGGCGAAATAACAGATGTTACCCAACGTTCGGCAGTAGGTCTGGAACTTCTGCATACAGCCAGTCTTGTTCACGACGATGTAGTTGACGAAAGTTCGCAGCGCAGAGGACAAGCCAGCGTTAATGCTACCTATGATAATAAGGTGGCAGTACTTGTTGGCGACTATATTTTGTCTACTTCCTTGCTAAATGTTTCGCTCACATGTTCGCAGGATATTGTTTCTTATCTTGCGCGCTTGGGTCAGACCTTGTCGAATGGCGAAATTCTGCAGCTCACCAACATTAGCAACCAGGAGATTTCAGAGGAAGTCTACTACGATGTGATAAGGCAGAAGACCGCTGCTTTGTTTGAAGCTTGTGCCGGTATTGGTGCTCTTTCGGTAGGCGTAGATAGCGAAAAGGTGGAGGCTGCCAAGCGATTTGGTAGTAATATTGGTGTGATTTTCCAGATAAGAGACGATATTTTTGACTATTATGATTCGCCAGAGATAGGTAAGCCTACAGGTAATGATATGGCAGAAGGAAAGCTCACATTACCAGTTATTTACGCACTTAATTCCACTCAGAATGCAGAGATGATGAAGTTGGCATTCAAGGTTAAAGAGGGTGGTGTTTCTGCTGAAGAAATCTCTACATTAGTTCGTTTTGCCATCGATAATGGCGGTATTGAATATGCAGAGAAGAGAATGACGCAGTTTCATGACGAATGTCTCGGCTTTATTGAGCATTATATCGCTGATGACGATATCAAAGAGTCGCTAAAAGCTTATCTCGATTTTGTGATAGAACGCAAGCTATAATAAAATATAAAAGCCATCGAAAGTAGTTGCTTTCGATGGCTTTATTCTTTTGCAAAGGTGGGAGATTTAGAAGAATTTCACCTCTTTGCCTTCTATTTCGCTAAGCAATAGGTTAGCGAGGCGGCTTGTGCCAAGGCGGAGCCACTTATTAGTGAGCCATTTTTCGCCCAGAACCTCTTTAACTATTGTGTAGTATGTAATTGCGTCCATGACGGTATTAATGCCTCCTGCAGGCTTAAAACCTATCTGTATGCCTGTCTCATCATAGTATTCCTTAATGGCCTGGCACATCACGTAAGCAGCCTCTGGGGTAGCGGAAACTTTCTCCTTGCCAGTAGATGTCTTGATATAGTCGGCACCAGCATACATAGAGAGCAGAGAAGCCTTCTTGATGTTGCTTGCTGTAACGATATCACCAGTTTCGAGGATAACCTTCATAGCCTTATCGCCACATGTAGCCTTTAGCTCCTGTATGTCGTCGCATACGCCCTCGTAGTCGCCCTGAAGGAACTTGCCTACAGGCATCACGATATCAATCTCGTCAGCTCCATCTTTGATAGCCAATGCTGTCTCGGCAACCTTAACCTCGATAAGTGCCTGAGAAGAAGGGAAAGAGCC
>HF994007.1:0-4145 GCA_000436915.1 Prevotella sp. CAG:1092 | reverse complement strand
ACGCCGTCAACCTCAAGAGTGTCCTTAACAATCTCGGCAAAGCAAGGATATACGCAGATTGTAGCGACATGTGGGAGGTCAGGATACTGCTCGTCGAACTGGTTTACCTTCTCTGTGAAAGCCATTACGCTAACATCGGAGTCGGTAGTCTTTAATGTTGTCAATTCGATGCTACCGAAGAGGAACTTCTTAACATCGAGATTGTCGTTCTCAGGAACCTTTTCTGTGATGATCTTCTTAACTGCCTCGCGAACATCGTTGTCGTCGATGTTGGTGTTGTATTTTGCCAAAGCCTCTTCGTATTTGCTCAAGTTTGGCTTGTTTTCTGTTGTTGTCATAACTAATTTATTTTTTAAGTTTCACATTGTTAATATGCCTATTACTGTCTCTTTTAGTCTTCTTTTCGAAGCTTTTGCGCATCTCTTCCGTTAGGTCTACTCCTGTTTGGTTTGCCAAGCAGGTTAATACCCACAGAATATCAGCCATTTCCTCGCCCAGATTAGGCTTTTCGCCCTCTTTGAAGCTCTGTTCGCCGTATTGGCGTGCAATGATGCGTGCCAGTTCTCCTACTTCCTCAGTGAGGCAAGCCATGTTTGTTAGTTCGTTGAAATACCTAACTCCATAGGTCTTTATCCATTCGTCAACCATCTGTTGAAGGTTGCGTAGGGTAGTGTTGTCGTTAACTTCCATCATGGCTTGGCTATTCTTTGTTTTTGCTGTCCATACATATCGTCACCGGACCATCGTTGATGAGTTCAACCTTCATATCAGCGCCAAACTCGCCTGTGCCTACCTCTTTTCCAAGAGCTTCAGACAGCTGCTTACAAAATAGATTATAAAGTGGTATAGAATGCTCATGTTTTGCTGCCCTAAACCAGCTTGGGCGGTTGCCTTTCTTATAGCTTGCAAAGAGCGTAAACTGCGAAATCACTAATATTTCTCCATCAATACTCTTGATGTCGCAGTTCATAACATGATTTTCGTCGTCAAATATTCTCAATCCTATAGTTTTGCGTACGAGCCAATCAACATCCTGCTCGTTGTCTGCATCTTCTATGCCCACAAGGATGAGCATGCCTTGTCCGATTTCTGATTTTATTTCCTCATTTATGGTTACAGATGCCCTCTGAACCCTCTGAATTACTATTCTCATTACCTATTTTTGCTACAAAGTTACCTTTTTTTCTGATATTCACAAATTTTTAGCCTTATTTCTTTGTAGTTTTGGATATTAATTGTATCTTTGCCAACGTAAAATAGTAGATGTAACAGAAATATTACATCTCTTCGTTAGAATTTGAAATAGAAATAAAGATATTTTTTGTCTTTCCTAGTGAGGAAAGATAAGATAAAAGCACTTGAGTATTAGTTTGAGTTGAATCATTCCGCTCGTGAGAGTATTATGACTTCGTTATTAATTTGCAAAAATTATAAGTTAGAGAAATCCTAGTCGCGAGACTGGGATTTCTTTTTTCTTTATACACCTCTCTTCTTTTTTCGTTTGGTATATGGAAATAATGGCTCAGTGGAAATTTAGTGAGGAATTGTCGCAACAACCAGCCCTCCAGGCAAGGCTTAGCTGTCCACTATATTTATTGAGAGAGCCGTTGATTTTAGTAAATATAGTTGAATCCTGCAAGCTATATAATTGGATAAAATAAGTCTCCCAGTACCGTTTTTAGTACCAGTTACGTGGTACTGGAGTTTCACACGCTTGGTACTGGAGTTTCACCTATCTGGTACTGCAGTACCACATTATTGGTACTGGCTATTAAACTAAAAGACTTTTTTTAGGAGGTTAATAGCTATTTTTATCTATTGCTGCCTGTCAAAATCTTTTGTGCTTAAAATAGCTTTGACAGATAGCGACAAGCAATAATATAAGTATAACTTCGATAGCGATCAATGGCTGTTAACCCATTGAATGAAAGTTACTTACTGTACCTATTTGCCTGTAATCATCAAATTCTACTTTTAGATAGATTTGTTATCTTTATTGACAAAATAGTTGAATATAATCTCAGCTTTCGTCGCACCTATACTCTCTTGTAGTTCTTTTATAGTTAAACTTTTGATCTTTTTTATGGTCTTGAACTGCTTTAAAAGCGCTTCTTTAGTCTTTGGTCCTATACCCTTAATGTCATCGAGCTCGCTATGCAAAGCGCTCTTGCTGCGCTTGTCGCGATGGAAGGTTATGGCGTAGCGGTGAACCTCGTCTTGTATGTTGGTGAGCACCTTAAAAAGTTCGCTCTTTATGTCTATTCCAATAGTCTGAGGAGGGTAGCCAAAGAGCAGTTCGTTGGTGCGATGTCGGTCGTCTTTAGCCAGTCCGGCTATAGGAATTTGCAAGCCCAATTCTCCCACCACAACCTCTCTTACGCAGTCCATTTGACCCTTGCCACCATCAGTAATAATGAGGTCTGGAAGGGTTTCGCCTTCCTCTATCATGCGTGAATATCTACGTCTCACAACCTCCTGCATAGAGGCGTAGTCGTCGGGTCCTACAACCGTCTTGATGTTGTATTTACGGTAGTCTTTCTTGCTTGGTTTCATTGCCTTGAAGACCACGCAGCCAGCCACAGGGTCAGAACCAGAGATGTTGGAATTGTCAAAGCATTCAATGTGGTAAGGCATCTTTTCCATACCTAATTTAG
Source organism: Prevotella sp. CAG:1092 (assembly GCA_000436915.1). Taxonomy (GTDB): domain Bacteria; phylum Bacteroidota; class Bacteroidia; order Bacteroidales; family Bacteroidaceae; genus Prevotella. The sequence continues at coordinate 1,491 of HF994007.1, read as the reverse complement.
TTTGTAATTCCTTCATTAATCTTACTGATTTCTGCTCTGGATTTAGCTTCTCAGCTTGCTTCAGACGGTCAAATTTATACTGCTTTCCATTCATTTGCGACAGCTCCAAGAGGTGTTTTTTGTCGCCTCGTTGAGGTATTATAAAGGCTGCATCACGTATCTTCCAGTCAAGCTCAAAAGGTACTAAAATCTCTTTAGATGTGCTTCCGAAGCGCTCTCTAATCTCTGGAATAGCCATCAATAGTAGTTCCTGGTCGGTTTCGTTTAGCTTGCGCTTATACTCATAAGTAAAGCTTTGGTTTATAGTACCATTTTTAACGTGGATATAGTTGATAAAAGCTATTTTGTTAGCATCATCGTCGGTAATGGTAAAAACGTCGACATCAGCTATAGTATAGCTTACAACCTCACTCTTAGAGACATAGTTTTCGAGCAAAAGATACTTTCTTTTTAGCTCTTCAGCCTCCTCAAACTTCAGTTCCTCAGCCTTCTTTTGCATCTCTGCAAACAGCCATTCGCCAAGCTCACGAGTGTTTCCTCGCAATACTTCTTTTATCAATCTCACGTTCTCCATATACTCCTCGCGGCTTTGTTTTCCTATGCAGCAGCCCATACAATTATGAATATGGTATTCCAAGCAAGGCTTATATTTGCCTGCAGAAATACCCTCTGAAGTTATTATCTGATTGCATTTACGAGGCTTAAAAACCTTTGCAATGAGGTCGAGAATGTTGTACATGCTACCAAGATGGCTGTAGGGACCATAATAAGTGCCAAATTTGCGGTTTATGGTGCGCGTCTTAAACACACGAGGAAACGGCTCATTGGTTACGCAGATGCTTGGATAGGTTTTGCCATCTTTGAGCAGGATATTATAGCGAGGATTATACTTCTTTATAAGAGAATTCTCCAACAAGAGAGCATCTTCTTCGCTATTTACCACAGTATAGCTTATGTCTTCGATTTTAGATACGAGCACACGAGTCTTGTATCGGTCTACCTCCTTCAAGAAATAGCTCGATACACGCTTTTTTAGGTTCTTTGCCTTGCCTACATATATTATTTCGTGGTTTTCGTTATAATATTGGTAGCTGCCAGGTTTCTCAGGCATACTGCTCACGATATTCTTTAATCGTTCAAGGCGTTGTTCCTTTGTTTCTTTCTTTGTGCTCGCCATAGGGCTCGTGGAATTAAATTAAAATGAAGTTTAATCTATCTATAATATAAAGGTATTGTATATAGACGCTAAGTTTTAAGCTATCTACTATCTATACCATTATATCTCGTTGATTCTATGCTATAAATAAAAAAGAGTGCTCGTTTCACGTGAAACAGGGCACTCTATATGTTTCTGAAAATCAGAATTTAAGCAAAGATGTAACTTCAATATCTTTATCGAAGATGTCGCGACTATTAGGAAACTCTTCGTGAAGCTCTATAATGAAGTTGCAATATATCTTCTTAGGGTTGAATTTACGAACTAAATCGCAT
>HF994006.1 GCA_000436915.1 Prevotella sp. CAG:1092 | reverse complement strand
TTGGATATTCAATCTTTTGTACATAGTTTTCTTCGTTTACAAGATTTGGTGTCACTGAAAGCACGAAAAGATCACTATTCTCAAGGGCTTTTTTGATTGCTTGATTAAATTCTTCGCCAGGAACTAGATATTCATCATACCAGAATGCAAAAGCTTCACAGTTAGGATTTTCATGTATCAAATGCATTAATTTATTGGCGTATTCACGATCCTTTTTACGATAACTCAAGAAAATAAAGGCATCAAAAGCGTTTTTAATTTTATCGGTAATTTCTTCTTTTACAAGTGATTCAGTCAACATTGACTCAAGTTTTCTTTCGTAGCTAATAGCGGTTGGATCAATTATAGTTTTATCTAAGAATTGAATTGTACCAAATCGCTTTGTAAATTCATTAACTAAACCTGGCTCCATCATAATCGGTAGGATTGGAATATGTTTGTCTTTCGCATAAATAATATCTGTTGTCAGTGTTTCACAATTGGAAAACAAAAGGGTTGAAGTAACTGGCACTACTAAAAGGCGCATTCTTGATAACACCTTGAGATGATCATTTTCTACTGCATGTTTTGCATTTTGTTCAATAGTATCATCTTCATACCAAATAGCGCAGTTTATCACTTTTAATATTTCGTTTGATAATTCTTCAAAGTATTTTTCTTGATCAATTGGATGTGCTGAGAAAAAGACGTGTTGTTTTCCTTGTGGAGTTGATTGTCCTCTTGTCTTATAATGCATAAAACCCATAATTATCTCCTTTAAAGTCTTTTGTTAGTCTTCGTTATCGATATATTTTAATACATTCAAATCTTTTAATTTTTCATAATCACTTAATCTGTCAAAAGGTACAAGACAACCATGTTT
>HF994005.1 GCA_000436915.1 Prevotella sp. CAG:1092 | reverse complement strand
GCCCGTTTGGAATTAAATCCGAAACTTTAGCAATTACACCTATTTATATAATAAGGAGAGAAATCAGATGCCAAACTGACAGCAAAGTTTAAATAAATTAATCATTGCTGACGATTTTGGACACAATGGCATCATGGCATGAGGAATATGCCAATGGGCACGCATATTGCCTATACTTAGGTGTAATCGGAAGCCCCCGAGAACGAGGGTGGAGGGTTACGAATAACATTTAAAAAAACAACAAATTTAAAATAGGAGGTTATTATGTTACCAGTAATGAGTTCAAACAATTGGTTCCCAACAATGTTCGATGATTTCTTCAACAACGATTGGATGCCTAAGATGAAAGCTACAGCGCCAGCAGTTAACGTAAAGGAAGATGCTAAGGCATACGTTATGGAGTTGGCTGTTCCTGGTATCAAGAAAGAATATTGCAGAGTTTGCATCAACAACGAGGGCAACTTGGAAGTAACTATAGAAAACAAGATGGAACACAAGGATGAGGACAAGAAAGAGCACTATTTGCGTCGCGAGTTCTCATATTCTAACTATCAGCAAGTATATGTTCTTCCTGAGGATGTTGAGAAAGACCATGTAACAGCAGCTGTTGAGAATGGTGTTCTCGCCATCACAATGCCTAAGAAGACTAAGGAAGAAGAGAAGAAAGCCTTGCGTCAGATTGAGATTGGCTAATCTGTTCATGATTGGATATTTGGTTAAATTGGTTAGTCACAGTTAGACATAGGTGAATCGGAGGCAAGCAGTCCAACAAGGATTGCTTGCCTTTTTTTGTTTGCTGCACTCAGGAATGAAAAGAAAACTTCGTATTTCTTTGTCATTCCACTCGTTTGCATTACCTTTGCAAACAGATTGGCAATAATGCCAACATATTGATAAACAAAAGAACTAAAGATAATATCACTATGAACAACTTGAAAAAAGACTTTGCATCACGCCTTTTGAAGGTAAAGGCCATTAAGCTTCAACCAAACGACCCTTTCACATGGGCAAGTGGATGGAAATCTCCTTTCTATTGCGACAACCGCAAGACATTGGCTTATCCAGAACTTAGAACTTTCGTTAAGCTTGAACTCGTACACGCTGTGCTCGAGAACTTTAGCGAGGCAGAGGCTGTGGCTGGTGTTGCTACTGGCGCTATCGCTCAGGGTGCATTGGTTGCCGACGCTCTCGGTCTTCCTTTCTCTTATGTACGTTCGAAACCAAAGGATCATGGTATGGCAAACCTCATCGAAGGCGAAGTGAAGCCTGGTATGAAGGTTGTTGTTGTTGAAGACTTGATTTCTACTGGTGGTAGCTCATTAAAGGCTGTAGAGGCTTTGCGCCAGGCTGGTTGCGAGGTTGTTGGTATGGTAGCATCATATACCTATGGTTTCCCAATAGCAGAGAAGGCTTTCGCCGACGCTAACGTAAAGCTCATCACTCTTACCGACTATGAGCATGTAGTGGCTCAGGCTTCAGAAACTGGCTATATCGCAGAGAGCGACATCGAGGTTTTGAACGAGTGGCGTAAGGATCCTGCTAACTGGAAGAAATAAGGAATATGGCAACATTCGAAAGTTCTGTAAGACAGATTCCACATTCTCAGCAAGCGGTTTACAATATGCTCTCTGACCTCAGCAACATAGACAGAGTGAAAGACCGCATACCTGCCGACAAGCTCAACGACCTCACTTTCGATGCCGACAGCATGTCGATATCTACTCCTATGGGAGCAGTGAAGCTGAAGATTGTAGACCGCGAAGAACCAAAATGCATAAAGTTTGAGACGGAGCAGAGTCCTCTGCCATTCAATTTCTGGATTCAGATATTGCCAGTTACAGACACTACATGCAAAATGAAGCTCACCATAAAGGCTGAGCTAAACCCATTTATCAAGGGCATGGTATCGAAACCTCTGCAAGAGGGTATCGAAAAAATTGCTGATGCCCTGCAAATGATTAATTACGCTTAAACCAATGGCAAACAAACTTTGGGAAAAGAATTACGAGATAAACCACGAGATTGAAAGATTTACCGTGGGCAGAGACCGCGAGATGGATTTGTATCTTGCCAAGTATGATGTGCTCGGCTCTATGGCTCACATCACTATGCTCGAATCTATAGGCTTGCTCGAGAAAGAGGAGCTAAAGCCTCTGCTCGATGAGCTAAAGAATATCTATGAGCTTTGCGAAAAGGGCGAGTTTGTGATAGAAGACGGTATAGAGGATGTACACTCGCAGGTGGAGTTGATGCTGACTCGCAAGCTTGGCGACATGGGAAAAAAGATACACTCTGGACGCTCACGCAACGACCAGGTGTTGGTAGACCTCAAGCTCTTCACACGCCATCAGCTCAAGGAGATTGCTGATGCTGTAAAGGTGCTCTTCGACGAACTATTGCAGAAGAGTAACCAATATAAAGAGGTGTTGATGCCGGGCTACACTCATCTGCAGATAGCTATGCCTTCATCTTTCGGCTTATGGTTTGGCGCTTATGCCGAGAGCCTTGCCGACGACATGCTATTCCTACAGGCTGCATACAAGATGACCAACCGCAATCCGCTTGGTTCGGCAGCAGGCTATGGCAGCTCGTTTCCTCTGAACCGCACCATGACAACCCAACTCTTGGGCTTCGACTCAATGGATTATAATGTGGTATATGCTCAGATGGGACGTGGCAAGATGGAACGTAATGTGGCTTTTGCCCTTGCTTCGGTTGCTGGCACATTGGCAAAGATGGCTTTCGACGCCTGCATGTTCAATAGCCAGAACTTCTCGTTCGTAAAACTTCCTAAAGAATGTACCACAGGTTCAAGCATCATGCCTCACAAGAAGAATCCTGATGTGTTTGAGCTTATCAGAGCTAAATGCAACAAGATTCAGGCTCTGCCTCAACAGGTGATGATGATTATGAACAATCTGCCAGTAGGCTACTTCCGCGACTTGCAGATTATAAAAGAAGTATTCTTGCCTGCTTTCGACGAGTTGGCAGACTGCTTGCAGATGGCTGCATATATCATCAACAAGATTGAGGTGAACGAGCATATTCTCGACAATCCTATGTACGACCCTATCTTCTCTGTAGAAGAGGTGAACCGCCTTGCTGCTGCAGGCATGCCTTTCCGCGATGCATATAAAAAGGTAGGACTGGAGATTGAGGCTGGCACATTCCATGCCGACCACAACATCCATCATACCCACGAGGGTTCTATCGGCAATCTGTGTAACGACGAAATCAATGCCTTGATGAACAATGTGCTCAAAGGCTTCAATTTCGAAAGAATGACAGAGGCTGAGAAGACACTGTTGGAAAGGTAAAAAGGTAAAAAGTAAAAGGGTAAAAAGGTAAAAGGGTAAAAAAAGGGGAATGATGAGAAAAATCATTTTTACTATATCTACATTTATTCTGACTCTCCTCACGATGATGTTCTCGTCGTGTGGAGAGGCGGAATTTGAATATAGTTCTGCACCATGTTATCTCATCATAGACAACAGTCTGCACCACGATGCCACATTGGCAAGTGCGTTGACTCAATATTCTGGCACCTATGTAACTATCACCATCACCACGAAGTCTGGAGCTCGCTATTTCTCGTTTACCAATAATGTGGGCAAACATACCGAATCGATATTCAATGCCTACGACGAGCGACGCAGTTTGCTGTTGGGCTATAATGGCGGACTGATAGTCGGTTTTGGCAATTCTGTTGACGGCATTCTGTATGCCTACGACCGTGAATGCCCCAACTGCTTCGACCCAAATATGTTGCCATTAAAGAGCCGACCATTGTCGGTTTCAGAAAATGGAATTGCTAAATGTGGCTATTGCAAACGCCAATACGACCTCAATAATGGTGGTTTTATTTCTAATGGCGACAAAGGCAAAAAGTTGACCAGATACAGTTGTCATGCCACCGGCGCATACGGAATATTGACCGTAAACTAAGAAAATAAGGGCTTTTTCGAAGATAACTAAAGCTGAAAACCTTAAATTGTGTAAATTCCTTTGGCACTTTCAATAATTACATATACCTTTGCACATATCAATTATTACACGACCTATGCCGCAATGGTGGAATTGGTAGACACGAGGGACTTAAAATCCCTTGGCCAGTAATGGCTGTGCGGGTTCGAGTCCCGCTCGCGGCACTTTCTAAAAACTTTTTTATTTTAATATGCGCAAGAATATTTTCTATCTTTTGTCAGCATGCTCATTATTCGTATTGGCTTCATGCTCTAAGATGGGGCCATTGTCTGCTGACAACTTTACTGTAAATCCTATTCCACTTGAAACACAGGGTGGACAAGTTCCAGCAACTATTAATGGTACTTTCCCAGCAAAGTACATGAAGAAGAAGGCTGTAGTTACTGTAACTCCAGAACTTCGCTATGCTGATGGTAAGGTATCTCGTGGTGATGCAGCTACATTCCAGGGCGAGAAGGTTATGGGCAACGACCAGACTATTTCATATAAGTTGGGTGGACGCTATAACATGAAGACCAGCTTCACTTTCAAGCCAGGTATGGAAAAGAGCGATATGTATCTCACTTTCGATGCTAAGGTAGGAAAGAAATTGGTAGAAATTCCTGCAGTAAAGGTTGCTTATGGTGTTGTTGCAACATCTGAGCTCTATCGCAATACTTTGAATGGCAATTCTTGCTTTGCTCCTGACACATTCCAGCGTGTTAACGAGAAGAAGCTCGAAGCTAACATCAAGTTCCTCGTTAACCAGGCTAACCTCCGCAAGAGCGAATTGAAGAACAACTCTGTTAAGGAGTTCGTTAAGATGCTCAAAGAGATTAATGCAGACCGCGAGGGTCTCAACGTTAGAAACGTAGAGGTTTTGGCTTACGCTTCTCCTGAGGGTGGTTTCGAGTTCAACGATAAGCTTGCAAGCAAGCGTCAGGCTACCAGCGAGGACTATGTAAAGAAGCAGCTTAAAGCTACTAAGGTTGACGCTAACGTAGCAGCACGCTATACAGCTCAGGACTGGGATGGTTTCCAGCAGCTCGTACAGGTAAGCAACATCCAGGATAAGGAAGTTATCCTCCGCGTACTCTCTATGTACAAGGATCCTGAGGAGCGCGAACAGCAGATTCGCAACATGAGCGCAGTATTCCGTGAGCTTGCTGATGGTATCTTGCCAGAGTTGCGTCGTTCACGCCTCATCATCAACTACGAAACTATCGGACGTAGCGATGATCAGATTCAGGAGCAGTATACTGCAGATCCTGCAAAGCTCTCAGCTGATGAGCTTCTCTATGCTGCAACTCTTGAGGAGTCAACTGCTAAGAAGAAGGAAATCTATGAGACTACAACAAAGCTCTACGATAAGGACTATCGCGCATACAACAACCTCGCAGCTCTTGCTTTCGCTGAAGGCAACGACGCTAAGGCTAAGGAATACTTGAACAAGGCATTTAGCTTAAACGCCAAGGCGCCTGAGGCTAATGGCACACTCGCTCTTATGGCTCTCAAGAATGGCGATTTGGAGCAGGCAGAGGCCAACTTGTCAAAGGCTGTTGACGCTCAGGACTTCAATGCAGTTCTTGGCAACCTCAACATCGCTAAGGGCAACTACGCTCAGGCTGAGCAGAACTTCGATGATGCTACATGCAACAGCGCAGCTTTGGCACAGATTCTAAATAAGAACTATGCAAAGGCAACTTCTACACTCCGCGCTATCAAGAATCGTGACGCAATGACAGAGTATCTTACAGCCATCGTAAATGCTCGCCAAGGCAACACATCAGCAGCAGCTGACGCCTTGAAGCTCGCCCTCCAGAAAGATCCTTCTTTGGCTGCTTATGCTGCCAACGATATCGAGCTGGCTAAGGTTAGCAAGTAATCATTGTTGAATGACTAAACATATTACATATCTTATATTACTCACCCTGGTTTTGGTATCATGTGGAGTCGACGGAAAGCATTTTAAGCTTGAGGGACGATTCCTGCACCTAAACCAGGGTGAGTTCTATGTATACAGTACTGATGGCGTATTGGATGGCATAGACACCATAAAAATTGAAGGCGGAAGATTTGCCTACGAGATTACATGCGAGGAAGAAGGAACACTGGTTATGGTGTTTCCTAACTTCTCTGAGCAACCAGTGTTTACTCAACCTGGCAAGACGGTTGAGATAAAGGCTGACGCTTCGCACCTTAAGGAACTTGAAGCTGAAGGCACCGACGACAACAAACTCATGACTGCTTTCCGTAAGCAGATTTCAAGCATGTCGCCGCAGCAGACTATTGCTGCTGCAGCAGAATTCGTTAAGCACAATCCTAAGTCTTACGTTTCGGCATGGCTCATACGAAAGTATTTCATCTTAGCTCCTACACCCGACTACACAAAGGCCAAACAGCTAATAGACTTGATGATAGCAGAGCAACCCAAGAATGGTAAGCTCGTAAATCTGCAACAAGAGTTGAAAGGCCTTTCGGCAACTCCTACAGGAAAGACGTTGCCTACATTTACTGCCACCGACATTAATGGCAATAAGGTTACACAGGCTTCGGTTGCCAAGTCGCCTATGGCTGTGATATTCCTTTGGGCATCATGGAACTATGAGAGTACCGACATGCAGACACAGCTGAAAAGGCTGAAAGCTTCAAAAGGAAACAACCTCTCGGTAATTGGCATTTGTATAGACCCTTCGAAGTCAGAGATGCAACAATCTCTTCGCCGCGATTCTATCTCTTGGCCTACCATCAACGATGGCATGATGTTTGACACCAAGGTTGCCAAGCTGTTGGGATTATCACAAGTGCCTTCCAATATCTTGCTAAAAAATGGTAAGATTGTTGGTCGCAACCTAAGAATGAACGAGCTAAAAGAAAAGATAGAAAACTAAGTTGGTATAAAACCCTACTTAATCACTAACCCAGAAACACTACTTATGCTAGTAAAATCATATAGCGCAGCCGTCAACGGAATGGAAGTCACGACTGTAACCATAGAGGTAAGCATAGTACCCGGCGTGATGTATCATTTCACAGGTCTCGGCGACGAGGCTGTGAAAGAAGGTCGCAACCGTATTGCTGCAGCACTACAATGTAATGGCTACCTATTTCCACGCAAAGACACAACAGTAAACATGGCTCCTGCCGACTTGCGAAAAGAAGGTAGTAGCTTTGATTTACCATTGGCTATGGCACTGTTGGCAGCCGACGAGAAGATTGACGGAACAAATCTTGCAAGCTATATGATGGTTGGCGAGCTGGGTCTCGATGGTAGATTGCAACCAGTAAAAGGAGCTCTGCCCATTGCTATTAGGGCAAGGGCAGAGCACTTCAAAGGTCTTATAGTGCCTAAAGCCAATGAGCGCGAGGCTGCCGTGGTAAACAATCTCGAGGTTTATGGCATGGAGAATATCATGCAGGTGATAAGCTTCATCACAGGTCAGCAACACTTCTCGCCTATGGTCATCGACACTCGCAAGGAGTTTTACGAGCAGCAATATAATTTCGACCTCGACTATGCCGACGTGAAAGGTCAAGAGAATGTGAAGCGTGCTCTTGAAGTGGCAGCGGCAGGTGGACACAATCTGATTATGATAGGTCCTCCAGGTAGTGGCAAGAGTATGATGGCTAAGCGTTTACCTTCTATTCTTCCTCCTTTGTCGCTTGCCGAAAGTCTTGAAACCACGCAGATACACAGCGTGGCAGGCAAACTATCCAAGAATTCGTCGCTTATATCTCAGCGCCCATTCCGAAGTCCTCACCATACTATATCTGAAGCTGCTTTGGTAGGTGGTGGCATCAATCCTATGCCTGGCGAGATTAGTCTTGCTCATAATGGAATTCTTTTTGCAGACGAATTGCCGGAGTTTTCAAAACACACTCTCGAGGTACTTCGTCAGCCTCTCGAAGACAGAGTTATCACTATAAGCAGGGCGAAATATAGTGTGGAATATCCCTGCAACTTCCAGTTCATAGCCTCTATGAACCCTTGTCCTTGTGGATATTATGGCGACCCTACGCATCGCTGTGTATGCACTCCCGGACAAATACAGAAATACATGAATAAGATTAGCGGTCCGCTTCTTGACCGCATCGACATCCATTGCGAGATACAAGCCGTGCCTTTCGCACAACTCTCGCAGATGGCTCCCGGTGAATCGAGCGAAACGATTCGCGCCAGAGTCATTGCCGCTCGCAAAATGCAGGAGGAACGGTTTATGGATTACAAGGGCATCCACTGCAATGCCCAAATGACGGAGCGCATGCTGCATCAGTTTGCCGAACCCGATGCCTCATCCATCGACATGTTGCGCATGGCTATGGAGCGATTGAAACTCTCTGCCCGTGCCTATAGCAGGATTCTCAAGGTGGCACGCACCATCGCCGACCTTGATGGCAGTGAGCAGGTGCAACTTCCCCATATTGCAGAAGCCGTGGGCTACCGCAATCTTGACAGAAGCGACTGGTCAGAGAGGTGAATTTAACAATTGATGGAATTTTTAATATTACTGAAATCCATTACCAAGCGCAGTAACGGCAAAGGTTTATCGTGGTTGAAGAACCGCTTGACGGAATACATCCGTGGTTGGATAGGATATTACTATCTGGCAGATATGAAAACATTTCTCCAAAGAACGGAGGAATGGTATCATAGACGCATACGGTGTTATATCTGGAAATGTTGGAAACGAGTCCGTACTCGTTTCACGAACCTCATGAAATGTGGTATTGGCAGATGGAGGGCATGGCAATGGGCAAATACCCGCAAGGGGTATTGGCGCATAGCGACGAGCCCTATTCTAAAGTGTGCCATAACGAACGATGGACTTGTTAGGCAAGGTTATCCCTCACTTCTTGGCATCTATACCAAATTGCATAGCAATTAGAGAACCGCCGTATGCCGAACGGCACGTACGGTGGTGTGAGAGGTCGGAAAACGAAAGTAGGAAGAAAACTGCTTCGTTTTCTTCCTACTCGATTTGCATGACGGGCATGTCATACATTAGAACTTTATGGAAAGTTCTGCATTTGCCAAGCTGTAATTATGCTTGTCGAGCGTACGGTCGTTGACGAGCGCATACTCTACAGACAGCTTCAAATTCTTCGTGAACAAGTAGTCGGCACCCACTTCATAGAATGTTTTTGCTGCGTTCCATTCCCCATTGCTCCTATACAGATCATACCTTGCCTTTACGTTAATCTTGTTTGCAACGATCGGTGCTATGCCCAATGCATAGAATCCGTCAGCCTTATTGCCGTTTTTCGACAGATTGCAGTCTGTAGCACTTGCTTCATCGGAGTCTGTTAACGTTTTTGCGAAAGCATTGCCGGTGGGAATTAATAGAACCCACCATTAGAAGCTGATGCGGTAGTACACGTTTGGCAGTGAGATGCCTGAGTCGTAAGTCTCCACAGTGTTCTTCTTGTAGTTGTAAGTGTTCTCGTAAGGCACTTTTTTCTGCAAGAGGTTGAGACCTTCGAAGGCTATGGTGTGGTTGCACTTCTTGCCTGTTATCTTGTAGCTGATGGTGAAGTCTACGATGCATGCAGGGTCGTACTGCTCAGAGAAAGCCTTTGTCTCGTCGTACACGACATCTGGTCTGCCAGCCTCGTAGTTCAGTTTGCTTGCCGCCACATCGGCTGGAGTGTATCTCTGTCCGCCCTGGACTGTCACTTTGCCGTTGACACTCAGCACGTTCTGCTTTCTCTTGCCGAGCATCCATTCCTTACCGCCGAGCACCTTAACCATGAAGGTACGGTTGTAGCGTGAGTCGCGCCATATATTGTCGCCACCCTTGTACTCTGACTTGTAGAGCGAACCGTCCACCATCCAGTAGTAACCCTTGTGCATGTATTGCTCCAGTGCGACGTCTATGCCATAGTTGCGTCCCTTGCCTTTGCTCACGAGCTCGCGCTCCTCGTAATAATAGCGGCGGTTGATGGTGCAGTAGCTGCCGTCTTCAGTCACGGGAAGGTCGAAGAGGCTCTGGTAGTATGCCTCCACGCGTAGGTTGAGCTGGTCGTTGAATCGGTGGATGTACGAACCGATGATGTGGTGAGCCTTGCTCAGTTTGAGGTCCTTGTTTACAAAGCCCTCATTTTGGTCATAGACAAAGTATGTGTCCATCTTCTCTGTCTTGCTGTGCATGCCGTAACCCACAGAGAACTGGTTCTTCTCGTCCGGATTCCACTGGAAGGCTGCGCGTGGCTCAACTGACACGTCGTCGTTGAGGCGGAAATACTGGGTATTCAGTCCAAAGGTGAAGGTAAGCCAGCGGCTCATGTTCCACGAGTTGGCTATATAGGCGTTGAACAGGCCGGTGTGGCTGTCGGCTGTATAGATTGATTGTGCAGGCATGGCGGCTCCTACCTTTGGGGCCATCTTGAGGTCGATGTCGAAGAAGTACTCTGTGTATGTGGCACCAATCTTGGACTGGAACTTAGGGCTGAAACGCT
>HF994004.1 GCA_000436915.1 Prevotella sp. CAG:1092 | reverse complement strand
TTTTTCTGGAATATTTTTTCTCAATTTTTTAAATTGATATTAGTATGAAAAATTTTGGTGATTGTATACTTTTTGACCCCAATATTTGAAATACTGTCAGCAATGGCAGTATTTTTTTTGATTGTGATATTTATAGAAGAAGGAAAGAAAAGGTATATAAAAAGGAAAGCCTATCGTCCGAACTTTCATAAGGGGAGTAGACCTCGCATTCCTTCTCAGACAATAGGCAATGCAAAGGTACAAATAAATTCTGAATCTGCAATACAAGAACTTAAAAATGTTGCAAACAAATATAAGAACATCAATGACCCTCGTGGTTTTTTAACTGACTTACGTAATGCGTTGGGAATACCAGACTCAAAAGGAGCAAGTAAATATGGTGTAATAACAATACCAAAAAAAAGATGGAACAGAATTGGTTGTTTCACTCAGAATAACGAATCATCAAGCAAATGCCGACACGTATATTGAGCATAATGCAAACTACGAATATAATCTAAGTATTGTCATTAAGAAAAAGAGAAGAAAGAATACATTTATTCCAAATGACAATGTCGTACTTGACGAATTTGCATATTATGGTAATAATTTACAAAAAGTCGAAAGTCCATTAAGTAAAATTGCATAAGGACTTATTGAATATCTTACCACTGGGAAATACGAAGATAAAACATGTGTGTCATTACCTAATGTTTCACCACAACCAAATACTAATAATCAAGAAAATTGAAATTGTAATACAAATATGAAAAAGAATAGAATTAGATTAACAGAGTCACAATTACACAGAGTTATTAAAGAATCTGTAAAGAAAGCGTTGAATGAGATAAGTGTAGGTACAGCTATTTCTGCACATAAAAAAGCACAATCAGATATTGATGACTATGAATGTGGTGATGATAATGATTATGATAAATATTTAAGGCGACAACGTCAGGCTGACACCTTTTGCAGACTATGCACAAAATAAAGGTGCTGACTATTATCCATATGGAGTAATCGGATGGTCACAAGATGATAGTGATGACCTTTTTGACCGTTCACAAGTTATATATGGTGATTCTATTGATGATGTACCAGATGAAGGGTATGGTATATATGCCTTGACAAGAGATGGTAAGGAAACCTACGAACAATGGTGTGAAGATGCATCATGTGGTTATGATTTATGTTATGGAAGAATGAAAGGACTTGCTGCTGAAATTGGTGGCACAGAAAGGGATATTTGGAATTACTTAACATCAGACAGTTCACTTGCAAGAAAAATTCAATATTAAGCAGCATAGCACAATACAAACTCTCTATTAGGTTTAACAAGATCAATAGAAGACTCAAACATATGGGCGAATCGTTCTGATTCTTCCATTTTTCTATTTGGGGTCAAAAAGTATATAATTGCCAAAATTTTTTCTGGAAAAAAATATCCATTTTTTTTTAAAGCGAAAATGGTTTAGCAAATCTAACACAAATCAAGCACTAAAGGTAACATGTAGTGATGGTGTTATTAATGTTGAAAATTAAAGAAATATCATTTATTTTATGAGAAGAAGATTAATTAGGTTATCTGAATCAGATTTTTACCAAGTTGTCGGACGTGCGGTGTCCAAGATATTGTGTGAGTCATATGGTAAAGAAATTGATTGGGACCATGTTGATGAAATCGTGTTTAGTTGTTGGTATGACGATGACGATTTACAAGATGCCATATCCAATGGTGACGTTGATAACACCAAGGAAGGGATAAACGATTGGATGTATGAAAATTTGAATTTTAGCATTTACTGCTATGACATTGACGGCAATTCATTGGGAGGTCTTGACACGACACAAGACATGATGGATTACGATGGAATTCCTCAAGATTACATTGATTTGATAGTTGGCGAATACAACAGCAATCCTCAATGCAATCATGAATACCGAATACGTGACATAATTTATGGCATGGCCAACAGTTGTGGGAATATTGATGACGCTTGCAAGAAGATGTTTTACACGACTGACGAATATTACAAGGGGGCGCATGGTTTTGTGCTAAAGGACGGTACGATTGTCATAATGCCTCAAGGTGGAGACCACAATGCCATAACGAGCGTAAATGGAGTTGAAAGCAAGTGGCAGTTTGTTGAGGATGGCAATCCAAGCATCCTCGACAACAACTTACGAGTCGGTGGAAGTTTGACGTATGACCAAGAGGCTGTTATTGGCAAGATGATTAGGTGTTATTCTGATGATGATTTATACGTTGATTTCTTGGGAGGTCCAAAGGGAGAGCAGACTTGCAAGTACAGTTATCCTGACTATAGGAGAGTGTTCGCTGACATTGACCGATATTATGATGACGGAATCATTCCGCAAGGTGACGGATTTTGAT
>HF994003.1:16986-20281 GCA_000436915.1 Prevotella sp. CAG:1092 | reverse complement strand
GACAAAAATAATTTTTGTCATCTACTAAAAAAGAATATGAAAAGAAATAAAATACGATATATCCTGTTGTCGATGGTTGTACTATTCTCGCTTTCTGCATGCGAGATAGAAACCCACGACAACGATAAGCTCGATGGCTTTTGGCATCTTGAAAAAGTTGATACTATTGCCACAGGAGGTGTGTGCGACATGAGCAAAGAGTTTGTCTTTTGGTCTGTCCAGTCTATGTTTGTAGAGGTAAGCGAACGCTCACAAGTTGGCGAAAACAAATATATCTTCTCGTTCTCTCATCGTGATGGTAAACTCATGCTTTTTGATGCACGCTTGTCTGACCGTAGAAAGGATGACCCAGAAGTAAAAGATTCAACTGTTTTGCAGCCTTACGGAATAAGCAAACTCCGTGAAACTTTTGAGGTGATGCAGCTTACTGGTAGCAAGATGCAACTAAAGTCAGAGACTTTGCTCCTCGTGTTTAGAAAGTTCTAATAAAAAGATCCTAATAAAATATTTCTTAGAAGTAAAGAAACTAAAAATGGTGTACCATTAGGCTTTTAGCGCCAGTGGTACACCATTATTGTTTTATAAGGTATGAAGGTTGTTTTTTTATGTGTTAGAATTTCTTTCCAAACACAATGTTTATAAATGTCTTTGCAAGAATCTTGAAGTCAAACCACCATGAGCGATGCTCAAGATAGTAGAGGTCGAGCTCAAGACGGCGAAGCATCTTCTCCATGGTGTCGGTATAGCCATTATAGAGAGTGGCATAAGATGTTACACCTGGGCGTATCTGATATAGATAGCGATAGCGTGGGTCGTGCTCCATAATCTTGTCTATATAATACTTTCGCTCAGGTCGTGGACCAATGAAAGCCATATCGCCAATAAGGACATTCCAAAGCTGAGGCAACTCATCAAGATGATGCTCGCGAAGGAACTTACCAACCTTTGTCATGCGCTCATCGCTTTCGTGCTGATAAAGGGCTGGACCATTTTTCTCGGCATCCACTCTCATGCTACGGAATTTGTAGATATAGAATGGTCTGCCAAACCTTCCTATGCGCTCCTGCTTGAATATAGCTGGACCGCCATCTTCTTTCCTTACTGCTATATAGCAGATGAGAAAGAGAGGGGAGAATATTATTAAGCAGGTTGCTGCCACTACGAAATCGAAGATACGCTTGGTGTTGCGTTCCACTTCGTTCATGCCGTCTTCTATGAAGCGTCGGTCACCTTTCTCGTCGTTTAGTCTTACTATGGACATTGCAATAGTTTGTTCCATTCCTTATGATGTGTTTTATTATATTAACGCATCATAAAGGAACATATTGTATAATTACGATAAAAAATACGTGTATCTTTAAATTTAAGATACAAAGGTACGAATATTAATGCGATATTTGAAAGAATCAATCTTTTGTTTTATAACTTTTGCTGTGTATGATGGTAGAAAACAGAATGCAAAGTAAGCCAAAGACTTGAATTTACCAAAGTGTAGGCATTGTCGATATACTGCTATATTGTATTTTATTAGAGCAATCTTGTTGCTTGATACCGAATTAACACGCTTTCTGTAGTATGCTAAAGGCTCTTTTATACCATAGGCATTGTGACAATTGCTTATAATCTCAAGAAAAAGTGCCCAATCTTGACGTTTGCGAATTTTAGGCATATAATATTTTCTACCTAATGCGCGTATGTCATAAATTGCTGTCAGACATCCCACTTTATTATCGCGTTTCATCATAGAGAATGTGATGTGTTGTGGCGAGATGTTGATACCAATATTATTGTTATTTTCATCGCAGATTATGTATGAGGAACAACATAGAGTATAGCCTCCATTCTTCATTGCTGCAATCTGTAGTTCAAGTTTGTTGGGCATCCAGCGGTCATCGCTATCACAGAAAGCTATATATTGTCCTTGAGCACGTTCGATAGCATTGTTGCGTGCTACGCCTGGACCGAGGTTCTCTTTTAGAAATGCCAATTTTACACGATCGTCCTTTTGAGCATATTTGTTCAATAGGTCGATAGTGTTCTTATCTGAAGAGCAATCGTCAGTGATTAACAATTCAAGATTTGTATATGTTTGGTTCAAAATGCTCTCTATACTATCTGCTAAAAAAGCAACAGTGTTGTAGGTAGGCATTATCACCGATACGAGACCTTCTGTCATTGTGGATTTTCTTACGATGTGCAAAGGTACAAATAATAATGTGGAATGGCAAATATGTTTGTGTTTTTTAGTTTGATTACATTTGGAATTACCATATAAAATAGTTATATTTGCAGAAATAACCATTTTAAGAGATTCTTATATAAAAAATAATAAGAGAAAGATTGAAATATATATCATGATTTCGTTTTAATCACTTAAAGCAAGGTCTTTTAGTTTGGCAACGTATGATATAGATAGGTAGCATATATTGCGAACCATTATGTTTTGCTACACCTGTTACTTCGTTGTTGAAGCAGTATTGTTTGAGTGATAATTATGATTATCTTCTTGCGAATTTCATGAGTGTAGCAACTATTCGAGTTCCGATGAATGGTATATTATAAGAACTTGTAAGCATCTTTATGTATCTTTTTAGTAGCTCGTATACATTGTGTTTTTTTTGTAATATTGTTTGTTTTGTTCTGCTTGCAGATCCTACCCTTAGTCTTCTATAGTATATGGCATTACTGTCTGATAGAATTATGTTTTTAACATTTTTGCTAATTTTTGCCATGAATATAGAATCTTCTCCATTTTTTAAGTTTGTGTCAAAACGGATATTTTGTATAATATTTTGACTTATTATTTTACAGCAAGAAGAACTCATAAATTTTCTTCCTTTAAATACTGATAGTGGGGTATTCTTGTGTATTAGCTTTTTATAAGCTATACTGATGTAGTCATCTTCTGTTTTGTCGCTATTGTCATAAAATGCTTTGACATTGCTTGCAACAATACTATTTGGAGAAGCCTTTTTATATAAATCTTCTAAATATGATGGTGATATTTTATCATCATCATCAATAAAACATACGTATTCTCCTTGTGCTCTTGATAGTCCTATATTCCTCGCATTTGAAACTCCTGCAATTTCTGTTGATATAATAATAGAATTAAAATTATACTCTTTTATTAAATTGTTAATGTATTCGATATAGGGTTCAATTACTCCATTAAGTACAATGATTACTTCAAAGTATTTCTTGTCTATTGTTTGATAGTTAATACTTTCAAGGCAGTCCTTAATATAATCCCCAGGTTTGTACGTTGGAATAATGATGCTTATTTTCATATTTT
>HF994003.1:0-16931 GCA_000436915.1 Prevotella sp. CAG:1092 | reverse complement strand
TAAGATAAATGAAGGAAGCCAATGCCTTTCGTATTATATGTTTGGAATGTTAGATATTTTTTCAACAATTCTTCTGCAAGCTTGTCCATCTCCATATGGATTATTTGCTTTGCTCATTTTGTTATATTCTTCTTTATCAGAGAGGAGCTTGGATACATTATCCATAATAGCTTTATAATTAGTACCTACTAATTTGACAGTTCCTGCTTCAACAGCCTCAGGACGTTCTGTCGTATCACGCATTACAAGTACAGGCTTTCCTAGTCCTGGTGCTTCTTCTTGAATGCCACCGCTGTCAGTTAATACAATATGAGCTTTTTCCATAAGAAATACAAATGATATGTATTCCAATGGTTCAATGAAGAATACGTTTCCAGGGTTGCTTAAGTCTTCACCAAAAACTTGGTGTATGGGTTTGCGGACATTAGGATTTAAGTGCATTGGATATACAAAATCGACGTCTTGATACTTTTTTGCTAAGTCTTGAATAGCATGGCAAATATTGAGGAATCCGTCTCCAAAATTCTCACGTCGGTGTCCTGTAATTAAAACCATTTGTTTCCCATCTTTTAAGCGAGAGCAATCATAGCCTTTTGTTGTTAATTCTTTGGCTAATTTCTTGTCTAGTTCTTGGTCGTTTTTGATTTTTGATGTAACCCAATGTAGGGCATCGATAACAGTATTGCCAGTAACAGTTATTTTACTATTATCCACATTCTCTTTGAGCAAGTTTTGACGACTTAATTGAGTTGGCGAGAAATTATATGTCGCTATACGTCCTGTTATCTGTCTGTTCATCTCCTCTGGCCATGGACTATAAATGTCATTTGTTCTCAGACCAGCTTCTATGTGGGCAACAGGTATTTGCTGATAGAATCCGGCGAGAGCAGCTGCTGTACTTGTAGTAGTGTCGCCATGTACAAAGAGTATATCTGGACGATACTCTTTGAAAACATCGCGCATACCAATAAGTACGCGTGAAGTGATATCGTACAAGTCTTGGCCTTGTTTCATGATGTTAAGGTCGAAATCTGGCTTGATTTCGAATAATTGAAGAACTTGATCCAACATTTCTCTATGTTGCCCAGTTACACAAACTGTTGTTTCAAAATAATCTGTCTTTTCTTGGAACGCTTTAACCAATGGAGCCATTTTAATGGCTTCTGGGCGAGTTCCAAATACTAACATTATCTTTTTCATAGTTCTTGTTTTTATTCTTTTAAATTAAAAACGCTGCTATCTTTAGAATATTGTGTATTTGTCGATATCATTTACATAGAGAGAAATAATCTCCATTTATTATCATATTGGAAATGTTTCTTTTTTCTGGAGTTATTTTATCGTTGTAATCATCTCGTAGCAAACTATGTCCCATTCCCCTCCATTTAGTTTTCAACTCAAACATATCTATTAAAGTAGGGTATAAGTCTATTTGATTGATTCGCCCTTGATAAAACTTATCCTTTGCTATATGAGAATTTATTATCATTAAAGGTAAATCTTCAGGACATCCCATTTGTTTAGAAGCTTCTGGAACTTCGTGGTCAGAGCATATCATAATGATTGTATTGTTATATTGCTTTGATTTTTTTAAATAATTAATATATTTTCCTATTTGGGCATCCGTATAGTAACATTTATCTAAGTAGTAACGGAATGTTATAGGATATGACTTAGGGTATTGGAATGGTGATTTATACCCCTGTTCTTTCAAAAAATCGTTATCATATCCTCCGTGCATGCTAAGAGTTAATATTATATTCAAGTATGGTTCTTTTAGAGAATGTGTAACTTGTTCCATTTTTTTGAAGAGTTCTTCATCTTGGCAAAAGAAATCGTTTGCCTTATTGCCAAACTCAATGACATTGTCTATGCCATATTTCTCGTTTGCTTCTTCTTGATGCCAGAAATTCTTTCCAGTTGGTAATGTGATGTAAGTATGATATTCTTTTTGTTCATGTAGTAATTTAGGGAAAGCTATTACTTCATTTTTAATGATACTTGTTACTGCAATCTCATTTTTTAATGGTAACAAACCTGTAAAATATGAAATTTGGGCATCACTAGACACTCCAGAACCTCTGTTTGATGTTACTGAAAGATTTACATAACAGTTGTTTTCTCTCATCAAAGAATTGATGTTTGGCATGACTTCTTTGCCATTTATCTTTGTTTTAGAGGCTGCAGCCATATATGATTCAACCATGATAAAGACAATATTTGGTTTACCTTTAACAATGCATGAATCTGACAACTTTGAGAGTTTTTTGTTAGAGTCTTCTATATATAATTTTATGTTTTGTAAGTCTGATGTACTTAACTTTTGTTTATGCGACCTCCATCTTAAGTTACAATAAATCTGTGTGATTACGATACCTTTATGAACAACGGCATACTCCTGGTTAAACTTGTATTTATGGTAAAGTTCTTCGCCATAGTTAGTCGTGAGCCAAATTTTTATGTCATCCACAGAACGCCAAGTGATTACTCGGCTTCCAATATAGCATGTATAGCAAAAAGTATAAATTAGAAATACTACGAATATATTTTTGTAAGAGTTTTTATCTTTTAGTATTCGTAATCCACAAATAAATAATAAAGTAGTCAAGAGGAGTAATATGTCGCTCCATCTAAAGGCTTGAGGTAGATATGTAATCCACCATGTACCTTGGAAATTTGACGATTCGCCCAATACATCAAAATTGAAGTATTGATTAAAAAATCTAGAGTAGCCAATATTGGCTAATACAAAGATATTTATAAAGCCGTATGACAGGGTAAATGCCAACTTGCGTCTTCCCAAAGTAACGGTGTAAAAAAATAGTAGAATGATTATGATATCCATCACCCAATAGTAGAATGCCCTTCCGCATACAAATGGAGTGTAATTGGAAACATATACCTCATAATGCATATACGCCTCGTTGATAAACATCAAGAGGTATAATGCCAGCATAATCAAATACTGTTTTCTATATACTTTATTTTTCCAAGATTGAGCAATATATGAAACTAGATTATTCATTATTTTTTTTGTTTGTTATTTTATAAGGACTATTGTTGTGATTATAGGCACTCCTATAAGAATATGATGGAAATTCTCCTTTGAGTGCATAAGTTAAATAATTTGTGTATGGTATGTAGCGATATGTAGAAAAAATACGACTATATCCAATTATTGCTAAAACTAATAGATATGATATATATATTTTTTTTGATTGTTCTGTAAAAAAATGGGTTAGATAACTTATTCCTGCAACGAAGAATATCATATAGAAAAGTTGAAATCTCATAAAAACTTCAATAGTTGTTGCTAATCTATATAGAAGCAGAAAGGTGATAGCACCATTCCAAATTAATTTCCCATTTTTTATCTTGTAAATTTGGTTTTTATAGAAGCATAATAGGACAAAGAATGTGAAAAATATAATGAATCCTAATGATATAACTCTTCCTGCTCCTTCACTATTTGATGATTCTATATAGGAGTTGATTTTTCCTGCAATGTACGGAATTGAGCCAAAGATATTGCTGATTATAAGTGCAAGTATGGTTCTATTTGCAAATACCACATTAATGGCAATATAAAGAATGATAATCTTTTTAGTACTTAAGGCTTTATGCATATAGAAATATGCAGGTATCATAATACATGCTGACGTATGAAACGTCATCGCTATTATGACGATTGAAAAATACTGTATAGGTTTTCTTTCCAACAGGTACTTAACTGCATATAAAATAATACTTACTGCTATTAGGTTACGCATAGGGTTGTCTATGAATAAATAGAATCCATAGCAAGGTATAAAATACATTAATCCGATGTATTTATATTTCTCACAATATGTCAACAACTTGCTAACGATTGCGATATAACATATCACTTTAGTGAATATGAAAAATACAAAGAAATCAATATTAAAGAACCTAAAAGGAAGCATATAAATATAATATCCTGGTTCTTGAAAATAGTTGTAAAAGAGGTTGTTGAAGTTGATGTGTGTATAAATATCTTCATATACTCTCCAATCTGTTCCTGTCATATAGCCGAAGCAGAGAAAGAGACAAAGCAAAACTAAATATGTTTTTAACCAAGCAGACTTATTTGCCTGCTTGATAAAAACAAATGCGTATGCTGAACAGAAAGATAAAAAGTATAATGCCATGATTAAATTATTTCGTCATATTGTTGGAAAATCGTTTGTGGTGAATACGACTTTTCCAAGGAGAATGTTTTTAATTTTCCGTTTGTAAAATCATTGTATACTTGTTCAAGTGTTGCAAGAATATCTTTTTCGTCTTTTACAGATGAGAAGTAACTAATGTGACCTTTTTTGTACAAGTCATTCAAAACACCTACTGAAGGGCTGATTGTAAATATAGGTTTGCCTAATTGCATACTGTCGCTCACTTTAGTTGGTAGGAATATACCTTCTTCACAAGGTGCTTCTACAATAAGTTGGATGTCGTAGGTTTCTAAAATTTCTTGACTTTCTTCATATTTTACAGGTGGAAATACTTTAACGTATTTTTCTAAATGAGTTGTTTTGATGTAGTCTTTTATGCTTTGAGGGGTTTGTCCTATGAATGCGATTTCAATCTTTGCATCTTGTTTATTTTTAATAAACTCTGATAGTGCTCTTAGAAATGGTGTTGCATCTCTTGGCGGAAGAACATTACCCAAATGCACGATTTTTAAATTCTCATGTGGCGTGTCTATATGTTCTCTTGGAATTACTACATGTGGTATAATTCTCGTTTTTTCAGCAGGAATATTAATGTAGTTACTCATATAATCTCGAATTCTTTGATTTGGGAAAATATGATAGTCGGCTTCTTCCATCTTCTTAAGAAGAGGCCTTTCTAATATGAAAAGTTTGGCGTTTACCCCATTGCCGTATGGCTTTGGATATTTTTTTGTAGGGTATGGATCGTTCCATGTAGCAATCCATTTAATGCCATTTTTCTTCTTAAAATAGTAGCCTAATAATTCGCTCGGACTATTTTTAGTAATAATGGCATCGTATTGATTCTTTTTACATAATTCCTTAGCCACTTTTAGAACACAATATGCCCAATGTGCCCCTTTGAATACTGTACCAAAAATGAAGAGACAACATAGGTGTTGCCAAATAACCTTAAGGCTTATTTTGTTGTCAACTTCTATGGTATTAACAGAATTTAAATTCAATCCTAATTCTGCTAAATTGGTCTCTGGATAATGAGTGTATTTCATTCTTTTAGAAATCAAATCTATTTTGTACCCATTCTCCGAAAGTACCCTAAGTAGTTTGACATTGCAAATCGCCTCTGCCCCTGTTATAGGGATAGAGGCTGGTGCTATTACAAGAATGTGCTTATTTTTCATTTTATAGTTATTGATTGATTATTTTTATCGAACTCTTTTTTATTAATAGTAGAACTTGCCATACAAGTACAATTGTTGTAATTGCAAGCAAGATGCTTGTTGCCCATATAATTCCTGAAGCTCCAGTAATTTTTGATAGACTTAGGGCTAATGGTAAAAATAAAAGCAATTGTATAATAGATACATATAGCTGTAATCTAATTTTTCCAATTCCATTTATAATTGAAACGAATATGTTGTTAAGATTGAACATAATTATATAGATAGATACGCTAATGCCCATAGTAATAGGTATGTTTATATCTTTACCTAACCATATTTTGTATACGAAACTAGAACAAAGTAATAGAAAAAGTACCAATAAACTTAATCCTCCCCATATAAGTAATAGCTTTTTTATTGCCTGTTTAATCCAACTCATATCTTGTTTGGCATAAGCATTAGTGATCGCTCCCCAATATGGATTGATGATTATTGTGAATATAATCATTGCTATTGAAAAATAACGATAAGAAATACTATAGTCTGTTACAGAAGTTGGCGTAAAAAAGTGAGAGATAAATAAACTTGTTGTTGAATACAATATTAAATTTATAATTTGTATCACAAAGAAGTTTCCACTTAAACCAACTAAGTCTTTGATATTTGTTTTACTTACATATTTATAGTTAGGGCAGAGAAATTTTAATTTCTTCGTAAATACGAAAAGTATTGCTAAGCCATAAACAAAGATAGGCATGCCCACAAAAGTATAAACGATGAGAGCTAAATCCCCATTAGGAATTGTTTTTGTGTATACATATATGAATAGAAATGAAAGAAAATTTGAAAAGAAATTCAAAAATTCATTAATGGAAGAGTATTGTAAGGCGTGAAAAATAGCCACAATGAGTTTTAAAACGAAACTCACTCCTGTTATGGTTATAACAATGAACATGATTTCGTTTAATTGTGGTGATTTGTCGTGCGAAATGTTAAATATGTTATTCCAATCGATAAATTCAGAAAGCAAAACATATAGTACTACAAGAACAAGCATGGCACTACCTAAAATATAGAATGCTGTACTTATATATCCTTTAGCAAGATGTCCTTTGTTTTGGGCTATAGCTTCGGCTAATTTTGTCCTCAATCCACTTCCAATACCAATATCGAAATAATAAATCCATACAAGTATTGAACTTATAGTCATCCAAATTCCATAATTATATTTGTCTATGTAATGGAGTGTTAAAGGTACTAACAGTAAAGATATGATTATAGATAGTCCTTTGAAAGCTATCGAAAAAAATACATTCTTTCTGATAGCTTTTCCCCTTGTTATTGTTTTGATAGAACTCCTGGTTTGGTTCATTCTAATTAGTTGCTTTAAATGAATTTTTTATATCCTTTCTGAATATCCAAATGGATGCTCCTATAAAACCGAGAATACCATAGACGATTATTATTATTAATTTTTTAGGGGATTCAGCCCTATAAGGGACATGGCTTGGCTGTAAAACAACAAAGTCGGGTGTTCTTTCTTGAACTTTAGCTTGTGCAACATTTACTCTGTCTGCTAATTGGGTATATGTATTGTATTTTAGCTGCATTTGGTTCTCCAAATAATCTCTTTTCTCTTGCATTGAAGGCAAGTTGATATCAAAATTTGAATCTGAAAAAGAAGCATATTCTTTTTGAGCTTTTATATACTCTTTGTTTGCATCAGAACGTAATTTAATATAATAGTCCAAGTCATTACGAGCTTTTTTAGTTCTATAGTCCGTAATATATTGTTGAAGCAATTTTTGTCCTTCATCAGCAATGATTGCACAAACAAATGGATCTTGAGCTTTAATAGTTAATGTTATTAATCCATTTTCTTTGTCTATGTCGCAAGAAATCCTTTCTTGTATATTCTCAATATACTTCCACTCTTCTTTTGAAAGAGAATATTTGTTTAGCTCTGAAATAATGTGGTCTTTATTAATTTCTTTTTTCTTGTCATTTAGCATTTTCGACAAAAGAGCAGAAGGATAATTCCACCATGCAGATTTTTCTGTTTTAAGATATTCCTTAAAGGTGATTTTCTTTAAAGAATCTTTTGGTAATACTTTTATTTTCTCAAGTTCCTTGATGAATGTTGTTGATGATATAATAGAAGGGTAAATCTGCAAATACAATGCCCCATCTACATCGCCCATTTGGTTTAAATCTATACCAGCCATGCTCGCCAATGAAGAGAGTCCACCTCCAAAAGAATTGTTGTTTCCCATTTCTGGAGCTAATACAACACTAGAACTATAAACTTTTGGAATGCTAAAGGCAACAATAATACCTATTATGCCTGTTATGAGACAAACTTTTGTGTATAGTTTTATATGTTTTAGCATCTTTTTGATTAATTCAATCAAATCGATTTGCTTTATAACTTCTTCTTTATTTTCCATTTTTAAATTCTCTTGTATTTATATACTCTTAAGTGCAATATTTATTCTCAAGATAATATTTTTTTTGTTGATACTTTTATTCTTCTGTTTTCCAACTTTCCACTCCACGTGTCTCGCTACTGAAGTTGATACCTATTTTAATCAACTTACGTTTGTCCATAGCGAATGGGTCATCGTAGTGGTTGGTGGCAATTTGTTCCAATGCTTCGTCGGCAGAACCGTCGAGTTTGCATTCTATGATGTAGATATAGTCTGCTGTTTGGATGATCGCATCTATACGTCCATCGCTTGTTGGTCGTTCAACCTGCGTGTAGAATCCCATCATTTTGAAAACCAAGTACATTACGTTCTGAAAATATAGCTCAGCATTGCCTACCACTTGATAGCTTGTGTCGGCAAAAAAGGCTTTCATACGTTGCATGAATTGCTCTGGTTTTCCTGTCTCCACATCATGAACAAACTCATCTACTATGAATGGCGAGTCGGTTCCTGCTGAAGAATATAGAGGTAGCAAGAAATTGATGAATCCTTCTTCTACTTCTTTGTTTGGGAAGCCAAGCAAATATTTCTTGAATCTCTCATCGTAGCCAGTTATCGTGAGATAGCCACTTTGATAAATCGCAGGTATTGGATTTGTCGACATAGAGTCTATGCTATTGATGACATCGCCCGATACACGCTCTGTGGTTAGATTTTGTAATCGATAGTTGTGCATCTTTAGCAAGTCTACGAGGAATGTAGGAGTTCCTGTCTCAAACCAATAGTCTTTGTATTGTTTTCTTGACATGGCATTGAGCACGCTGAATGGATTGTATATACCTATGGTGTGCTCCTCGAAATGATATCCATCGTATCGTTCTCTTAGCTTTGCGATAGTTTCTTCTATAGTATCTCCGTAAGTTTTAGCCAACTCTTCGATACCTTGCTTGAAATTTGAAGCAAGCTCTTCTTCTGTCAAACCGCAGATAGCAACATAGCGGTTGTCCATTGATATATCTGTCAAGTTGTTCAAGTCGCTAAACACGCTAACCTTTCCAAACTTTGTTACACCTGTGATAAAGGCAAATTTGATATATTTGTCTTGCGTCTTTAGCACAGAGTAGAAAGCTTTCTGCATGTTGCGATGCTTGTCTTGTAGTTCAGGATGTTGTAGCGTTTGAAGAATTGGCTTGTCGTATTCATCAATAAGAATTACAACACCCTTACCTTCTTTTTGTGCTATTCTTGCTACAATGCCTTTGAAGCGCAAAGCGAGAGTCGTTTCCGATTCTCTTGTGCCATATACGCTTTCCCATTGGCATAGATAGTCATTGAGTAGGGTATAAAGGCTGTCTTCTTCGCGGAAATTGGCTGTATTGAGGTCTATGTGTAAAATGGGATAACTATTCCATTCTTTTTCCTCTTGCTGTATAGCCAGTCCGTCGAAGAGTTCTCTTTTGCCTTGGAAATAAGCCTCTATTGTGGATATAAGTAAGCTCTTGCCAAATCGTCTTGGACGACTTAGAAAGTAGTATTTACCTTCATTCGCCAACTTATAAATATATTTTGTTTTATCAATATATATATAGTTGTTGAGCCTTAAGTCTTCAAAACTCTGTATACCGATAGGATATTTCATGGTGTTGTAATTTTGTTGGGGGATTTTTTGCATTCTCAGAATAAGCCTACTTGCTCAAGTTGGCAATTGTAGCAATCATGGCTGCAATACTTGACATGCTGCTACCCAAGCTCATGGTCTCGGCAACACTCATCTTACGCTTCATCTTTGCTGGAACTACAATCTCGCAACCTGGCTGTACCTTGGCACCATGACCAACCTTTGCCACTTTACCATTCATATATATGATATATGCACGGCTCTTGTTGGCGTCGGCTGCAAAGCCACCTGCTTCGTCGATATAGCTTGATATACGCTTGCCCTTTTCATAAGCCACGGTGTTGGCATACATCACAGCACCATTAATCTTAACAGTACCATTATATTGAGGCACGATGAGGCGGTCGCCATCACGAAGTATCATGTCGGCATCAGAACCAGGGTTCTTTAATGCTTCAGCGAGGTCGATACCTACAGGATATTCATCTGGTACAGAGAATTTCTTTAAATCTTCCTTAGTTGCATCTTTTGCTGTCTGAGTAATGGCTGAAGCATTATTGCTGCTGGCTGCAAGTTGCAAGAGGTTCTTCTGTTGCTGTTCCTGCTGCATTTTCAATACTGCCTCCATACGAGCCTTCTCAGTTTCGTTTGCTTTACGCATTAGTCGGGCTCCCTTGATATAAGCGAGGTCGGTGCTTCCTCCTGCTCTTCTGAATAGGTCGCTGAGTCGAGCGTTACGACGGCTAAGAGTGTATGTACCTGCAAACATCACTTCACCCTCTGCACTTACATTCTGCTGTGTGCTATATCCTGGGCTCTTTCTTACATATACCTCGTCGTAAGGCATAAGCACAAAGCCCGGCTCTCCATCAACAACGAAGCCATCTTTCAATGCAAAACTGTATGTCTTGGCAATTACAGAGTCGTTGACTGTTGCCTTTGGATCATTGACACGGCGTGACACATCTACCTTTGTGGTAGAAGCAGATTCTGTGAGTCCACCAGCCTGAAGAATGAAGTCTTCGATGGTCTCATTGTCAGCATACTTATATATACCAGGATATTGCACCTCGCCATGGATGGTGATGGTACGTTCTACCATAGCATCCTGACGTGTAGGAACAAACAATACGTCGTTTTCTCTCAAAGGAATGTCGGCAACCTTGCCACTCATAATGCCACCAAGGTCTACGCTCAATACTTCGAGTGTGCGGTCTGCCTTCATTCTATGCATGACACCACGGTTGGTGAAAGCCTGCTCGGTCATGCCATCAGCCTGCTCAATGAGTGTGCGTACGCTATTGATATTTTCGCCAAGCTGATACATACCAGGGCGGAATACAGCACCTTTAATTTCTACAGTGTTCTCATATCGTGGCAATATAGAGTCTACACTTACAGAGTCGCCATCGGCAATATGGAATGACGACATGTCAAACTCGTTGACGTTGAATACAGAGTATTCCTTACCGGTCTTTCTTACCACTCTAACAGATTTTGTATAGGCATCGCCTGTAAAACCTCCTGAATATCTCAGCAGCGAGCTCATGCTCTCGTTGCGCTTCATTTCGTAGAACATAGGTCTCTTAACCTTACCGGTGATGTTAACCAAGCAATCGTAAGGTCCAACCACGATGACATCGTTGTCTGCCAAACGCACGTTGCCTGTCAACTTACCATTGAGGATATAGTCGTAGATGTCGACTACAGAAACGAGCTTGTTGTGTCTATATACCTTAATATTACGCAGAGTACCAAGGTCGTTGGTTCCGCCAGCCATGTATAGGGCATGGAATACTGTTGCAAAGGCTGAGAGGGTGTATGTGCCAGGTACTGTTACCTCGCCCATCACGTTAACCATGATAGTCTTTGTCTGACCCACGCTGAGCTTTATCTTGCTGCTGCTATAGCGCGCACCCAGAGTGGAGCGAAGTTTTGCGTTAGCTTGAGCCACGGTGAGTCCACTCACCTGTACAGGTCCGAAGCCTTCGATGTTGATATCGCCATCAGGAGATACTGTTGCTTCAACAGATTTTTGTGAAGCACCATATATATCTACAAATACTGCGTCGCCAGGACCGAGACGATAGTTCTGAGGTGTAGCGATATTCATATTTGGCTCAAACGACAATTCTTTGTTGTTGAAGATGTCGCGACCAAACACTTTCTTTCTCTCCTTTTCTTTCTCCTGCAACAGTTGGTTTATCCATTCTGCTGTATCTACAGGCAATATTCCGTTGAGTTCACCCTGCATAGCTGTGAACTCATCGCTTGTTTCGTCGTATTCCTTTTGCCATTTTGGAAGGTTCTGCACGCGCTTAGTAGTGGCAGTAGCCTTATCGGAGATAGGAGTTTTTGTTTTGTTGTCTGTGAGGTCATCTTTAGTCTTGCCGTTGTTTTTTCTCAATCGGCTATTGCTTTGTTCTGCATTCTGCTTCGAAACGCCAAGACCATCTTGTTTCATCTCGCGCTCGTATTTGCTTCTCACTCGGCGTATCTGCTGTATGTCTACACCGCGTTGCATGAGCTTGGTTACGATCTGTGATTGTGACGAACCGTCTTCATGCTCTTTAACGATAAACTGCATCACCTGGTCGTCGGTCATCGTTGACTGGGCGAATGCAGATAGCGAGAATAGTGCAAACAATGCTGATATTATTATCGACTTTTTCATCTTTGTTTTAGATATATACCTTAATATTATATTAGTATAAACTCGTTTTTCCTTAAAATGTTGCAAAGTTACGCATTTTTTATTGAAAAAAGTGTTTGCTAGCGCATAAATAAGAAGCAACCTCTTCGTAAAACAAAAGAAGAGGTTGCTTAATTATAATGTAATTGTTAAATGTTTATGTCGTTATTTTGTAAACTTGCAGGTTGCCACCTTGCCATTACTATCTGTAGCTTTTGCAATGAAGCATCCATGGTATAGTTGCGATGCAGAAAGCATACCGTAGCCATTGTTTATGCTCATATTTGCCTCGGTAACCTTTTGTCCGCTTATGGTGTATATCTCAATTCTTGCCTCGCGAGCTTTAGTTCTTACAACAAGTGCTCCTGCTGCCATGCGTATAGTTATGTTGTTTGTATTAAGGGCAACGAGGTTTGTTACACCTGATGTTTGTTCTGCAATCTTTTGTGTATATTCGCTCATGCGGTTAGCTTTGCCGATAGTTGGAGTGTGGAACAAGTATATCGATTGTGCACCATCTACATAGCGACCTATAGATTGGTAGCCGTCGTGGGCTGGGTAGCATATCGAATCTGTCCATGATTCGTCGGCAGAAGTTAGAGCTACTACACCTCCGCCAGCGCTGAGCTTGAACGAGGTGTGAAGGTCGATGCTTGAAGGTTGTTTGTCGCACCATACCACCATATATCCTTTTGCAGGAATAATGGTGTTGGCATTGCTTTCTCCCTTATCAAGCGTGCAGAGCTTTAGGTTGTTAGCATCGTTGCTCAGATACATTCCCTCCACGTTGATATCCTCGTCGGTAGTGTTGTATAGTTCCACCCAGTCGGCTTTTTTGCCATATTCATTTACATAGATATCATTAGCTGCACTTATCTCGTTGACTCTTACAGGAGTATATCCTTCTTCAATCTGCTTATCCGTCTTCTCGTAGCATGCCACGAGGTTAAAGCTACTTGATGGCATTTCTATCGATGGTTCAACATATTTATAGTTGCTATTGTCATTGCCTTCGCCTATTGTTGCAACCATCTGGGCATCCCAATATATGTCAGAACTTGTAATGCTGTTGTTGTGTACTTCTACAGCTATTAAGTTGCTATCTTTTTTAAGTAGCGACGCATCAAAGCTGATGGTGGCATGGTCTGGGTTGCCTGGTGCATATGTAGAACTTACTGTGTTGAAATTGACATTGCCCTGTGGCATGTTATATCTGTAAGCTTCCTTTCCATTTACATATATGATGCAGCCATCGTCGACTACGATATTCATATAAACCTTGCTATCTGCTTTAGGTGCTTTGGTTAGGTTTATGGTCTGTCGGAAATAGTAAGTAGTATATTTGTCCCGGCTGTTGTTTCCATATGATATGGTGGTGCTTAGTCCGTCTTTGCCATATCCCAAAGGTGCTTTGCCTTGTTGCCAATTGTTGTCGTTGTATTGTGATGTTGTCCAATTGGTTTTGTCGAGACTTCCCTTGTCGTAATATTTCCAGTTGCTATATTGTGCTAATATAGTAGATCCAGTTTCAGTAGCGCTTCTCCATCCTGCGAACTTATATCCTGCCGGAGCCACAGCCTTGATAGTGACAGGAGCAAATAGCTTGCCGTTAAATTTGCCCGTAGGTACATCAATTCCGTTGATTTCTATTCTTGCACCCTTGGTGTCGCTTGCTAATATGCCATCCACCGGTGTTGCTTCGGTAAGCTTCATTCGCCAATAGCTCTTTAAAGCATTTATCATTGTAGCAAGTCTGTCATTGAGGCTTCCCTTCATGCTATTAGCAGAATTGTTGGGACTTTCGCCCTTGAAAGCCATTTCAGGTTGCACCTTTGTTACCAAACTGTCTATGATTTCGTTGCAACGTTGTGGTTCAAACACGCTACCACCCATCAAACAGTATGTGTCAATGAATTTCTTGCGGAAATCCTGATTGTTAAGCATATTGAGGAATATGGTAACAAACTTAATCTCTTGCTGTACACGTGGCAAACCATTATACAGTTCGTCGAAAGTATAATTTTGCTTCCATTCGAAGGTGTTGAATGGATCGTTGGTATTGAAGGCAAAGTCGAGGTCGAACGAAACGAAGCGGAACTTTCCTCCCTCCTTTAGTGTGAATCCTTTTATATTATTCTGAGGCCAGTCTGTACAGCCTGTATACATCAATGCCGCCATATAATTGGTATATTCGTCGATATCCAACATCTGTTTTATCTCCTCGTAGGTATTAGCTTTAGCAGCATCTGCCGACAGATTATACAATCTCTGATAGCATTCGCCAGTTCCTTCCTTCTGCACATATCCACTATCAGGTCCCATCTCAAACTGCTCTATCATCTCATTGTCATAGCCATAGTTGGCATAGGCGTAATGCTTATTGTTTGGTTCGCGTACGTTGAGCACACCAATATACTGTCCGTTGATAAACTCATGAACAGGCTGATAGCTCTGCAAGTCGATATCGAAACCTGCTGTCTGCATTATTGTAGCGAATGCAGCATCTTTGATACGACAATTGTTGTCGTTACCACCATTACGAATCTGCAAAGTGCGATTTCTGATATAAGGTTTTGCAGAGAAGAATGGATAGTTGAGGTTCTTATTCCCGCCAAATTCCTTTTCGCCCTTGAGTTTGAAAGAGTGGGGAGACCATGCACGACTCCATCCTCCACACATCTCAAGATTTACATCCTGATTGAAAACCATATCGCCTTGCTCGTTGATATACGACATGTTTACAGGGCGTTCCCAGTCCATATTCCAGTTGCAAGGCTCCTTTTTTCCATTGCCAGGTATACCATTTACACCCTGCACATATACTCCCAATGAGTCGTCATAAAGGAATTTAGGGTCGGTGACAACAGCCAATACTGGCAATTTATAGTCTTTGTCCCACTTGATATACGAGCGTGAAGTTACACGGCTTGCCATCATACCTTTTTTATATAGACGGAATCTGTAGTTTGTTGTTTCTTTAACTGTGAATCGTCCTAAGTTGTTGGTACGTCCGTTTTCCATTGTTGGCAATGTTCCATCAGTAGTATATCTCAGAGTGCATCCTAAAGGAATCTCTACATTTACCGTCATGCTTGATTTGAATATCGTAGATCCCTCTTTCACTATTGGTGCTTCCAACTGTGCTGTGCCAAAAGTTGCCGTGGTATTAGCCTTGCCAGGTGTTGGAGTGTCTGTATTTGCCCAATCTTCTCCACCATCCGTAGTGCGGGCATATGATATACGCTCCATACTTTCGGGATATGAAGCTTCGCATACTATATTGCCATTATTGTCGCTGATGAATAATTGTCCGCCATCAACTTTTAGTTTCAAGTTTACGTTGGTGTGACATAGTTTGTTGCTATCCATCCATACCACCTTATAGCCTTTGGCAGCAATGGTGCCCATATCTATAGGTGCTCTCCATTTCTTTTTGTTAGTAGCATCATCGCTAAACCATAAATTGTTTAGTCCCACCGCATTGTCGGTAGGGTTGTAGAGTTCTATCCAACCATCAAACTGGAAAGCTGGACTCACAAATTCGTCAACATTTGATGCCATAATCTCGTTTATCACGAGTTCGCCAGCCTTAGCTTGGTTGTCTTTAACGCTTATAGTACATGATGCTTTTATATTAGTATTCTTTTTACTCTTGGCATAGATAATAGCAGTACCTTCGCCACGAGCAGATACATTTCCGTTGGCATCAACAGTAGCCACATCATTGTTACTACTCTCCCATATCAGTTTATTGTAAGTGGCGTTAGTAGGCAAAACTGTAGCATTGAGCTTTGTGGTTTCGCCCACTATCATTTCTTTGTTTAAAGCATTCAGCTCAATCTTTTCTATGTCGACAACTTCACCATATATCTCAAGTTTGAAATTATCGAATATGCACCAGTTGTTTTGTGTGAACACTTCGTTTATCAAGCCTAATCTTAAGTCACCGCCATTATGGTCGAATTCCATAGCGTTTTGATAAGCTCCATCGCTAAAAGCCTTTGTGGCAGTTTCCATGGTGTTAGGGAAAAATACCATTTGTCCGTTAATCCATGTACTCCATGTGCCATCCATAGGAACTTCTGTAAAATAGAAAGAATAGATGCTTTTCAGTTTCTGCTTTGTATTGCCTGCATACATATAGGCGGTAATATCTTCCGTTCCAGCGGTATATTTTGGATAACCGTTGTTATTGTCTTGACAACGATAATACGATTGTACCGACATCCTATAATGTCCTGCGGGCAGCGATGATATAGTTTGATATATATCGAAAGTTCCGTTCCAAAATTCCATCGACTCGCATCTTACAGCTTGCGAGCCTGCATTCGAAACATACGTCCATCCTTTGTTGCTGTTGCCATCGAACCCTGGGTTTACCAATCGCTCTTCAGTAATGTCAATCCACTCGCTCTTAGCATGACTATAGTTAGTGAGTCCTGCCATGAAGAGCATGGTAGTGATAATAAGTTGAAATTGTTTCATATTGTTTATGGTTTAATCTCTTTTATAGTTAACTAAGTGGTTATTAGGTGTGTTAGTGGTTGCAAAAGTAAGAAAAAAAACACAGATACTTCAAATAAACGCTAAATTATTTGGTGATTTGTGGCGAAATGGATATCTTTGCATCCAAGTATCTACGTAGTCTTGGGGTTGACATGGATTTGACGGCGAGATGAAATGGTACGTAAGCACGCGGAGACTCGTCGGCTATCTCCATAATCATAGTGGACATAAAATTTAATTGGCGAAAACAATTACGCTCTCGCTGCCTAATCGAAGTACAGTAGATTACTGGCTTTATTCCGTCACTAGGTGATGGAACGAGACATCGCTCCAAGG
>HF994002.1:2152-4450 GCA_000436915.1 Prevotella sp. CAG:1092 | reverse complement strand
CCATTGAGATTGCTTGCGGATTTGAGGTTATACAAGCAGATTACTTTTTGCATTATTATTACTAAAAGACATTGCAAATATAAGAAATTGATTTTATGCTAACAAATGCTGTTTGCACCAAAAACAGCAGAAATGTACACACAACAGGTTTATGCGGTTAAAAAAAGTATCTAAACGGATGTTTTTTTTCATTATTATCTATCAATATCATCTGCCAATATCATCAATCAATATTCAAGAAAAGGAGTTTTTACAGGACAAAGAGAAAAAACTCTCAACAAATCGGGATATATTCAATTATTAGTTGTAACTTTTGTGCGACAGTAACAGGATATGGCTGTGTAAACAGTAAACAAGCAGA
This sequence comes from Prevotella sp. CAG:1092, assembly GCA_000436915.1. Classification (GTDB taxonomy): domain Bacteria; phylum Bacteroidota; class Bacteroidia; order Bacteroidales; family Bacteroidaceae; genus Prevotella. The sequence continues at coordinate 4,089 of HF994002.1, read as the reverse complement.
ACTGCGCGACATAAAGACAGGAACAAAGATTTATGAAATTTACACCTTCCCTCACCCTGATGGCAAGACTCTAAATAACACACTATCGTGGCAAACTATTTGAGACGGTAGCGCCACCAGATGCATCTAAAGACTTCGTTTTCAATATAACTGCCGGCACAAGTTGGTTGGGCGAAAACGTGGTAGACTTTTAATAATAAGTAAAAACTATAATATATAAGGTCGTTTGAAAGGTTTCAAGCGACCTTTTTTCGAAACCTTAGCGAAACGCACATAGAAAAAATGAAAAAAATGTTGATTATAGCGTAGCGTTTCAAGTAGGTGTGGTGTAATATAAGTATGGAACGTCAAAAATACATATCGTTGGTTGCAGAGCTACGGCAGATAGTCATAGCAAAGGCATTGACGCTACTTGACGACCATGACGCTGCGGAGGATGTGGCAGGAGAGGTACTGATGAAACTATGGGAAAGGCATGAAGAATTGCACGATGATACAGAGAAGGTGAAACACTTGGCAAACGTGATGGCAAAGAACCTTTCGCTGAACGTTTTACGCCAGCGGCGCCGACATCCCATTATGCGAATCTTCCATCGCAAGGAGAAAGACGATGACGACTCGTTCGACATATCCGACATTCCCGAGCCATTCACCCCTCATCAATATGTGGAAGACAAAGAAACGGGCGACATCGTTCATCGCGCCATTAGTCAGTTACCTTACAACTGGCGAAAGATTTTAGAGATGCGAGAATACGAAAAGATGAGTTTTGCTGAGATTGCCCTGGTGCTTGGAACTACAGAATCGTCCTGTCGAGGTCTGATGTTTAAAGCCCGCGCAAAATTACTTCAAATAATAAATAGAATATCATGAATATGGAGAAAGAATACATACAGAAGTTGCTCGACAGCTACATGGCTGCAGAGACAACGCAAGACGAGGAAGCCCTGCTTGCAGATTATTTCTGCACGCATATGGATATCCCTGCAGAATGGCGAAACTTCTCCATTCTGTTCAGGGGTCTTAGACAAGGTAAGCCTAAGTCTGTAGCACACAAGCCTAAGCTTGTACCACTTCACAAAAACATGATGCTAAGATGGAGTGCTGCTGCGGCTGTAGTCGTTATGGTAATGGGAACGGGCATGCTATTCATGAACAAAGAAGAAAGTAGCATCGAACCAACCAAACCTATTACAGTTGCAGTAAGTCCAACCCCTAAAACCATTACTACGCAACCTGAGCCTCAAGCAGAAACTTGCGCTCAGATGGCACAAGTTTCTCACTCTAACAATACGGAAAAGCGGATAAGAAAGATCAATAGACCTGTAGTAGCAAAGAAAACTATAGAAGAGCAAATACCTTCAGAAACCCAAGAATTGCAGAAAGATATCTGTATAGATAGCGAATTGCAGACGATGGAGGATGAAATGATGGCTATGGTAAATGAATTTGAAAACATGTAAAAACAACAATGGGTATGAAACGACAACTTATTCTTATTCTTTGCATCGTCATTCCATTTTGCATGGCGGCACAAAGTAAAACTGACAAGACAGTGGAAAACATTGCTGCATATCTAAATAAGCATTGTGCGTGGGGATATGTGACTGATGCTATATGCGGCCGCAACCGCTCAATGTGGAGCCATTACGGTGTCGACAACAAGCCTATGCGTGCCACGGCAACACTCTTAGACAGCATTCAACCCATGTTGAAACAGCTGCCTCACAAGCGCATGATGACCGACGAGCAGGCTGATGAGCTGTTCAAGGGACGCATAGCCATGCGCCTACATCCTGAGAAAGGCGACACCTCTTCCTTTTTCCTTATGGACTATGATCGCACCAACATGAGTTTCAAGTATGGTGTTAATAGTCCGCAGAGCATAAATATTGCCACAGACAACTCGCGCAATCAAAACATCCACTTCGACTACG
>HF994002.1:0-2095 GCA_000436915.1 Prevotella sp. CAG:1092 | reverse complement strand
GCCAATCTTCGAAAAGCTTCGTAAGATGGAACTGCACAGTAATGTCTCAATAATAGATACTGTGTTCCAATACCAAGAGGGCGGAAAACCCGATTGGTGGATGGGTAAAAAAGGAGCGGATAGCCGTACACCAGCCCACATCGTGCTACTACCAAACGTAGAAAAGACAGAGTTCTTTGCTTGGTCAAGAGTGTTTTATTCTCTAATGGGCAATCGCAATTTCACTCTATACAACACGCAAAACTATGAGAATGGAATGGCGTGGTCGAACTATGTAACAGCCACTTTCCGCACAGGAGGTTCTTTCTGCTTCTTTCATGTAGTCTATTACCAGAATTGTCTTTGTGTAATACGTGTAAAAGTACCAAAGTGGGAGCAATGCGCCGTGATTCCAAATACGAAAGAACTCATAGAACATCTGCAGGGGAAACAGCCTACTCGCCAAGGACTCCCTTTTGCCTCTGGAGAATTCGAAAAACAGATAGACTCCTTACTGACTGCAATTCAGAAGAGAAAAGGTACGGAAGTTATTGACACTACATTTTATAGCAACGACAAAGAAGGTCATGTCTGGTGGGATGGAATTAACGGCAGTTGCCCAACTCACGCCACAGTCTTACGCACCCACTATTCTAAAAAAGACCATGCAGCTTTGCGTCAGCAGTTGTTGGATGCTTGCAAAGATAATGCACAACCCATAACGACAGATGATCAAGACTGCAAGTTCCTCATATTGTCGTGGCGCGATATGTTATTACGCCTTCATGGTCTAATCGTCTATTATTATCCCGATGGTCAGCTTGTCGTGGTTCGTGCCAATGGTTTAAATCCTTACCAGATTTGCATTCCACACTATAGCCACGATTGGTTTAAGTCGAAAAAGTAATCTACACCTAACATCTTATGAAACAAAAACTATTTCTACTGGCCATAATGGTCAGTACAGCCCTCACTGTGTCTGCCCAAAAACGGAAGATCGACCTCTGGGGACATGTATATGACCACGTCACCCACCACGCCATTAGTGGTGCGAAAGCCACACTGATGCTTGCCGACAGTACCATTGTCGACTCTGTAACCTGTGGCTATTATACAGGCGGCTACTATGGCACCGATGCCAACTACTGCTTCTCAATTCCTCGCAAGCCACAACAGTACATCATCAAAGTGACGCATCCCGACTACGACCCATGCTTTGTTGACTACGAAGTGAAAAAGCCTGGTCGCAACACATTCTTTAACGGCCGCGCCTCCATCACCCTCAACAAGATGGGCCTGCGCCAGGGCTACAACACCACAACGGGAGCCTTCACGCAGATGCTCGACAACGTGAGTAGGCCGTCGTGGAACCTCAACCAGGAGGCCCACTTCAACCGCACGCTCGACGCAAAGAAGCGACTCACACTCGATGCCCATTCGCGCATCAGCTATGAGGAAAACAACGATTTCGATGTGGTGCAATACTCAGAGCCAAACAATCTGTCGCCAAAAACCATACTGAAAAGCGCTCCCCGCTCCACAGCACACACCATCTACAATACAGAGAATCTTCGCTTCACCTATCGCATAAATCGCTTCGACCTATCAGCCACAGGCGATTTCGCCCATCGCCATAGCACAAGCGACCGTGCGAACTTCACCACACTCAACATCTTTGAGTACAACTACGGCTTTGCCCTCAACTGCCGCTTGCCGTGGAAGCTACAACTGGCAACCGACGCCAAAATGTATAGTCGCCGTGGCTACTACAGCTCTACGATGAATACCGACGATTTTGTCTGCAATGCCTCCCTCTCACGTTCTTTCTTAAAAGAATCGCTCACAGCCCGCCTCGAAGCCTTCGATATATTCCATCAGCTTAATAGCACGGAGTACACACTCAACAGTCAATGCCGTATAGAGAGTTGGCGCAAGAGCATCCCTTCCTATCTGATGCTCCATCTCAGTTGGCGTTGGAGCCATATGCCTAAAAAGAAAGCATTGAGAATATGAAAAGTAAAAGGCGGTAGCTTTTTACTTTCATATCTCAGCTGTTTGTACTATCTTTGCACTATCACATTAGAAATAACCTAAAATCCGCAAGCAATCTCAATGA
>HF994001.1:655-1592 GCA_000436915.1 Prevotella sp. CAG:1092 | reverse complement strand
ACGATAACCGCCAGGACCGCTGCCTATGATAATGATATCTGTCTTCATGCTATTGCTGTGAGAGTTGCTTATAGGTGAGGATAGGGTTCTTGGCTGCCTGCACATCGTCGATGCGAGTGATAGGAGCATTGCTTGGTGCCGACTTCACGAGGTCAGGATTTTCGGCAGCCTCGGTGGCGATGGTGCGCATCACCTGGATGAAGCCGTCGATGGTTTCCTTGCTCTCGTTTTCGGTTGGCTCAATCATCATAGCCTCGTGGAAGAGCAATGGGAAATAGATGGTTGGAGCATGGTAGCCATAGTCGAGAAGGCGCTTGGCTACGTCCATGGTGGTGACACCGGTAGACTTGTCTTTAAGACCGTTGAAGACAAACTCGTGCATGCACAAGCCAGGGATAGGAAGCTCGTAGACATCCTTGAGACACTCCTTGATGTAGTTGGCATTGAGAGTGGCTAATGGACCTACCATCTTGATATTCTCGCGACCGAGGGTTAGGATGTAGGTGAGGGCACGAAGCTCTACGCCAAAGTTGCCATGATAAGGGTTGACCTGTGGGAAGAAAGCCTCGAGACCTTGGCGAACGCCAACAGGACCACTACCAGGACCGCCTCCGCCATGAGGGGTGGAGAAGGTTTTGTGGAGATTGATGTGCATGACATCGAAGCCCATATCGCCCGGACGACATACTCCAAGCATAGGGTTGAGGTTGGCGCCATCGTAGTACATGAGTGCGCCACAATCGTGGACGAGCTTGGCAATCTCCGGTATCTCGCGCTCGAAGAGTCCGAGGGTGTTTGGGTTGGTCATCATCATGGCAGCCACGCTGTCGTCGAGCAAGCCCTTGAGGTCGTCGACATCCACCATGCCATTGGCGGTGCTCTTGACCTCGACAATCTCTAATCCGCAAACGGCGGCAGAGGCAGGGTTGGTGCCATG
>HF994001.1:0-648 GCA_000436915.1 Prevotella sp. CAG:1092 | reverse complement strand
GGCAGGGTTGGTGCCATGAGCAGAGTCGGGCACGATGACCTTGGTGCGCTTGGTTTCGCCATTAGCCTCGTGGTAGGCACGGATAATCATCAAGCCCGTGAGCTCGCCATGAGCGCCAGCACAAGGCTTGAGGGTGAAATCGTGGAGACCGGTGAGGGCTGACAGGCAATGGCGCAGAGTGTCGTGGACGGCTGTGGCGCCCTTTACGGTGTCGGCAGGCTGCAGAGGGTGGAGATTGGTGAAGCCAGGCATATTGGCCACCTCTTCGTTAATCTTGGGGTTATACTTCATGGTGCAGCTGCCAAGAGGGTAGAAACCATTTTCTACGCCAAAGTTGTTGCCGCTATGATTGGTGTAGTGGCGAACCACGGTGAGCTCGTCGACCTCAGGCAATTCAGCCTTGTGGGCACGGCGGAGAGCTGCAGGAATATCATAATGCTGGAAACCGTTTTGAGGAAGAGAATAAGCACATCTTCCTTCCTTAGACAGTTCGAAAATCAGTTTGTCGTATATCTTGTTATTCATGGCAGATGCTTATTAGTTGGTCAATTTCTTCCTTAGTACGTTTCTCGGTAACGGCTATCATCAATGTGTGGTCGTCGATGCGTATGCCGCCAAAGATGCCGCGGGCAACGAGCTTGGCGAGCA
>HF994000.1 GCA_000436915.1 Prevotella sp. CAG:1092 | reverse complement strand
AGTTAAATCAAAGTGTTGCGGAATTAAGGATATGAAGAACAGAAACCTAATAGCGATGCTTGTGTTGCCAGTAGTAATATTATTGCTATTGTTGCCAGCAATACCTCACCATCATCACGATGGGGAGATATGCACCACTATAGAATATTGCAACCACAACCATTGCGCTAACGAAGCTCATTCTCATCATCATTGCGACAATACCACCTGTGTTGCAGAGAGCGATTTCTTCATATCCCAACATCATTCTACTGACAGTAATATTGCTGTTAAGCACGTACTTATATTTGCAAATATCATAGGTAGCCTTGTCTTCGGCGACATGGCTATCAACACTTGTAAAGCCGAAACTAAAAAGACTTCATTTTATAAATCTATTGGTTTATATAGCTATAGAAGCCTCCGTGCGCCTCCAGCTTTTTAAAGGTAAGAAAGACCTTTGAAAGGTAAAAAAGTAAAAAGACCTTTGAAAGGTAAATAGCTTAAAAAGGCTAAATAAAAAAAACAGTAAAGTCATTTATTTTTTAAATCATGAACAAACTTTATATGTTGCTCATGATGATTGCTGCGTTTGCATTTGCAAGCTGCGGCAGTCATAATCATGACGACCACAAAGAAGGTGAAGAACATGCTGAAGGCGAACATGGCCACGAGCATGAACACGAAGGAGAAATAGTAATTAACGAAAAGCAAGCTAAAGAGGCTGGCATAACCATCGAGACTGTTGCTGCAGCACCATTCAGAGCTGCTATATTGGTGAGCGGACAGATTGTTGCAAGCCAAGGTGATGAGCAAACTATCGCTGCCACATCTAATGGTATTGTAAAGTATGCTAATGCTTCGATAACTGAAGGTACTGCCGTAAAGGCTGGTCAGACCATTGCGTCTGTATCTGCTAAGAACATACAGGATGGCGACCCAATGGCTAAAGCCAAGGCTGCATACAAAGTTGCAAAAAGCGAATATGAGCGTGCTAAAGCTCTCGTTGGCGACAAGATAATATCGCAAAAGGAGTTTGGACAGATAAAGATGCAATACGAGACAGCCAGTGTGGCATACGAGGCACAAGCAAAGAACTCTACAGCAGCAGGCATATCAGTATCGTCACCTATGAGTGGATATATCAAGACTCTCTTGGTAGCTCAAGGCGAATATGTTGCCGTAGGTCAACCTATAGCCGTTGTCACCAATAGCCGCAAGCTGCAGTTGCGTGCCGACGTACCTTGCCATCACGCTCAATCATTGGCAACCATCGGTAGCGCCAACTTCCGCATGGCAGGTAGCGACAGAGTATATAGTCTCGACAATATGCACGGTCGCTTGCTCTCGTATGGCAGAAGCGTTGCTGCTGGTTCTTCGTTTGTACCTGTAAACTTCGAATTCGACAACATCGGCGACATCATATCTGGCGCCTATGCTGAGGTGTGGTTGCTCTCTAAGGAGCAAGCCAACATCATCTCTGTACCTGTAGAGGCTCTGACCGAAGAGCAGGGAGCAAAATTCGTGTATGTACAGATAGAACATGACGCATATATTAAGCGCGAAGTGTCTACAGGAGCTTCTAACGGAAAGCGTATAGAGATAGTGAGCGGACTTAAGGCGGGCGAGAAGGTGGTGAGCCATGGTGCATATACCGTGAAGTTGGCTTCTGCTTCGAAAGCTATTCCAGAACATACCCACAACCACTAAACATAGGGCGATATGTTGAACAAGATAATTAGTTTTTCGCTCCACAACCGTCTGGTGATACTCATATCTGCTGTATTGCTTATGATGGTTGGCATCTACACTGCCAAACACATGGATGTAGATGTATTCCCCGATCTCAATGCCCCTACGGTAGTAGTGATGACCGAGGCTAATGGTATGGCACCAGAAGAGGTAGAACAACTCGTCACCTTTCCTGTAGAAACTGCGGTAAATGGAGCTACCGATGTGCGTCGTGTGCGTTCATCGTCGACAACAGGTTTTTCTATCGTTTGGGTGGAATTCAATTGGGGTACAGATATTTATCGTGCACGCCAGATAGTATCAGAAAAGATAACAGCCATAAAAGATCAACTGCCAAAGACTGTAGGTGCACCAACTCTCGGTCCACAGTCGTCGATACTTGGCGAGCTGATGTTTGTGGCAGTAACCTCTGATACCACTTCTCTCCGCGACCTGCGTACACTTGCCGACTGGACCATTCGTCCACGCTTGCTTGCCACAGGTGGTGTGGCTCAGGTATCGGTATTGGGTGGCGATGTGAAGGAATACCAGATATTGCTCGACCCATTGCGCATGAAGCATTATGGAGTAGGCCTCAACGATGTTAATGCAGCCATGCAAGATATGAACCGCAACACTTCGGGTGGTGTGCTATATGAATATGGTAACGAATATATTGTGCGTGGTGTAAGTGCCACAAATAATATAGAGGCACTAAAGAAAGCATTGGTGAAAGGTTCGGGCAACACCGCTATCACCATTGGCGATATAGCGATAGTAAAGGTTGGCAACCATGCTCCTAACATGGGTACAGCATCGCTCAATGGCAAACAATGCGTGATGATGACTGTGACAAAACAGCCAAGCACCAGCACCATAGACCTATCAAGCAAGATTGACCTTGCACTCAACGATGTACAGAAGTCGCTACCTGCCGACGTGAAACTCAGCACCGACGTATATCGTCAGGAGCGTTTCATAAATAGCAGTATCGACAATGTCAAGGAGTCGCTCTACGAAGGTGGTTTCTTTGTGGTGATAGTGTTGTTTATCTTCCTTATGAATGTGCGCACCACATTGATCTCTCTTGTCACCATACCTCTGTCGTTGGTGATGTCGATATTGGTGCTCCATTTTATGGGTCTCACCATCAACACCATGAGCCTTGGCGGTATGGCAATAGCGATAGGGTCGCTTGTCGACGATGCCATTGTGGATGTTGAGAATGTATATAAGCGACTGCGCGAAAATCGAATGAAGCCCGAAGGCAAACGAAAGCCATTGATAAACATCGTTTTCGAGGCTTCCAAGGAGGTGCGCTTACCTATTCTCAATTCTACATTGATTATCATCGTTAGCTTCATCCCTCTTTTCTTCCTCACAGGCATGGAGGGCAGATTGCTCGTGCCATTAGGCATCGCTTTCATCACAGCTCTTTGTGCTTCCACACTCGTTGCCCTTACCCTCACCCCTGTGTTGTGTAGCTATCTTCTCGGTAGCGGCAAGGGACAGATGCGTGAACCTAAGGTGGCAGAATGGCTAAAGGATCATTATGCCAAGGCATTGGAATGGGCTATCAATAACCGCAGAGTGGTATTGGGCTCGGCAGCGGCATTGTTCGTTGTGGCATTGGTAGTATTCGCTTCTTTGGGTCGCAACTTCCTTCCTCCATTCAACGAGGGTTCGTTTACCATCAATGTAAGCACATTGCCTGGCATATCTCTCGCAGAGTCAGACCGCATAGGCAACAAGGCGGAAAAGCAGTTGCTATCGATACCAGAAATAAATACCGTGGGCAGAAAGACCGGACGTGCAGAACTCGACGAGCATGCTTTGGGAGTTAACGATACAGAGATTGAAGCTCCATTCACCCTTACCGACCGCAGCAAGGATGAGGTGTTGGCAGATGTGCGCCATAAGCTCGAAGCCATACCAGGCATAAATGTAGAGGTTGGTGCCCCTATCACCCACCGTATCGATGCTATGCTATCTGGCACACGTGCCAATATCGCTATCAAGGTGTTTGGCGACAACCTCAACCGCATGTATGATATCGGCAACAAGATAAAGGAAGAGATTTCTGGCATCGAAGGCATTGCCGACCTCAACGTAGAACAGCAGGTGGAGCGTCCGCAGCTACAGATAATTCCTAAGCGCGATATGCTGGCACGCTATGGCATCACCATGGCTGATTTTGGCGAAATGGTAAGCACTTTGTTAGCAGGCGAAGCTGTATCTACAGTCTATGAGGGTAACAAATCGTTCGACCTTATGCTTAAAGTCGACGACAACCAGCATGCTTCTATCGACGAGATTCGCAATATGCTGATAAATGCCGACGGACAGATGATACCATTATGCTATGTTGCCGACGTGAAGTCGGCAACAGGTCCTAACACCATCAACCGCGAGAATGTAGCTCGCAAGCTTGTTGTCTCAGCAAACGTATCTGGTCGTGATTTGGTAGGCGTAGTGGCAGACATACAGCAGAAGATAGATAGCAGCATACAGCTACCAGAGGGCTATCATATAGAATATGGTGGACAGTTTGAGAGCGAGAAGTCGGCATCACAGACCTTGCTTATCACCTCGATAATCTCTATCATCATAATATTCCTGTTGCTGTTTAATCAATTCCGCAACCTTCGCGAGTCGTTGGTTATATTACTAAATTTGCCTTTGGCACTTATCGGAGGAGTATTTGCGGTATGGCTATCTAATGGCATGCTGAGCATTCCTGCTATCATCGGCTTCATATCTCTTTTCGGTATCGCCACACGTAATGGTATGCTCCTGGTGAGCAGATACAACGACCTAAAGGCACATGGCATCAGCACCATAGACTGCGTGATGCGTGGTTCTACCGATCGTCTTAACCCTATCCTCATGACGGCTCTGACCTCAGCTCTTGCCGTAATTCCTCTCGCCCTTGGTGGCGACCTTCCAGGCAACGAGATACAAAGCCCGATGGCAAAGGTTATCCTCGGCGGTCTCTTCACCTCTACCTTGCTCAATGCATTCGTAGTGCCAATAATGCACTTATTAAGTGAAGAACGAAGAGTGAAGAACGAAGAG
>HF993999.1:8928-10531 GCA_000436915.1 Prevotella sp. CAG:1092 | reverse complement strand
CAAGCAAAAAACTTTAGCGGACACCAATAATAAGAAATCATTTTCTGAAAGATGTTTTTTAGCCATAATAGATAATGTCTATTTTCAGATAGAAAAAATAGTTTGTCTGTCCGAAATAAGAGTTATATCTTTGCAACAGAAAACAAAGAAAGGAACAATACTATGGATAAGTTTACAGAAATAATAAATAGCGAGCAACCTACATTGGTCGATTTCTTCGCAACATGGTGCGGACCTTGCAAGATGATGCACCCTGTATTGGAACAGCTAAAGGAAGAACTTGGCGACAAGATTAGAATCCTGAAGCTCGATGTTGACAAGAACGAAGCTCTTTCGCAGCAATACCGCATTCAGTCGGTTCCAACCTTGATGCTCTTTAAGAAAGGAGAGGTAGTGTGGAGACAAAGCGGAGCTATGAGAATAAATGACCTTCGTGCAACATTAGACCCAATGCTATAAAATAAACATTAAACAATAAACATTAAACAATAAACATTAAACATTAAACTGATTATGAAAAAATATGTATGCGACGTTTGTGGTTGGGAATACGACCCAGCAGTAGGAGTGCCAGAGGCAGGAATCCCAGCAGGTACAGCTTTTGAAGATCTTCCAGAAGACTTCGAGTGTCCACTCTGCTCTGTAGGCAAGGATGAATTTTCGCCTGTAGAGGAATAAAAAAAGAAGTTTACCTCAATAATATTAAAAGGTACAAATAAGCAATAGCAGGACAAACATTGATTTTGTTCTGCTATTATTTTCTTGATGTTTATACTAATAAATTCCATTTCATCTTCCCTTCTTATCAATACTATTTCGTACCTTTGCATAAATAGATAATGATTCCTATATGTGAAAACAAAATAGCTCGCTTTTATAGCAGGTATCATTTGGTTTTTTGTAGGCTTCAACGTTTGCAGGAGTGATATACATCTCTACCCTTCTCTGCCCTAAAGATTTATAATATTTAAATTCAGGTTAAACTTAAAAGAATTAACAATTTATGATTAAAGCATTATTCTTCGATGTAGATGACACACTTGTTAGCTTCAACACCCATAAGATACCGGACTCTACTATTAAGGCTCTTCAAATGGCTCACGACAAAGGAGTTAAGATATTTACCGCTACTGGTCGCCCTCTGCAATTACTCAACAATATACCTGAGATACAGCACCTTATGGACGGCTATATTCTCGCTACAGGTGCCTTGTGTATTTATGGCGATACCACCGTTCGCGAAGATTTTATTCCACATAATGAAGTAATGGCTTTTGTCGACTATTGCAGTAAGAACAATATTCCTACCGTCTTTGTAGGCAAGAAAGATATTCAAATCTATAATCGCAACGAGATGGTGAACCATGTGTTATACGACATGCTAAAGGTGACATACAATAAATATGATGTACCTTTGGAAGAAGTTATCGACCAAGGAATATTGCAGATAACATCGTTCATAACCGACGAACAAGAGAAAGATATTCTACCCCAGCTTCCAGGTTGCACCTCGGCACGTTGGTATCCATCATTTACCGATATAACATCAGCAACAGCCGACAAGGCCAACGGCATACGAGCTATAGCCAAGCATCTTGGTATA
>HF993999.1:0-8922 GCA_000436915.1 Prevotella sp. CAG:1092 | reverse complement strand
GCTATAGCCAAGCATCTTGGTATAGATATAAGCGAGACAATGGCTTTTGGTGATGGTGGCAACGATAAATCGATGCTTATGGCTGCTGGTATAGGTGTGGCAATGGGAAATGCTGTCGACGATGTGAAAGCGCATGCCAACTATGTAACCACAAGTGTGGATGAAGACGGAATCAAGAATGCGCTTCTGAATTTTGGAGTAATATAATAATAAAATTGTATATTTGCAATCGAATATTAATAATTTCTACAATTATGAAAAAACTTCTTTTAGGTATTGCAGCCGCTCTCTCTATGACAGCTTGCAATGAGAACAAACAGCAGCAGCAAACGGCAGATATAGATACAGCAAGTGTGGTAAATGACTTGATGATGAGTCGTAGAAGCATTCGTGCTTACAAAGATTCGGTAATTAGCCGTGTGACATTGAACGAGATTCTGAAATATGGTATCAATGCTCCTAACGGACAGAATCTGCAATCTTACGAAATAAGAGTTATCGATTCTCCTGCCCTTATCGACTCTATAACTCAAGCTGTGGTAAAGGACAATCCAAAGATTGCTGAGCGCGATGGTTTCAAGAATATCTTTGTAAATGCTCCTTGTGTAGTCTGCATAGCCTGCGATACTCAATACGATATGGCACAAATAGATTGCGGACTGCTTGGCGAGAACATCATCCTTGCTGCCTGGGCAAAAGGTATTGGCTCTTGCTGCTTAGGTAGTTCTGCTCGTTGGATTCTTGATTCTCCTTCTGCAAAACCATATCTTGACCGCATGGCTTTCTCTAAGGGATACAAGTTGCTATATTGCATAGCTTTGGGCTATCCTGCAGAAACACCTAAGGCTAAGCCAAGACGCGACGATATGATTAAGTTTATGGATTAAAACAAACAAAAATAATTTAGCTATGAATGTCGGAGATAGAATACCGGAGATTCTTGGTATAGACCAAGACGGACGTGAGATTAAGGCAAGTGACTACCGTGGTCGCAAGATAGTATTATATAGCTATCCAAAGGCTAACACAAGCGGATGCACAGCCGAGGCTTGCTCATTGCAGGCTCATAAAGAAGAACTTGCTGCAGCAGGCTACGAGATTATTGGTGTGAGCAAGGACAAACAAGCGCTACAGAAAAAATTTGCAGATGCTAAAGGATTGCAGTTTCCTCTTATTGCCGATACGGAGACTACCCTATTGCAAGAGCTTGGATGTTGGGGCGAAAAGGTGGCTTGTGGCAGAAGAACTATTGGAATTTTGCGCACTACATACCTCGTGAATGAAGATGGAATAATTGAGAAAATCTTCACTCCAAAGGAGATTAAAACCAAGATTCATGCAGAACAAATATTAGAGTACGTTAATAAATAATGTGTTCCAATAATATTGTGCAGATATTTATATTATGTTAGGCATGCTATAACACAACAGTAAAAATAAAAGGATGACAGGGGGCAACCTTGTCATCCTTTTATTATGCGATGTTATAAATGGATTATTTCATAACGTCTTTAGCTTCTTCGATTTCGTCGTCATCAAACCATTGAGCCAACTTTGCGTAGGCTTTAGCTTTGATGTCTTCTGACACATCACCCCACACTTTGTGCAAAACATAGACGAGAACACCAAGGTCGTCGGTAAGACCAACTATAGGAAATGCATCTGGAATAACATCTAATGGACTAATAAGATAGCCCAAGGCACCGATAATGATAGCTTTGTCCTTAAGGGAAACTTTGTCGCTTTGCAAAGTATAATAAAGAACTAAAGCCACATACACCAACTTAGCGCCAGCGCTCTTAGCAACTCTTGATATTTTCTCGACAAATCCACTATCTGTGAACTTGTCCTTATACTTCATAAAATCAGGTAAGTTATCCATATATTTAATGTTTATTGGTGATTGCTGAATTGTGATGTATAACAAAGAAAGACTAATAATTTTCTACAGCTTCAAGATAGTTTTCTATATTCTCATTATATAGAGCCTTGAGCTTGCTGTTGACTCTGAACTTTACGATGAAAAACCAGATACACGATAATACCACACCAACAACCATACCTATTAATGAAGCATTAGTGCCAAGAGCAGTATCGATATGGTCGAAAGCTGAGAAGATGAGCATACTGACTAATATGATACCAGCAAAAACTGTCATTCTATGGGTTTGGGTGCCAGGAATATCCATAACGTCCTGCTTTTCGGAGAGATAGTCTTCCATCTCAGATTTTGTAATGCCAAAATCATCAAGCTTAGGAAAATCGGGAGTTATGTCATGGCGACTTATCTTTCTAAGAATATACATCTGGTAGCTTTCTTCTTCAATTGGTTTCATAATGTTTAGGATATTAAATGTTCAAATTAATAAAGATGAGAGCAAAATATGATTATTGATCTCAAAATAAAAAGCAAGGCAGCGGTCACGTAAGCCGGGTTCTGTTTCCTACGTTGCAAGAACGCAGGTGCTCTGTCATCTATCTAGTTTGCAAGTCGCCCTGCAACTCAAGCGTTCTACCCTCCATCGTTACTCCTCAAAGGGTGTATCGGGCGGGAACCCTCCAACGATGGTATACATGAACTTGCAGCCTCCAGCAGATACAGCCCAAATGATCACCCATTGGCTGGTGGTCTCTTACACCACCTTCTCACCCTTACCTACCATGAAAGATAGGCGGTTATTTTCTTCTACCTTAGCCTACTGTCACCAATAGCTTCTAGTTTCGGAAGTGGAGCCCCTATGCTGCCCGGACTTTCCTCTCGCACCCTAATGGATGCCAGCGACAAAGCCTGACCGCTGCCTTACAAAGTGCAAAGTTAACAAAAATATCGCTTAATCATATACTATAGCAACATTTATTTTTCTTAAACATCATAAAAGAATACAGAATATCTAATTTCTATTAAATACTATAGCGTGCAGATTAAGAGCCGTTAATACGTTAAATCGAAATGTTAAATTCAGATAAACATCAATGACATTTTGACATAATTACGATTTTTGCTTCTATATTTGCATGCAAAATCATATAAAGCACGATTGGATTTAACTTAATACGGTTTTCCGATATGCTAAATATGACAGAGATAATAAATATGTAAAACCAAAAAACATTGAAGATATGAAAAAGTATTCAAACTATTTGCTTGCAGGAGTGTGTGTAGCCTCATTGGCTCTATCGGCAGGCTCTTTTATCAAGGTTGAAGCTGCAAGTCCCGCAACACAGATTGCTGGTCAGCCTGTAGATCTGACTTATGCTGCAGAAAAGGCATTACCTGCAGTAGTACATATTAAATATGTACAGAACTCAAAGGTACAGACAGTAGACGTACAGGCAGATCCATTCGACTTCTTCTCTGATCCATTCGGATTCTTTGGTAATCCACAAGGTGGTGGCACACGTAAGCGTCAGGTGCAGACTCCTAAGAAAGAAGCTCAAGGTTCGGGTGTTATCATTAGCACAGATGGTTATATCGTAACAAACAATCACGTGGTAGAAGGTGCAGACGAATTGACAGTTACCCTAAATGATAACCGAGAATTCTCTGCTCGCATTATAGGTACCGACAAGACTACCGACCTTGCCCTTATAAAGATTGATGGCAAGAATCTCCCTTCTCTACCTATTGGCGACTCTGATAAGTTGAAGGTTGGTCAATGGGTGATTGCTGTAGGTAATCCATTTGGTTTGAATAATACCGTGACTGCTGGTATCGTAAGTGCAAAGGCTCGTTCGCTTGGCGCTAATGGTTTGGAAAGCTTCATTCAGACTGATGCTGCTATTAATCAGGGTAACTCAGGTGGTGCTCTCGTAAATACTGAAGGTCAGTTGGTAGGTATCAACGCTATGCTCTACTCTCCTACTGGTTCATATAGCGGCTATGGTTTTGCTATCCCTACAACTATTATGAACAAGGTTGTTGATGACTTGAAGAAGTATGGAAGCGTGCAGCGTGCTTTGCTCGGTATACAGGGTGGCGATGTATTGAACTACATCAACGACCAGAAAGAAAAGGGCAAGGATGTTGACCTTGGTACAAACGAAGGCGTATATGTAGCAAAGGTTCAAGATGATGGCGCAGGTGCTTCTGCAGGACTCAAGGAAGGCGATGTGATTGTTGCAGTAGACGGAAAGAACGTTACTAAGATGGCAGAACTCCAAGAAGTTATGGCTAGTAAGCGCCCTGGCGACAAGCTTTCTATAACATATATGCGCGATAAGAAGAAGACTACAAAGACCGTTACATTGAAGAACGAACAGGGTACAACAGCAGTTGTTAAGCCTGCCGACTTGGATGTACTTGGTGGCAACTTCCGCGAGATTACAAACGAGCAGAAGAAGCAGCTCAACATCAACTATGGTCTTGAGGTTATGAAGGTTAACAAGGGCGCACTACAGAATGCTAACATCTCTCGTGGCTTCATCATTCAGCGCATCAACGATGAGAGTGTGAAGACTATCGACGATTTGCAGAAGATTGTAAAGGCTGCATCAACAAGCAAGGATCCAGTTCTCTACATTCAGGGTATCTATCCTACAGGTAAGAAGGGCTACTTCGCAGTACCTTTGAACGAAGAATAAACAATAGACTTTAAGAAGACTTAAGAGGATTAAGTTTTGGGTTAAGGTAAATATTTAATAAAAAGGAAGTCCGACAAAAACAGATTAAACCTGTTGATGTCGGACTTTCTTTTTATGCGTTTTTTTCTATTATTCTATAATGCTATTATGCATTGATAATCTCTTTAGCTCTATCAAGTGCAATATCAATATGGCTACAGATATTGTCTTGACCTACAATATCATAGAAGCCTGCCTTGTCGAGCTGTGAGTGAACTTTCTCGGTTACACCAGAAAGAACAATCTGTATACCTTTCTTCTTACTCATCTCACAAAGGTTAGTAAGGTTGTGGATACCTGTTGAGTCAACAAATGGAACTTTACGCATACGGATGATTCGTACCTGTGGTCGGTCGCCAAGAGTTGCCATAATCTCCTCAAATCGGTTACCAGCACCAAAGAAGTAAGGACCATTGATTTCGTATACTTCTACTCCCTTAGGGATCGTGAGATGCTCAATATTGCCAAGATGCATATCGCTACCCTCATCGTCTGGATTAATCTCGTTAGAGATGATATGAACATCTGTGGTTTCAGACATACGGCGCATGAAGAGCAAACATGCGATGATGAGACCTACCTCAATTGCTATGGTAAGATCGAAGATGATAGTAAGGAAGAAGGTAATGAGCAATACTGTGACATCGCTCTTTGGATTCTTCATTAAAGCAAGGAACGAACGCCAACCCGACATACCATAGCTAACTACAACGAGCACACCTGCCAAACATGCCATTGGAATATACTTGGCTAAAGGCATGAGGAAGAGGAATATAAGTAACAACACAACAGCATGCATAATACCAGCGATAGGTGTGCGACCACCATTGTTGATGTTTGTCATTGTGCGGGCTATTGCTCCTGTAGCAGGGATACCACCAAAGATAGGTGAAGCAAGGTTGGCAACACCCTGAGCAATAAGCTCTGTGTTAGAATTATGATGGTCTCCTATGACACCATCTGCTACGGCAGCAGAAAGCAAGCTCTCAATAGCTCCCAAGATGGCAATTGTGATAGCAGGAGATACAAGGTTCTTGATTGTTTCCCAAGAGAGTGCTGGAACTGTAGCCTCTGGAAGTGAATTGCTGATAGCAAATCGGTCGCCAATAGTTTCAATGCTCTCAACTCCAGCAAATTGCTTAAGAAGTAATGCTGCTACAGTCATTACGATGATTGCTACGAGCGAACCAGGAATCTTCTTGCTTACCTTTGGTGTTAGCATAATGATTACTACACTCACGATACCTATAACAGAACTCCAAAGATCGACTGTAGAGAAATTATTAAAATAACATATCCACTTTTCGATGAAGTCAGATGGTACAGAGGTAATATTCAAGCCAAAGAGATCTTTTACCTGAGTAGTAAAAATGGTAACAGCAATACCGCTTGTGAAGCCTACTACTATAGGATATGGTATGAACTTAATGATGGTGCCAAGATGCAATAATCCAAAAAGAATGAGGAATACACCTGCCATAAGAGTTGCAATTGTAAGACCCTCCATGCCATATTGCTGGATAATGCCATAGATGATGATAATGAAAGCACCAGTAGGACCACCTATCTGAACTTTGCTGCCTCCAAGTGCTGAGATCACGAAGCCTGCAACGATGGCTGTGATGATACCCTTCTCGGGGGTAACACCAGAAGCAATACCAAAGGCAATAGCTAAAGGCAGAGCAACGATGCCCACGATAATTCCGGCCATAAGGTCGGCAACAAATGTTTTACGATTGTAGTTCTTCAAGCACTGCAGCAATCTTGGCTTGAAATCAAATGTTTGTACCATAACTAATTACTATTGAACAAATATTCTTTTTGTTATTTTATCCTTGTAATCTTTTACTTTTTACCCTTTACTCTTTTACGCTTATACCATTTATACTTGCGCAATAAAAAAAAGATTTGTGTTAAAGTGTATGCAAAGGTACAACCATTATTTTAACCAACAAAATATTTATTTAATAAAGTTTCACAAGATGCATGGCGAAATATTTGGGAGCCTAAGAATTAATTACTAATTTTGCAAGATAAAATACACTTATAAACACGTATATATAAATATGAAGAAAAAACTAATGTTGTTGGCTATGCTGTTTCTCGGCATCATGGCAATGGAAGCAAAGAATGAGAAACAGCCTACTTATTTGTATGGCTTTGCCACTTCATTCAACGATTCTACTGTATATTTTGCTGAAATTCAACTACTTGATGATGCTTGGGTAGATTCAAAGACTAAATTCTTGTATGGTCGTGATTCTTATTCGTACCAGTTACGTGACTATCTGAAGGCTAAAGGATTGAATGCTCCTACATGCGTAACAGGATTTGCCAATACAAAGAAGAAAGCAGAAGAGAAATTCTTGAAGCTAAGAAACAAATATCTTGCTAAAGGAAAATTTAATATCAAATACTTGAGCGTTAGTGACTTTAAGTATACTCCAGTTGAATTTGACGAAGAAACTGTATATGTAGACTCTTCTAAGTCGAAGAATCTTACACCAAGGCAAGTTAAAAAAGCAGAGAAGAAATCTGCAAAACAAGAGCAGAAAGCAACTAAAAAGGAGCAGAAAGTACAGGGAGAATAATGACACCTAAGACGGATACAGCAACTTTCGTTTACCGTATAGCAGAACATAATCTTCGACTCACGTTTGCAAAGTCGGATCTCAACAGTATGGAGTTGTTGCCATCGATGAAGCCTTTTAGGATAGAAAAGGAAGATGGCATGGGTGATGACTTGTTTATCGATATGCTGGTAGATGACACTATTCGACCTGTGGATATAACAAGACGTGAGCGTATAAGGGTTTTCGATACTGGTAATGGTGATACTATCGTTGACAAGATCGACGATGGTGGCTATCAGTTTATCATCAAGAATATAGACGGCTATTCATGTTGCTTGCTTATCACAAATAGCACCTTCGATAAATGTAGATGTGCGTTGAATGGTAATAATAGCATGCGACAGTTTGGACTGAACAATGCATTGATGTTGGCTTATGCTTTTGCCGGAAGTTTTAAAGATACAGCACTTATACACGCATCGTTGGTAAGACAGAATGGCAAAGGATATGCTTTTACAGCTAAGAGCGGAACCGGTAAGAGTACGCATGTGGGTTTGTGGCTAAAGTATCTGCCTGGTTGTGATCTAATGAATGATGATAACCCTATTATAAGAATCATTGATGGTAAACCATATATATATGGTGGACCATGGAGTGGAAAAACTCCTTGCTATAGGGATGTAAAAGCAGATCTTGGTGCTATTGTTCATATAAACAGAGCGTTGGAGAATAGTGTTGAAAAGAATTCACCTATCGAAGCTTTTGGTAATGTATTACCAGCATGCTCGACAATGAAATGGGATAGTACGATCTTCAACAACCTTTGTAACATAGTAACTAAAATAGTAGAAACAACAGGCATATACACCCTTCATTGCCTGCCTAATAAAGAAGCGGCTATAATATGCAACAAAGCAATATCAAAATAAAAGAACTTCAGTTTACTAATGCTGATTTTCTGCCAGAGGTAGTGAAGCTTGTAGAAGAGGGACATACCTGTACAATTCAACTTCGTGGTTTCTCTATGCGCCCATTCTTGGAAGATAATCGCGACAAAGCATTGCTTGCAAAGCCAAAAGCTCTGAGAGTTGGCGACCCTGTATTAGCAGAAGTTAGAAAAGACTTTTATGTATTGCACAGAATTATTGATATAGACACTAAGAACAACATCGTTACGTTGCGTGGCGACGGTAATATCAATAACGAAACTTGCCGACAGGAAGATGTGAAAGCTTTAGCTGTAGGTTTCTATCGTAAAGGACGCAAAACTCTGGATAGCATAGACAGCAGAAAGTGGAAGATATATTCAGCTATTTGGACCAGACTCTACCCTATTCGCCGCTATCTGCTATTCATATATCGCAAGGTGTTTGTTTAGAGATAACAAACTTATAATACTAAATAAATATATCAGAACTAAACCATATTGAACATGAAAAAGAAATCAGGTTTCGTACTTAGACAAGTATGTGGAGAGAATATAATAGTTGCAGAAGGCAAAGAGAATATCGACTTCAGCAGTATTATTGCTATGAACGAGAGTTCGGCTTATCTTTGGAATAAAATAGGAGAAGACTCTTTCAATCCTGAGTCTTTGGCAACAATGCTTACAGAAGAATACGAAATCGATAATGCTACTGCCCTTGCTGATGCAACAACACTTGCAAAACAATGGATGGAAGCAGGTATTATTGAGGAATAAACCCAAATCGGTCATTAGGATTTCTCT
>HF993998.1 GCA_000436915.1 Prevotella sp. CAG:1092 | reverse complement strand
AGAGGGTGCTCCTATCTACTCACGTGTAGAGAAGAAGTCTGCCGACGAGCCAGACCGCTACTTCGTGGTAAGCCACAAGAATAAATATATCTATGCTCAAAACATGCTCTTCCCTCGTATGTGGGATAGCGGTCGTGCATCTCTCTACGAACAGTGGATGGGTGGCGTTGATGGCACAGAGGTTCCTTACGACCGTTGTGGTGAGGCAATGACCGTGAAGATGCCTACACAGATGGAGAACATTCGTTTCTTCCTCTCTTATCAGTGCAACTTCATGTACTGGCGCTACTTCATGTGGAACTTTGCCGGACGCCAGAACGATATCCAGGGCAATGGCGAACTTGAGCATGGCAACTGGATTACTGGTATTCCATTTATCGACAATGCTCGTTTGGGCGACCAAAGCAAGTTGCCTGATGATTTGAAGGCCAACAAGGGACACAACGTATTCTATTGCTTGCCTCTCATCCTTGGTCTTATAGGTTTGTTCTGGCAAACATTCCGCGGACGTCGTGGTGTGCGCCAGTTCTGGGTAGTATTCTTCCTGTTCTTCATGACAGGTCTTGCCATCGTGCTCTACCTCAACCAGAATCCAGCACAGCCACGTGAGCGCGACTATGCTTATGCAGGTTCATTCTATGCTTTCGCTATCTGGTGTGGTATCGGTGTTGCTGCTATCATCGACTTGATAAAGAAACATCTCAAGCTCGACAGCCTTGCCGTTACAGCCGTAGTATCTTTGGCATGTCTGCTCGTTCCTATCCAGATGGCAAGTCAGACTTGGGATGATCACGACCGTTCTGGTCGCTACACCTGCCGCGACTTCGGTCAGAACTATCTCATGACTCTTCAAGACAAGGGCAACCCCATCATCTTCACCAATGGTGATAATGATACCTTCCCATTGTGGTACAACCAGGAGACAGAGGGTGTGAGAACAGACGCAAGAGTCTGCAACCTCAGCTATCTGCAAACCGACTGGTATATCGACCAGATGCGTCGTCCTGCCTACGCCTCTCCTTCTGTGCCTATCAACTGGCCACGATTGGAGTATTGTTCAGGCACCAACGAATATGTTCAGATTAATCCTTCGTTGAAATCTCAGGTTCTTGAATACTACAAGACAAACCCTGAGGAAGCAAAACAGGATTTCGGCGACGAACCATTCGAACTCAAGAACATCATCAAGTATTGGGTACGTGGTGGCAAGGGCGATATGCATGTCATCCCTACCGATACCGTATATGTCACCATCGATAAGGATGCTGTCAAGAAGAGCGGCATGATGATGGCAAGCGACTCTATCCCTGACAAGATGGTTATCTCGCTTGCTGGCAAGAGCGCTCTCTATAAGGGCGACCTCATGATGCTCGAGATGATAGCAAACTGCAATTGGACTCGTCCTATATATGTTGCTCTCACCGTTGGTGCAGAAAACTATATGAACCTTGGCGACAACTTCATTCAGGAAGGTCTTGCCAACCGTATCAGTCCTTTCACCACCAACAAGCCTGGTGCCAAGAACTTCGATACCGAGAAGACCTACAACAACATGATGAATCGCTATCGCTATGGTGGTCTTGACCAGAAGGGCCTGTATATCGACGAAACTGTGATGCGCATGTGCTACACCCATCGTCGTCTGTTTGCTCAGCTTGCCCTCGCTCTCATCTCTGAACAGAAGAACGATAAGGCGCTGAAGGTATTACAGAAGGCTGATAAGGTGATGCCTGACTATACCGTACCTTACAACTATATGAGTGGCGGTCTCGACTTTGCTAAGGCTTACGCTATCCTCGGCAAAAAGGCAGAGGCCTCAAATATCCTCGACAAGGTATGGCACAATGCCGTGCAGTATGCACAGTATTATCTCCAGCTCGAAGGCTCACGCTTCTCACAGAGCCAGCGCGACTGCATGATTCAGCTTTCTATCATGAATCAGGCTTGCGAGGTTTACGCTATGCTCGACAAGACAAAGGCAGCCAAGGCTGGTCAAACCCTCGATGCTCTAGGCTGGTCAAACCCCCGATGCTCTATATCGTATGTATGTAGGCAAGGGTGGCCACGCTGACGCACAGGAATAACAATCAAGAAGTAAAAGTAGAAGAATAATGCTTATAGAACAACCTGCAAAATGGTTGCGCTGGCTTTATCCCAGGGCGACTTGGAGAATGGATCCTAACGAACGTTCGGTTTACATAACGTTCGATGATGGTCCTATCCCCGAGTCGACCCCCTTCATACTGAAAACTCTTCGCGAACATAATGTCAAGGCTACCTTCTTTATGGTTGGCGAAAATGTGTTGCGACACCACGACCTCTACAATCAAATCATTGCCGAAGGTCATCAGGTGGGCAACCACACCTTCAACCATATCGGTGCTTTCAAGCATTGGGCTGTAACATATATTTTCAATGTAACCCAAGCCAACGACATTATCCATGCCCACTTGTTCCGTCCGCCTCATGGATGGATGCGCCATAGCGTCTACTGGTGGCTATCAAAGAAATACCGTATCATCATGTGGGATCTCGTCACACGCGACTACTCCAAATGGCTTACTGCCAAAGATGTTGTCAACAATGTGAAACGCTACACACGCAATGGTTCCATCATCACTTTCCACGACTCACTGAAGAGCATCGACAAGTTGCACGCCGCACTTCCCGAAGCTCTTACATGGCTAAAGGAACAAGGATATGAATTCAAGACTTTTGAATAATGACATCATAAAAGCCGAGGCCAAACGTCTCGGCTTTTTTGAATGTGGCATAGCAAAGGCTGAGCGTGTAGACAAAGCGGAAGAAAGATGTCTTAACCGATGGATTGCTGAAGGCAACTATGCCAACATGGAATATATGGCAAACCATACCGACATTCGCCTCGACCCTCGCCTGCTTCTCGATGGTGCAAAAATCATAGTCTCTGTGGCTATGAACTATGCTCCAAAAACTTCTATGCCCGATGGTCAACCACAGATGGCTGCATATTCCTATGGTCTCGACTATCATGATATAGTACGCAAAAAGCTCTATGCCTTGGCTCAAAACCTTGGACTCAACTATGATAAAAGCATCAAGGAGCCTGAGAAACAAGAGTTCCGAGTATGCGTAGACACTGCTCCCATCCTCGAGCGCTATTGGGCTCAGAAAGCTGGCATTGGGTGGCAAGGCAGAAGCCATCAGCTCATCATTCCGCATGCTGGCACCATGTTCTTCCTTGGCGAACTCATCATAGCTGCCGAGGTTGATCATTACGACAAGCCTATGGAAAACCATTGTGGAAACTGCAGCAAATGTATTGATGCCTGCCCTACCAAAGCGCTTAATCCCGATGGCACCTTCTGTTCTTCTCGCTGCCTTTCGTATATCACCATCGAAAGCAAAGAGGCAGAGATATCTGATGATATTGCCCACATCATGGGCGACACCTTCTATGGTTGCGACCGTTGTCAGCAGGCGTGTCCTTGGAATAGGTTTGCCACTGCCACCGATATTCCTGAGCTACAGCCAAAACCTGAGTTGCTCGATATGACATGGGAGAAATGGCAATCTCTCACAGAAGACGACTATCGCCGACTCTTCAAGGGATGTGCTGCCAAGAGAGCTAAATATGATGGCATCATGCGCAACATCAGAGCAATAACAAAAGCCAACGACAAAAACAACGAATAGCATACAAGCTTAAATATTTAACTAAAAAATGGAAAAAGAAATAGCAACATTCTTTCGCGACTTCGCTCTTCGCATTCTCACTATGGAGCATGCCGACCCAAATAGTCCTCGCGAAGTGAAGCAAGCATTAGTCAACCACTTTGAGGAGATATATCCAGCCTTTGCCATGACCGAAGTCTTCAAGCTAAACTTCGAAAAGGCTGGTCACGACAAGATGGTAGAAGCCTACAAGGCAAACTTCTCGCTCCTTCTCTTGGGCAAACTGCCTGAGGTGTAATTATCATCCTATAACCCAATAATCAGATTATGAACAACAAAGTAATAGGATATCTGCTTGGTGCTGTTGCAGCTGCCTCCTATGGTACCAACCCTCT
>HF993997.1 GCA_000436915.1 Prevotella sp. CAG:1092 | reverse complement strand
AAAAAGTGGTACATGTTCCACTTTTTCGGAACAAAGGTAATACTATTCTTTTAAAAGTAAGACTGTTTCTTTAGGAATTTGACAATTTTAGCCAAATTCGCTACTCTACATATATACCTCCATGCCATTCACCTCAAATATACAAACATCTCGAAGCTGCCGGATTTCGTTGGAGTCCAGCAGCTTCATTTGTCTTGTGTCGCACAAGAAGTCGTTGCGGAGTGAGATGCTCATCAGTGTGAGTATCCCGGTTATTTTACTTCCACAAAGGTTCGCCCTCCCAATTAGTTGGAAATCCCATAGCAGAAACATCTACATTGCTGTGCTCACCAAGAAGTTTCTTCAATCTTAGCGTAAAATCATTATAAGGGCGTATCACATCCAGTAAATACTTAAGATAGCATAACTGCGAATAAAGTTTATCGTAGTTGGCAATAGGAGGTGTGACCCATTTGCCACGCAAAGGAGTGGTCATTTGAGGTTTAATAGGAAACTTCCTGTTCCAAACTCGTGAGTGGTGTGCAAGGTAGTTTCTTAACACAACAGCACTTTTTATCCAGCTTTCCAGAACTAAGTGTTGAGGAAGATTAAATTCGTGAGCAATATGCTTTTTGATTTTGTTATCGGCAAAATTACAGAACAATTTGGATAATGTGCCGAAAGAAGTAACCTCCAAAGTTTTCCAAACAGGAGGAATATCAGGTTCAGTGTACTTTGCAGAATGCTCGATAATAAACTCCTCTCTTGTTCTTCTCAGTTCTTGCCTGATTTGCTCCATGCATTTGTGTTGGATATTAGGATCTCGGAAAAGGCTGTCATCAGTAAACCAAAATGCACCGTACTGCAAGGAAATATGATGAATCATCTTTGAACGCAGAGCTATTTCTACCGCTTGAATAGCTGTAAAAATTAATTCGCGCAAACCACAATCGAAGCGATATAAATCCATTGCATTTTCAAATGTGCTACCAGGTTTGAAAATGTGACGAACCTTATCACTTTCCATAGGGTGAAAATAATTATCTAAGCGGAAATAGCTTACAACTTTTAAACATTCTATGGCTTTGTTTCTATCCGCAATGATAAGACCACGCGATGCCAACAAATCAAGGATTTCAGAATAGTCTAAGGGCTGTTTTGAATATTTCATAAACATATAAAAAGTAAAAGTCCCACCCTGGTTCGCTGTTCTACGGGAAGCGTGGTGGGAACTGTTGATGCAAATTTAGGCATTATTCTTCGAAGTTCCAAATATTTTTGCTATTATTTGTTTATACGCACTATATATAGTATAAATAGAACAAATTAATGTACCTTTGCAGGTAAAATTTGTTAATTGCAAAAATTCAATAATATTGACATGAGAAAGGTTTTATTATGTACATTGTTTATGTGTCTGCCTATATTAGGGCAAGCACAAAACAAAGGAGGTCAAAATCTATTAGATTCCATTCACATAGAAGTAAAGGACATCGCGCAGCAATTGGCTAAACAACAAGTTGACAATGTGTTTAGCAACACATACAAACTTTACAAAACTGAAAATATATACATATTCTTGCGTCTAAACACAAGTAACGGAAAGATAGACCAGGTTCAATGGAATTTAGACTGAGATAAAGAGTTTATAACTGTACTGAACGATGTTGATCTGACCTATGGCATCAGCATCGGAAACCATAATGGCAGATTTGAACTTTATCCAACACAAAACATGTATCTGTTCTTATCATATTCACAGGAACACCCCAATTCTCTTCACCTCAAAATACACACGTTTCTACGCTGCCGGATTTCGTTCGAGACCTGTAGCTTTATTCTAAATAAAAATCCATAAATGGACAAGATGACAAAGGAACAGCGCAGCCGTTGTATGGCATCCATACACAGCAAGGGCACGAAGCCGGAGCTTGTCGTGCGCAAATATCTCTTTGCCCACGGGTTCCGGTACAGGCTGAACCATCCGCGACTGCCGGGGCATCCCGACATTGTTATGCGCAAGTACCGCACGGTGATCTTCGTAAACGGATGCTTCTGGCACGGACATGAAGGATGCAAGTTTTTTGTGTTGCCGAAGAGTAGAACTGAGTTCTGGCAAGCGAAGATAGATCGCAACAGGGAAAGGGACTTGGAGGAACAACGGAAGTTGGCGGAAATGGGTTGGCACTGCATCACGGTGTGGGAGTGTCAGTTGAAAACGAAAGTAAGGGAAAAGACCTTGCAGTCGCTTGAATATACGCTATACCACATTTATCTTGAAGACCACAAGGTAAAGAGGTATGAGATGCCGGAAGAAGAAAGAGTGATGACAGCAGAGCCTGATGTGGAAAAGGAATAATAGTTTTGATATGGATAATATTGATGTAACATTTGACTTTACTTCAGACACACCTTATTATTGGGATGGTTTTTGGGACAATGAACTTGGCTATTCAAAGAGAGATCCGGACTTGAAAAGTCCTATGCTAAGGAAATATCATCAGATACTTTGGAGTAGAGAATTGCCATGCGGTGAGAAAATGGAGCTGACCGATGGAAAAAGCAGATATTATCTGAAATGGAAAGACTTCTATTTTGGCAGTGATTCCATTTTGGTGAGTTTCCGCCATAGTGACAAAAAAGCGTTGCTTGATGAAGTAAAAGAAAAGGTGTCTGACTATAACTCATTTGTGGAGAAGTATGTCCGCGATTTTTATACAATAGGCGGAATGATTATCTTTCCACAGCGGCGGTTCAGTCTTAACTGTGCCCGTGGATGTCATCAGCGAATACGTGACAGATGGGACTTGACACTTGAATGTATAAGGCGGTACTATCAAGGGGAGGAAAGTCCGCTGTATAAATCACTATTGAAAGACAAGGCTTTTTTTGATTTGTTTGTTGATTTCAAAGGATATGTTGATTTCTTCTTTTTGCAAGACTGCGTGTCAGAAGACTACAAAAAGGTGAACTTGTGGCTCGGTAATGATTTCTTTGAGAAAAATCCAGTGCCACACACTGCAGATGAATATCTTACTTTTATAGGGAAGGAATATGATTTCCTGAAAAAAAGAAACCGAAGAATTATAAATTTTAAAATAAATAACCCGTTGGCGGAATTAATTTA
>HF993996.1:3213-15247 GCA_000436915.1 Prevotella sp. CAG:1092 | reverse complement strand
ATCAAATAGGAGAAAAGAAGGAGGAAGAAGGGCATTAGAAGAGATTTATAAAAAGGTATAGATGCTTATAAAAGGATTATAGTTACTTATAATGGCAATAAGTATATATACATTAATATTATATATAAACTTGTTTTTCTTGTTTTATCGCAGTTTGAATTTTGCTATACACAAAAGTGGTAACTATAAAAAACAAAGGAATAAACACAAAATAGATTAAAAAACTGGCATGTTGTTTGTAGATAGAATATAAAAGGAGTATATTTGCAAAATATATAATAACAAGAATAGATTATATTCAAGGATAAATAATAATCAATAATAGATAACAATAAAAAAAGAATAAGAAAAATGGAAGTACAAGAACTTGAGAAAATCATTCGTCAGCAAGAAATGACGAATGCAAGCACCTTTAAGGTGTTGATGCGCAAAGTATATCTTTGGATGACATTGGCGTTGATGATTACAGGTATTACTGCTGCCGGAGTTGCTAACTCCCCTAACATATTGGCATTGATATATAGTAGCCAAGTAGTTATGTGGGGAATAATCATAGCAGAGTTTGGTTTAGTAATATATATCAGCGCTCGCTTGGAGAAATTGTCGTTGAGTACTGCAACAACATTATTCGCATTATATTCTATACTGAATGGTGTTATGCTATCGTCGATATTCCTACTCTACAGTACAGCTATAATATCTAAGGTATTCTTTATTACTGCAGGAACATTCGGTGTAACGGCGCTATATGGCTATGCGACAAAGAAAGACCTCTCATCATTGGGCAACATTTTGTTCATGGCGTTGATAGGTTTAGTAATTGCAACAATAGTGAACGTCTTCATGAAGAGTGCAATGTTTGATTTGATATTGAGCTACATCGGCGTGATAATCTTCGTGGGTCTTACTGCTTGGGACAGCCAAAAGATTAAGCATATGATGATGGTACAACAGGATGCTGACGAGAGTGCTCAGAAGTTGGCTTTGATTGGAGCATTATCGTTGTATCTCGATTTCATCAACCTCTTCCTATATCTTCTCAGAATATTCGGAAGAAGCAACGACTAATAAACAGAAATACTATAAAGGGCAGGCTATCAAAAAGGCTTGCCCTTTTTGAGTGAAGAACGAAGAGGTAAGAGTAAAGAATCTATTGGACGAGTAAAGAGTGAAGAATTAAATGGAAGAGACAATAAGAGAAAAGGCGCTAAAGAGGTTGCGCAATAGCTTATTGAAGCGATTTCACAAAGCCACAACCGACTACCATCTACTAGAAGATGGCGATAAGATAATGGTGGGACTCTCTGGAGGTAAAGATTCATTGTTGCTGTTGGAACTATTGGGACAACAAGCAAGGATTTTTAAGCCTGCTATAAAGATTGAAGCTTGCCATATAAGGATGGAAAATGTGAAGTATGAAACCGACACCAACTATCTTCAACGCTTTTGCGACGAATGGCAGGTGCCACTTCACATAATAACAACTAAATTCGACGATAGCATCGAGACAAACAAGCCAAAATGTTTTTTATGCTCATGGTATAGACGAAAAGCTTTATTCAAGATAGCTCAAGAGCATAATTGCAACAAGATAGCCCTTGGTCATCATCAAGATGACATCATTGACACCTGTATGATGAACCTTTTTTATCAAGGTCGTTTCGAGACAACACCCCCACTCTACAAGATGGACAAAATGGCATTATCATTGATTCGTCCACTATGTTTGATGCGAGAAGACGACATTAGAGCCTATGCCGAAATGGCAGAATACGAAAAGCAAGTGAAGCTATGCCCATACGAATCGAGTTCGCAACGCCACACCATGAACAACATTTTCAAGGAGATAGAGGCGATAAACCCTGAAGCGAGATATTCGATATGGAAGGCAATGATGGAAAAATAGAATAACCAGCCAAATTAAAGAACTGGCTGGTTATTTGATTATCGTAATCTTACTAAAAACTTGAGGTTAGAAACGCCTCTAAAATATATTACTTGAACATACTCTTAACCTTTGCCACTACAGGCGACCAATCAAAATTGCGCTTCAAGCCTGTGATGGTTTCTACGGTCATTATCAGAACTGATACAAAACAGAATATGACAACACCAGCAATCATCAATCCTATCTTTATTGCCACAATAAACAGATTACTTGGGTTTACTTCTTCTCGTGTCTCGGTGCGTCCATTAGAATATGTATACTTCACTATATCGTCAGGTAACAAGTTCATCAGCAGTCCTGTACCGAAGAAGAAAGACGCTATGGCAAAACCAATCTGACGCAGTTTATGCATAATACCATGTTGACGACGATGACGGTAAATCATATAACCATAAGGATAGCCAGATATGATATATAGAGGTATCAGTATTATAAGATACACCATAAAGGCATATAGCTTAGTGGCAGATCCTTGAATATTATCTACAGTATTCTTTTTTTCTTCAAGAGCCAAATCCTTTAGTTCGTCAAACTTCATTTTGGCAACCTTATCAAAATTAGCTTTATTATCTACAGCCTTCTTTTTATATTGTTCAGCATATTCAAGTCTACTCTTCTTACGATCTGCTGTTGATGCGGTATCAGCCGACTGCTTATATCTTACAGCCTGGCTATTGTTATACTCATAAAATTGTTTCAACTGACGGAGTTTGTTTTCCTTAAATTTATTTGCCGAAACATATCTTGTGAAATATACATCCTCTGTTTCCGTACTAAGTTTTGCAAAAGAGATAACAGTATCTTGTTTCTGCCAACTTTCTATAAGTGCAATATCCTTAGCCTCTCTGTTAGCTCGATCTTGATTGTCCATGCCATAATACCACATGATACAAGCAGAGATAATAGCACCAAAAATAAGTGACCACTTCCAAGTGCGATGTTTACCTCTTGAATAGCTAATAACATCACGCAATTCATTTACACGCGTACGATAATTTGAGTCTGTTGGGTCGTCTGCTTTTTGTTCAGCCTGGTTAACCAAGTCTTCCATAGTATCGATTTCATCTTCCGATACTGGATATACGTTTTCCCAATCAGTTTCTCCAGCAGCAGCATCTTTAGCGCTGACATGCGAAGATACAAATAAAGCTTGGTTTAAGCAATCCCAAGCATCGAGGTTAGTTTGTGGATTCATAATTGTGATATTTGAGTTATAGTCATTTCTTGCCGCAAAGGAACAACAAATAGTCTGAACGAACTGGTCATTACGTAAAAATAAACGTTCAAATCGTAAAAAACTCAACCTTTACCTACTATTATTCTCCAATTTCCAAACTAAACTCATCCATTTGTAGGAACCTTCTTCTGACTGCGATACTCAGCTGGAGTGCAATTATGATATGATATAAACACGCGACGGAACGTAGACATAGAGTTAAAACCAGATTCTTCGGCTATCATAGCGACAGGATGCGTAGTTGAAATGAGCAACTCTTCTGCATGCTTGATACGCATATTGTTGACAAAGTCGTAGAATGTAAGACCGTTAGCTTGATTAAAATATCGACTAAGATAAGTACGGTTGGAGCCTACTTTGCGAGCTACATCCGATAGTTTGAGTCGTGGATTCAGATATAACTGCTCTTTTTCAAACAGATTCTTCACCATATCTCCTAACTCTGGTTGCAGCTGATAATTTTTATCATCGTCATCAATTTCATCAAGTCCTGATAGCTCAGAATTGCCCAATTCATCGATAACTGATTCATGTTTGTAGCCGAAGTAGCAAACTATCATCCACAACACCAAAGCCTCTATACTATATACATCATCGGCAAGTTCGCTATTATAGACACTTGCTATAGTCCATATCAAGAGTATTATCCAAAACGAGATAAGAATGCCTCGCAACCAGTTGAGGTTGATATTCTCCTCATAAGAGAATCGCTCTTTTAGTTGACGATTATACTGCGAAATAAAGAAGAAGGTGAGAACAAGAGTGGCAGTACCATATATTGCTCCCCAAACTACCAGCGCAATATACCACAATTGCTGTTCTGTGAAGAAGAACAACAAAGGCAACGTAACGAAAGGTAGCTCATGAACCATGAGTTTTTGAAACGAGAACCACCCCGGCTTACACAATTCCATCAATACAAATACATACAGCGGTATGATAATCATATCGATAGCTGTCATAAGATGCCAATAATCATTAGGCTGGATACAGAATGTATAGAATCCTAAATCTTTGAATAGTTCTATACATTGTATTATCATCAGCCACATGATGAGCTTTGACAACGTTTCGTTGTCTCTACGTCCAAACATCCATGCCATCATGGAGTAGAACATAACGCTCATACCATAAATGAAATAAGAAAAAGGTGTCATAACACAGACTTTGTTTTATTCTTCAACGATCAATTTGCCACCATTTATGATGTCGCCATGCGACAACTGGCAGTTATCAAGCTGCTTACCATTAAGTATCAACCGTACAAAGTTACTATTATTTATGGACTTTTTACGAATTATTTCAAATTGTTTTTTATTTTCCAAGTTGAAAGTTACTCTATCGAAGCTCGGAGACCCTATAATATAATAAGGTGTAGATGGGCATACAGGATAGAATCCCATAGCTGCAAACATATACCATGCCGACATCTGTCCTGCATCATCGTTGCCCGACAATCCTCCAGGAGTATCATTATATTCCGTTTTTAGGATATTGTCTACCACACGCTTCGACTTTTCCGGCTTACCGATATAGCTATACAAGAAAGGTATCTGATGGCAAGGTTCGTTGCCATGCCAATATAGCAGACGAGCAGCAGACGACGAATCATTTAGTGCAAACATCATGTCGAGTCGACGTTCAAACTCAGCCTTGCCACCCATACGCTCCACGAGTGCATCTATATCATGAGGCACATACCATGAATAATGACAGATGGAGCCTTCGGTGATAAACGATTGACGGCTCACCAGGTCTTTACATCCAAGCCATTTTCCATTAGCATATCGTCCGTCAGCCCACCCTGTCTTAGGGTTGATAACATTTTTCCAGTTATGGCTACGAGCCATAAGTTTATTATAGTCATCATCATGCCCGAGCATCTTTGCCATCTGAGCCACGGCAAAGTCGTCGAAAGCATATTCGAGTGTGCGTGATGTTTGTTCACAAGTGTGGAAAGCCTCCTTCACACTATCTTCCAATGGTATATACGCATACCTAAGATAAGACTCCAAGGCGCGTCGTCCCATACCATTTTTATATTCCGCAAACGATGTCGGAGTTTCGAAAGCATTCTTGCGCATTGCCTCATAAGCCTTATCGGCATCGAAATTGCGAACGCCTTTGGCATAAGCATCGGCAAGAGCCACACTACAATGGTCGCCTATCATAGCAGCAGTATAGCTATTCCAGCATGGAAATATTGGTAGCCAACCTCCTTCTTGGTACATATCTACAAGCGACTGCATCATTCTGCCCGACAAGGTAGAAACCACAATGTTATATAGTGGTAACTGAGCACGATATATATCCCACATTGAGAAATCACCATATTTTTTTAATGAAGAGTGAAGAGATAAGAGTGAAGAATCAATGTGCTTTGTGATGCCGGTAGAGAATTCTGGATAGTCGCCATTACAATCACTCATCTCTCTTGGCAGAAACGAAGCACGATACATAGCACCGTAGAACTGGTTTACCTTAGCAGTATCAGAGTAGACAACATCAATGGTATGCAAACGTTTTAGCCATTCATCTTGGCAACGCTGCATCATATCATAGAAGCCCATTTGCAGAGAGGCTGTTTCTACAATAAGATTATTCAAAGCATTCGCCTTATTGGTGAAAGAGCTGGCAGTAGCAAACTCCATAGGAACATCCGTTTTACCACGAAAAGTCAACCATGCCACGCCATCTTTCACACCATAATCCACCAATTCATCGTTATATTTCAACACCAAATGTCCGCTAAAGCCTGCATTCTCGCCCCATCCTTGATAGATGCGAT
The DNA here is from genome assembly GCA_000436915.1 of Prevotella sp. CAG:1092. Classification (GTDB taxonomy): domain Bacteria; phylum Bacteroidota; class Bacteroidia; order Bacteroidales; family Bacteroidaceae; genus Prevotella. Next base: position 9,274 of record HF993996.1, on the reverse strand, counting down.
GCACAGGATTGTAGCCATAAACGATATGGTTTATGGTGTCAATCTCTATGCCACCCTGCATTTCGTCGCTATTGGGATTTATCACAATATGCACCAATTCATCGGCAGTAGGTGTAACCCTAAGTATGGCTGTATGGCTCAATGCCGTTAGCTCAGTCTTTAGGTTTTCATCGCGTAATTGCACTGAATAATAATGAGGATGCGAAACCTCGTCGGCATGCGAGAATTTAGTTGCACGCACCTCGGGCTGCAGTCTTAGTTTACCACCAATAGTAGCAATGGTAAACGAACCATAATCCTGGGTGCATCCGCCAACTATCCAATGACTATTGCGGAAGCCATGTAACATGGTATCTTTATAATAATAAGGTGCAATGCACTTTTTCTCAGTATCCTGAGTTTGAGGAGTCCAGAAGTTTTGTCCATTAGGCACAAGTACAGCAGGCAATGTTTGTCCATGTTCTTCGCTACCTTTACCAAACAAGCCTGCAGTATGAGTATTTGCTTGGGCTGTACCAACCATAGTGTTCAGCGCATTGAGCTGACGAATATGTTCAAGCTTATGAATGCGGTTAGCCACATATTCCTTCACCAAATTCCAATTATAGCAAGCATCATCTTTACCATAGACATCAGTCGAAGGCAACGGTAGCACCATAGGCTTACCATTGAGGAAGAACTTTACTACTACAGAATCTTTAGGCGAATCAAAGGTAGATTTATAAAATACCATCTGCAAGTTGGCTGCCATAGGTACCACTCTATCCATCAAATCAACATTGTTGACCGTAGCAATCTCACCATTTGGCACATCGCTTATCAAACCATAGTTAGGTTTTACGAAAGATAATAGCGACAGCAAACGATATAAAGAAGTATCGTGACCGAAGCGAAGATTAGCCGAAGGAGTTTTCTGGCTTAAAGCCTCATCTGCTTTAGTCATGATATTCTGCCATAAAGATATGGCAGAGCGAGCAGGAATATCATCATTAGTAGGATATATACCATTGCAGATTGTCATTCTCAGATTGTTGGCATCATAGAAAGCACGAAACTCATCATCGGTGAAGAGAGCATACAGACCATTCTCAATATCCTTAGGATAGCGCTTAAAGTTTAAGCCTACATCCTGCATAGAAGAAGCGATGGAATGAATCTCGCTCATAAGATTCAGCGGATTGCCTATCTTTGAGATATCCTTGAATAGTTGGCTCATAAACCTATCGGTATTGACTTTTGCCACCACCTTAGTTTGCTTTTCCAACGCTTTCACTTCTGGAGAAGTGTAGGCTATCCATGCCATGTCGGCAGAATCGGTCTTTACATCCATAGCCAACGAAGGCTGCAGATGGCGCAACTCATCGATAAAAGCCTTCATACTCTTAGCACAACGGTCTACAACACTTGAGCGTGCCTGCACCCTATTGCCTTGAACAAAGATATTTGAGAAGTTGCGATACATGCGGTCGGCAATACCCTTATGCTGCAATTCGCCAAGCTTAGAGAGTTTACCACCATGTCCCATGGCATTATCGCGAGCCTTTATGATAAGTTTCTTAACCTTCAATCCCATAGGAGTGAGGTTTGATTCGTCATCGAAATATTGTGCCACCTTGATATAACGCTCGTCAGAAGTCATCCATCGAGAGCCATGACGACCATAATGGCTAATATAGAAAGGCTTATAGCCAGACGGAGTCTGACTCATTTCCTTAACATCAACCTTAGGGTAAGCATAATAAATGCCACCCATTTCTCTTCTTGTCTGTGCACTTGCCAAGGTAATAGCAAGGCAAACACATATTCCAATAATATATCTCTTCATCATATTATTATCTCATTTCCCAGTCAATTCCTAAAGGATTGTTTTTCACCTTCATCACTATCGGCAGTTCGTGGATAGTGGAAATCCACATTTCAGTACCGTCTTTATCCGCTTTCACACGTATCGACGAGTTGTCTGCATCCACCTTTCGCCATGTTATGCCATCGTAAGTGAAGCGATTCTTAGCTACTAATTGCTTATATGCGGCATGCGATATAAAGCCAAAAGTGCCGATAACATCGGTATATTTTGCATTCTTCACCTGCGGACTAAGCCACGAGAAGCCTGTAGCACCATCTACTACCGCACGAGGTATAGCATAAGTAGCCGTATTGCAAGATACTATCAAGCTATCCCCCTTCCATCGCCATGAATATTGCCAATTGCGATATTGACGGTTGAGTACGAAACACATGGTCATCGACTTGTTGCTACCAACAGCTGTTGCATCAGCCACAGGGTTATCTACATGTATAGGTTCGTCCTGTGGAAATTCCAAGAACATCTCAGTTCCTGCCAACGGATACTTGCCAAGCATACCCCAAATGAGCCAACTCGACATAGCGCCGCCATCATCATTACCAGGTAATCCGTCAGGTTGATCGCTAAAATTCTCATTGATAATCTTCGTCACTCTATCGCGTGAAAGATCAGGACGACCGATGAAATGGTATAACCATGGAGTTAAGAAGCTTGGTTCATTAGCTACATTATAATGTCCTTCAGCAAAGAACGTGTCGAGACGTTTACGGAAAGCTTCGTTGCCTCCACATGCTTCAATAAGTCCAGGCACATCATGAGGAACACTCAGACTATACTCTGCCGACAAAGCTTCGTAGAAAAAGGTGTTCCACCATGGCAGATACCATGGAGCCACCTTAGTGTTGGGTTTATAAGGAATATATGGATGATAAACCTTAGATTTTCCCCAAGGCACAGAGTCGAGCCAACGCCCTTTAGCATCGCGTGGCATTATGAAACCACGCATTCCCTTCCATTCATAGTCTGAACGCCAAAGGTTGCGCCAGTTGCCAGAGCGTGCCATATATTTCTTATAAATATCATCATGACCAAGCCCTTTAGCAACCTGAGCAATACACCAATCATCGAAGGAATATTCTACGGTTCGTGTACCTGCGCGTGGTATGCCATAAGGAATATATCCTAAGGAGTTATATTCTTTTAATCCACCTCTGCCCTCTTTCTCATCATCTACAGGCGGAACTTCGGCATCCTTTATCATTGCTTTTAGAGCCAACTCATAGTCAATACCTTTTAGTCCACGAGCAAAAGCATCAGCAATCACCACCTCGCCATGACTACCACCTTGTGTTCTGCCATTGCAGTCGCCACTACGAGCATCGGGCATATATCCCTCGTTTTTATATATATTAAGTAGAGAGTTTACTATGTCGCGTTGGATTTCTGGATAGTAAACTCCAAGTAGCGGAGTTGATGTGCGATATGTGTCCCAAATAGCATAGTAGTCGTCATAGTATGGTGCATCTGTCCACCTCGGATTCTCTCCCGTGCGGTTCACCGGCATCAACATAGTGTGATACAATGCTGTATAGAACATGCGCATGTTGCGCTCGGTACCTTGATAGCGCAAGCGAGAAAGCATACGTTGCCATTCTGCTTTGAGAGTTGATAGCTGTTTGTCGAATGAGCAATCTACAATATTTGCTCGCGCCTTTTCGCATGAAAGGAACGATACACCTATCTTCACATTCACTTTCTCCGACGAGAATGCTACCAAGCATAGCCCTTCGTTGCAGCTTTCAACAATAAAAGGCACATCTGAAAGCAGGGAGAAATAAACGGTATAGGCATCGCCATTGTTCCATCCTCCACGCACACGGCTCCATCCTTCAATACTCTGCGACGAAACCACTTTTATATGTGAGCCTTCAAACTGTTGAGCCTCTCGCTTGTCGGGAATAGTATCTCTACCCAAGAACCAAGAAGCATCAACCACCAATCTGCCATGTTCAGGATATGTAAATCGGTAGAATGCACAACGCTCGGCAGTTGTTATCTCTGTCTGTATACCATTTTTATATGTGCAAGCATAATATCCAAGGTCGATGGTTTCGCCTATACGTCGTTGTGGAATAATGTTTTCATTAAGTTCTTGCGACTTCAAGCATGGCTGAATCAATATGTTGCCATACTTCTGTCCGCCACCAGTTCCGCTCACATGTGTTTGGCTAAAACCTACAACTTTTTCTGGTATTGGTGCCCAACCAGCATTAGGCATATTGATACAGTCGGGTCCGGGCTTCACCATACCGAAAGGCATAGAAGGACCAGGGAATGTACGTCCCAAGCCAACAGTTCCAATACGTGGGTCTACATATTGGGTGAAGTCTTGAGCATGTGTTGCCAAGATACCTACCAAACAGTATACTGCAAAAAATAGGACTTTCTTCATTTTCATACTTTACATAGGATTAAAGTTTTTGAAGCATTTTGCATGCTTGTCACAAAGTGGGATATACAATGCAAATATACTAAAAACATTTGACTTAAACTCTGAAACACGTCAAAACATTCATTTCCAATCATATTTTGACAGAATACACACCAAAACTTATCTCTTCAGGAAACTTCTATAAATCCTTTTCTAAGTTTTAAAAAGCATCAAATTCACGCATTTTGAGAACTACCAACAAAGAATACACATATAACTCCGCACACAAAATTGCACATTTTTTTTGAAATAGTACCATATATTCAAAGAAAAAGTGTACCTTTGGAGCAATAACGAGCGATAAATAAAATGGCATATTATTCAAAGACTATACAGGAGGAAGAACTCAAGAACAAAGTTCGTGAAGACTGGTTTGCAGGTTATGACAACACGGAAATTCCAGGTAAAGTGGATTTCTGCGTAGGGCATAACAGTACTACCTATCTATGGGCAGAAGCTAAGAGAGGGGTCAAACGAGACATCTATGAGCAGTTTGTGCAGCTAATCCTTACTATTGGAAAAGACCGTCGCTTTACCGAACTTGACGCACCTGATTATCTCGGCACTTTCGATGCCGAGAAAATTGGCTTTATACACTTCGATGAAATTTCTGATGTTTTTGAGCAAAACGACTTCAACTGGCAAGTTACACCATCCGATCATACCTCAAAGGAGTTCAAGCAACTCTACGAGATGGTGCACAACACATTAAAAGAACATGTATTTATCTTCAACTTCGAGCTGCAAGGAGACAGTTTGCGTTTCTTCATCAAGGACAAGTTTTCCTTGACAGGAAGACGTGTGTCAAAGACGAATGTCAATAAGAACAACTTCCCTCATATCTATCGCAGATGGCTGAAGGAAGTAAAGGATACACTTGCCGTAAATTGGGATGACTTAGCAGGAATAGGTATATATGATTGTCATTTTTTTCTTGCAGACCTCATGTCCCAAGACAACACGACTCTACTTCAAAACCTCACGGTTCTGTTAAAAGAAGACCATTATAAAGTTAACACAGGGAAACTCCAAGGAAATAAGACTCCTCTATTCGCCCATTTTGAGTTTAATGACAACCAAATGGCTCATCGCTTGTTTTGGCAAAGATACAAACGCCCACCTCGTGAGGAATATCGCGACTATATCTTGGAAAGAGCTGACAGATTACATCCTGAGGATATCCGCGAGCGTCACGGTTCTTACTTCACCCCAATGATATGGGTGGAAAAATCACAAGAATATCTTGCAAATATACTTGGAGAAAACTGGCAAGACGAATATTATGTTTGGGATTGTGCTGCGGGTACTGGCAACCTGCTGGCAGGATTAACCAATCGCCATAATCTTTGGGCTTCAACTTTGGAACAAGCTGATGTTGACACAATGAAAGAGCGAATTCAAAATGGTGCTAACCTCTTTGGAAACCATGTCTTTCAGTTTGACTTTTTGAATGACCCATTAGTTGATTACACTACTAAAGAGGGGACCAAAATAAAAAGTAAGGTTCCTACTGAATTACAAGAAATAATAAAAGACCCAGAAAAAAGAAAGAGATTAGTCATATATATAAACCCTCCATATGCAGAGGGAGACAACAGAAGTGGCAGAGGCAGAAGCGGTGTCGCTGCAAATACCTATGTCGCCAAGGTATTTGGATCTTCCATGGGATATGCCAAACGAGAACTATACATACAGTTCTTGACAAGGGTCTATCGTGAAATCCCTACGGCAGTGCTTGCAGATTTTTCAACTTTGAAAAATCT
>HF993996.1:0-3208 GCA_000436915.1 Prevotella sp. CAG:1092 | reverse complement strand
GATTTTTCAACTTTGAAAAATCTGCAAGCACCTAAGTTCTCGGATTTCCGTCGCATGTTCCAAGCAACGCCCAAGACTATGTTTATCGTACCTGCGGATACATTCGACAATGTAAAAGGAGACTTTCCTATTGGGTTCAAGATATGGCGCACTGCTGATATAGAACCTTTTAATGGTATTTTATCGGATGTGTATAATGAAAAAGGGGAGGCTCAACCCCAAAAAGAGATATTCAGCTATGAAGGGTTAAAGTTAATCAATGATTGGACAACTACTTTTATTGATGACAAACAGGAGTCTATTGCTACAATAATAGGTATCGCGAACGACTTCCAAAACCAAAGGACTGTTAGAATAGAACGATCGCATCGTCCGTGGAATCATCAATATCAATGGCAAATAACGAAATATAACCTCATAGAATCAAGCATTTATCTTGCTGCTCGTCTAGTTATAGAAGCAACTTGGGAAAATGACCGAGACCAATTTCTTTATCCACAAGAAACTTGGAAAAATGACAATATATTCAAAACAGACTGCTTGACGTTTGCTATCTTTACCAACAAGAACAATGTACAGTCAAAAGATGGCACCAACCATTGGCAACCGTTCACCGAAGAAGAGTTAGGCATAACCAATGAGTTGAGCGACCATTTCATGACGGATTATATATCAGGAAAGGGTCGTCCAAAAGCCATACAAGGAAACTTATTTGATGACAGTCAGAATGAAAACTCTCCATTGGTATTCTCAGAAGAAGCAAAAGCTGTTTTTGATGCAGGTCGTGAACTCTGGAAATATTATCACAAGCAACCAGACGCTGACTTAAATGCCGCCTATTATGACATACGTAAGTATTTCCAAGGAACAAAATTGGACAAGAAAGGCAAAGAGGTCATGAACTCCGCAAGCGAGGACGAAACATATACAAAGCTTCATGCAGCCCTGCGCAAAGCTCATAAACTTCTTGCCAAGAAGATTGTGCCAAAGGTTTACGAACATGGCTTTTTGAGATAATAAAACATAAAAATAAATACATCATGAGCAAGTATAATTTTAAGATAGAAAATTACCATGCCATTGGGCATGCTGACATAGATATTGATGGCATCACTGTCATAGCAGGAGGCAATGGCTGTGGTAAGAGCACGCTGTCAAGATGGCTGTATTATATCCTCAACATTATAGAAGACTATGAGTTCTTATTAATGCGTGACTTCCATAACACAATTGGCAGAAAAATAAGCGACCTTATGCTTTCAGCATCCGTTATGTCCGTATACGACAAGGACAATTACAAAGAACTTTATGGATTGAAGAATACTTTTGACCAATGGATATATTGTGCAGACTACAATGTTGAGAAACTACATCAAGACTACAATGAATTCATTGAACCTTTTTCAAAATTGTTAGATACTTACCTTTCATCAGAAAGCGATGAGAATAGCAAAAAGCGTATTCTCTCTGAATTAAATATTACAAAAGGCAGTGACCCTATGGCCTTATTCAAAGACAACACCGAAATATTTTTTACAGATGCGTTATCAAAATATACAATTCTAAAAGAAGAACGTAAGATTGAATCTATATGGGAATTGGTATTCTCTGAATATCAAGAAAAGGACGAACATCCATCAAATATCCAATTAAAAGAAGATGGTGTTTCCATTTTAACCGAGAACATAGGAACCCTTTTAGGCATCAAGCGTAGCCTATATATTGACACGCCTATTGTTGCTTCATTCAAAGAAACTAACAAACCTTATTGGAAAGATTTTCTCCATTACGTAAAATACAAAAGCGCAAACTCTACTCTCAATGACAAGGAGAGAAAAATTCTAAAAGTAATCGAATCTATGATAAATGGAAAAATCATAGAGGAGAAGAACTATAGCACAACAGAGATGGTATACAAAGCAAAAAGTGGCGTACAAGTGAAATTAGACAAGGTTGCCTCTGGCTTCAAGACCTTCGCCTATATGCAGCGACTCATTGAGAATGGATGGTTGGACAATAAGACTTTATTGGAAATAGATGAGCCAGAGACAAACCTGCACCCACAATGGATTGTAGAATTTGCTCATCTTCTCGTCATGGTCAACAAAGAGCTTGGTACTAAGATTATGATCGCAAGCCATAATCCTGATATGGTTTCTGCCATCAGATATATTTCAGAGAAAGAAGGTATCTTAGAGAAGACACACTTCTATTTGGCTGTACAACGAGAAAATTCCGAGCTATTCGATTACAAGTACTTAGGAAACGACATAGACCCTGTATTTGAGTCATTCAACAAATCATACGAAACTCTTCAAAAATACGTGGAGAATTATGGCAACTTATAGAATAGGAACCTATCAGGGAGTCTGCATAGAATGTTGGACGCCCAAAGAATTAGTTGGGCTACATAGCCTGCTAAAACAAGAAGGATGTCCTGACTCTGAAAATGTCTTCTCCGATAATGACAAAGCTATCGAACTGGATGATGTTCAAAGAAAGATTTCTCAAAAACATCATACTGACAAAAAGGCTTCGGCAGACATATTGATACACACCAACAATAACAAGTTGCTTTTGGCTGATGCTAAGTATAGAGTAAACAACATCAGGAACTTGGACTCCAAAGAACTAAGCAAGAAGATTTTTGAATCCAAAGCTATAGTGAAATCCGATCATTCATTTTTACCGAACCTTTATATCTTGATGAAAAGCCAAGCTTTAACTCAAGCCAATTTAAATGCTGTCAGAAGGATGTTTGCGAACAAGCCAAACTATCAGGTAATGGACACAATAGCATTCCATAACTTATTTGAGGAATAACTAAGAAGAGTCCATCTAGGTTCAATGGAAATATCATGGGAAAAGATTGAAAACACAAGATATTATTGTGGTGGCGAGAACTTGCTGTAAGGCTTTACAATCCGACAATGTGTTGCTTGTAGTATATTTTCTTAATAATCGCAATAACAAACCTATCTCAAAGCAAAATTGATGATTATAGGTATTGAGGTATAGTAAGTTGCTTTCATTCAACAAGTTAACAGATATTAGCCGTTGTCGAAGTTATACTTCTATTATTGCTGTCTACTAAAACTATTTGAGCATAAAAGGTATTAGCTGACAGCAATAGACAAAAAAGCTCTTAACCTCCTTTAAAAAGACATTTAGTTTCATTGCCACCTGACTTCGTCATTGCGTACCCCAA
>HF993995.1 GCA_000436915.1 Prevotella sp. CAG:1092 | reverse complement strand
GCTCTGCTGTTTGAGTTTTTTTAAGAACACGAATAGTTCTCTAAGTTTGCAAAAGAATGCGACGCGAATGACACGAATAAGGAGCCTACCTCGTCTCTGTATGAAAGAAAAAACAACAAATACAACAGATACAACAAATACAACCGGTGAAAGATTATGCTACGAATATTTTAAGCATAAAATTATCTGAAGTTGTATCTGTTGTACTTGTTGTATTTGTTGTCTTTAAAATCTCAAACGAGTTGTTGGTTTTAAAATCTCAAACTGGCTATTTGTAGTTTTCTTCAATGACTCTCATTATTTTCTGAATCCAATAATCATCGATTTCTACCTTTTCGGCATACGTCTTGAAATTCATTACCACTTCTGTTACTTCATCTATGATGCTTGCAGCATTCTTGATGTCTTGTCTTTGAGCAAAGAGCAACAAGTCTTGCTTGGTGATATTCTTTCGCTTGCCAAGTATTGTGAGTTCATGGTTGCGATAGAAATGAGAATCAGGGTCTGCAGAAAACACGATGTCATAGGATGGCGAAATATGCCACTCGCCATTTGGCAGCATAATAAAAGAAAAGTTTTTTCTATGGTCGTCAACATTCTCAGCAATAACATTGAATACCATTCTTCTGTATTGCTGACTCTGCTCGTCGGCAGATAGATTTAGTTTTCTTCCTACAACAAACAAATCTTCGTAGGCATCGGCAAAAGAACTCATGGCTGCTAAGGTTTGAGTATGTATCTTCTTGCCATTATGTCTGTCAAAGCGCTGAGTCAGGAAGTTCTGTCTTCCTTCTATCTCTACTAATTTAGATGGCATCATGTTGATACCTGCATCCTTTGCCATTAGGTAATAAGCCATTTCCACCTTTGTGCAGGGTTGCTCATTTTGTTTGCTGGTGTCGAACTTTAATATATAGTGTTTAAAGTTGGGTGGCAAGTCTGCTTGTCCAGAACGTATAATGCCCGTATCCTCATCCATACCTATAATGGCTTTTGGACGTTGCCCACCAGCAGAGGTTCCTACCTTATACAAATCTTCCATTATCAGATTGTTGCTCATGTCGATATTTACATCTTGTCTGTCTAAAAACAATCTGTTGGCAAGTTCATAGAGTGAACTTAATTCGATGTTTATAGAGGCGTCTTCTTGGATATGCGCTGGCTGAAACTCCAAGGCACCAATGGCTCGTTTGCCTATAAACGACAATCTATCTACGGCATTTACCGATTTTGGATGCAGATGGTTGGCTTCCATCCATTTTTGAAAGACTATGTTTCCCCAATAGTCAGGCAAAGAGTCGGCAATGAATTCAGGTAAACCTCCGTAAAGCTTTTCTTTGTTGCCCGACATAGGGAAGGATTTCTGAACATAGGCAGAATCTAATGGAGCTATTAGTGGAGCAATGTTCCAACCATATTGTATAAAGTCTTTATCGAACTGAAAGACAGAACAGCCCTGCTTGTCGTCCCACGACAACAAACCAACATCCTTGTTCCATAATTGAACTTGTATGATATTATCTTTCATGCCTTACCCTTTCTTTCTTTTCGTTCATTTTCTTAATCTGGTTGGGCAACATAGGTAGTGGGGGCAACAGCTTCTCTACTTCTTGCAAGAAACCGATGCTCCTTAATAATGAAAGGATTGTGCCAAAACCGATGTTTCTTGCCTCGCCTTTCTCGAACTGGCTGATGGTGAATATGCTCACACCAGCTTTTGCTGCCACCTCTTTCTGAGTGAGATTGCTGAACAAACGATATTCTTTGAATCGTGCTCCCAATTCTGATATTATCTCAGAGTTAGATTTTGCTTCTATACCGTATTCTATTATCATGCAGCAAATATAGTTATTTCTGTATTTATCTCCAAATATAAGGATAAATATTTAAATATCTTTAGTTATATGTGTTCCTTAAAAGGAATATGTGTTAGTCGCTGAGCACTACGGCGCCCTCTTGCTTCATGCCATCCATGAGGATGCGGAATGGGCGAGGGAAGCGGACGTGGCGCACATAGTCGGTTTCTTCTACGGCAG
>HF993994.1 GCA_000436915.1 Prevotella sp. CAG:1092 | reverse complement strand
GGGAAGGTTATACATGAACATCCAAAATTTGGGACAAGTAAGCTTGAACAAGATTTTGCCAAAAATTTCCTCGACAAAATGAAAGTTGAGTATGTTTGGCAATTTGAGGCAAAGGACATAAAAAGAAGTTATGATTTTTATTTACCAAACAGTAACATCCTAATCGAGGTTGATGGTGATTATTGGCATGTAAACCCCAAAAAATATGACATAAACGACAGAGATTCGCTCACTCCAACGCAAAAGAGGGACATTAGGGTTGACGAAATGAAAAACAAATGGGCGTTACTTCATGGAATACCAATTTATAGGATTTGGGAGGATGACATAAGGAACAGACCAAACGATGTGATGAAGAATTTGAAGGAAATTATAAAAATTCACGGAAACGAAAGATTTTTATTGGAAAACAAGAATAAGAGGCAGAACAACAAAATCAAGTAAAGATAATGCAAGCTATATTATATTTACCATATTACGACTATAACGATGAAGCTTTTGACGTTGGCAACGATTATTACAAGAACAATTCCGATTACGTAAACGCAATGCAGCAGAATTTCCAAGCAACAAACAACGCTGTCGCAAACAAGATGGCTAATTACATCAATGGACAATCTGTAAGCGATTATCAATCCATCGACGGACAAACTTACAGATTTGCAAAAACAAGCCAAGACAGCGAAGAAAAAGCGTCCTATTCCGAATGTGAGTGCATTGTGTATGGTGATGATGGCAAAGATAAGACAATTGATGACTTTGTTTCAGAATGCGTATCAAACGACGTTCAACTGTATGTCTTGAAATTGAATTTTGACACAATAGGCGACGAATTTGAAGAAGAGCTCATACTTTGGACTAACGAACATAACGGACTTAAGAGATTCAGCAATGACGAAGATTGGATATTTGAGAATGAGCCAAAGAGGAACTTAAAGCTTAAGTTCATAAATAAAGCGAACGAGGAGAAATTTGCAGAGCTTGTCAATTGCAAGATAATGGAAAGGCAAGGTCTGAACATATATGTCGTATTAGCCGAAGACGTAAAATTAATCAACAAAATAAAATAAAAGATTATGCCAAGACGTAAACTTTCTGAAGAAGACGAGAAAAACATAAAGCTTTTGCAAGCCCAAAACGAAATGTACGAGCGCACGAAGGAGGAGATAAAGCTTCGAGGCAACAAGGATGCGATGCGAAGAACGGAAGAAGCCCAAAAGGACGGATTTAGGCAAATGGAAGCCATATTGGGTGGAAACGTTGATGAATATATCAATCATTCGGAAGATTCGTTGAGCGAAGATGACAATGATGATATTTTCACAATTCTTGATAATCACGCAAAAGGCGAGCAAAATAAAGAAAAAGAGCAAATGGACGAAAAAGCAGTTGCCGATGACGATCCAATGGCTATTGACGCAAATAATAGTTCCGAGGTAGGATGCGATAATACGAATAACAGTGAGGCTTATGACATAATACCATTGCCAAGCAATGGAGAATGCTATGCGAGCAAGATAGGTAGACTGCCTGTTGCGTATTTGACAGCATATGACGAGAATTTGATAACATCGCCAAACCTATATAGGGACGGACTTGTGATAGACCTATTGCTGAAGAACAAGATTAAGGACAAGACGATAGACATAGACAATCTCGTGAGCGGTGACGTGGACGCTATTGTATTGTTTTTG
>HF993993.1 GCA_000436915.1 Prevotella sp. CAG:1092 | reverse complement strand
CCTATAACGAAAACAACGAGTATAAGGGAACAAAAACACCATATCATGCGTTCTGCCCTACGGTCATTGTCATCAACGATTTTAACAAATCTATTATAATCAAAAGTAGCAGCAGCCTGCATTGTTGCATTTGCTTGAAGTTGTTGCAATGTACGAGCATATTCCTCTGCATTTAGACGAGAATATTTTGCCAAAGAATCTATGTTGCCTATTTTGCTATATACTTCCATCAATCCAGAATAAGCCTCAAGATGATAGCCTGCAGTGTCTAATTTCCGATAAAATATATTTGCGGAATCCAATTTGTTAATTCCACTATAATACATTCCAAGCGCCTTATAGAAATGTTCATATCCTGTTTTTATAGTGCTGTCGGAATTGAATACGCCTGAATTATTTATATATTTTTCGATTAGCTCATGGGCATGATCAAACTGATGGCGTCCTATATAAACATAAATGAAGACTGGCAAAATAGTGGCTGACTCTTTTGTAAATTTATAATATTTATATAGGCTCAAGCATTTTTTTGCAAGTCTAATTGCCGATGCTGTATCCCCATCTGCCAAACAAGCATAAGCCTCTGCTTCATAACCAATTATATAGCTACGAATATTTCCTGCTTTTAACGCATATAATCCACTTTTAATGCTTGCTTGTCTTGCTTCTTTATTTAAATATTGAATACTATAAACATCTGACATCTGACCATAAATACGCGACAATGCTGTATAATTACATCTGCTATCAAGTGTATCAACATAAGTGATTGCTTTTTTGTAGCATTCTATTGCCTTTGGTGCATCATTCATATCTCTATAAATGCAGCCCAAGAGATATCGGCTCTGCATCTTTTCGTTATCAGAGCCATTGCGATCGTAGTATGCAACAACCTCAGAGAATGCGCTGTCGGTAGGCATTTGTATATACAACTTGTTTTGAGCCGTTGCCATGAGCAT
>HF993992.1 GCA_000436915.1 Prevotella sp. CAG:1092 | reverse complement strand
GTAATACCGAGATAATGTTAATTTAACAACTTAACACATTGTAACGCATAGAAAATGAAACTCGCAAGAGAATATAATTTTTCCAAGAGTGCCCAACCCCTATTAGGGTGAAAATGTATGCTGAACTTATAGGAAACTATAAGAACATAAGGATAAAAAACCTTATGGGTAACAAATTGTACTTATCAACGACTTATGAACACTTTAACTTAGGCAAACAGGATGAAGTTAAAGATCGTGTTAAACACATAAATAAATTGTAAAAAAAAATAAACTCAGAAATGTTAGAGGCTATAGTGAAGGTTTGCCTCGTTTAACTGGAAACATTACTAATTTCGGCTATATTGAATGTTGTACTGAAAAGTGGCTTAACAATCTGCATTCATTAGTTTTCGATGATAATTTTAATATAAAATTAATAATAGAAAAATGAATTATGAGATTTTGGAATATTAGTTACCCAGACTTGAACAATGGATTGGGATGCAGAGTGACCTTATGGATTGCAGGCTGCAACCACCATTGTCTTGGTTGCCAAAACAAACAAACTTGGGATTTTGAAGGAGGTAGGCTCTTTACGAAAACTGACAAGGACAACTTATTTGGAGTTTTGGAGAAGCCATACATAAAAGGCATTACGCTTAGCGGTGGAGACCCAATGGACAGTTTTTATGAGGTTTTAGACTTGACCAAAGAAATTAAGAACAAGTTTCCAACAAAGGACATTTGGCTTTACACAGGATATACGTTGCAAGAATTAAAAAATAGTTTTAGGAATGAAATCATTCCATACGTTGACTATGTAGTAGATGGCAAATTCGACATTAATACAAGAGATATCAGTTTGAAGTTCAGAGGATCTTCCAATCAAATTATTTGGGAAAAAGACAAGGATGGAAATTTAGTTAGAAGCAAGTTAAACGATTAGACAAGTATAAAAGGTGGACAAAAAATGTTCACCTTTTTGCGTTAAACATAGCATATAATGCTAATAAAATTGTACAAAATTATTGATATTTTTACATAAAAAAATATTTAATAAAAACATTAATATAAAGAAATGAGAAACATATTAATTATTTGCATGTTGTTCTTGTTAGTGTCATGTGCTGTTAATAATCAAGTTGCTCATGCAATATACGGTGCTGTAATGAAAAAATCTTTTCAAGATACTTGTAACAAAGAGCAATTCGATTCCGTCTGTTTAGCTGATACTTTGCCAAATGATTTGACAAAATGGAAAAGAATGCTATTTCGTGATTTTGAGTCAAGAAAAGGTGAAAACATATATTTATTCATCAAGAAGTTAGGTAAAGGTGAAAAGATATACAGAGTTGAGAAAATTGGATCTAATTTCAGAATAACCAAAAGGGAGGTCAAGTGATTTTAATTATGGAATACGGTTTTATAGCGAGTAAAATGGACGGTACTGAGCATAAGTTCAGTGAAGTGAAAGGTTTGGAAATACCAGAGGAATATTCATATGTTGATTTTTTGCCGAAAGTGTTGAATCAAGGAAGCAAGCCTATATGTGTTCCTTGTTCCTTATCCGCTTATTTGAATTGGAACAAAAACATATCTACTGATGGAAACAATAAGCGTGACAACGGAATAAATTTGCTTGACATTTATCACAGCAAGACCACAAAGGGGAACAACGGAATGACATTTAAGGATGCTTTGCATTTTTTAAGGCACGATGGCGTAAGGTCTGATTTCGGAATTGTAAAGATTGACAAATATGCTATGGTTGGTTCTATGCTGCCGATAAAGCAAGCGTTGTTGCTAAACGGTCCACTTGTTGGGGCATTGCCTGTTTATAATGACGGCAACCATTTTTGGAAACGGAACAATGGCGATAAGTTTGTTGGCGGTCACGCAATTTCAATAGTAGGATATGACAAAGATGGTTTAGTCATTCGAAACTCTTGGGGAACTAAGTTTGGAAATAACGGCTACACTCATATGGATTGGTGCGATTTAGACAATTTTTCTGAAATATGGACTATGGTATCATAGTTTGCGAGCAAGAATCTTTTTAGGTTCTTGCTTTTTTTTGTTCACTGATAGGTTCACAATTAGTTGAAAAAAATTAAATTTTAGATAATTATCTATAATTAATAATACAAATACAATGGCTAAAATTCAATATTTCGGCATTAAATACCCTTTCACTAACAATGACTTTCAAAAGTTTTTTCTTGATGTCAACGACAATGAAAAGGATAATGTTAGGAGCAAGATAATGCATGTTATTTTCACACCAAAAGGTCAAAGGATTCGTGAACCTGAATTTGGAACGGATTTGATTAGATATATTTTTGAGCCTAACGACAGCATTAGTTGGTCAAGTTTAAAGAATGAGATTACTGATTCCGTACAACGGTATGTAAATAACGTCATATTGAATGACATTCAAGTTGCCAAAAGCGAGGATGACGCAAGTTCTGTTTATGTCAGAATAGACTATTCTGTCAAGCAAGGAAACAATGTTTCTAAGGATAGCATAGTAACCGAGTTATAAAAATAGTTTAAAAAAATTAGACATGTCAACAAAAAAGATTAATTATTTAGCAAGGACGTTCAGCGATTATCGTTCTGAACTCATTAATTTTAGCAAAAAATATTACCCAGAGCTTGCTGACGATTTCAATGATAGTTCGGTTGGTGCTTGGTTTATTGATTTGATTTCATCAGTTTCCGACAACTTGTCTTACCACATTGACCGAATGTATCAAGAAACGAATCCGAACAGTGCAACGTTGAAAAGTTCGGTGTTAAGTTCAGCACGTTCAAACGGGCTTAAAATACCTGGTCCAAAGGCGAGCATGTGCGAGGTCAAGTTAAGTTGCTCGTTGCCAGTTGACCCAGATAACATTGCGATGCCAGATTGGAGATACGCCCCAATCTTACGTAGAACTTCTATGGTGTCGGCTTCGAACTACAATTTTCATTTGACAGAAGATGTTGATTTTGCCGAGCAGTTTAATTCGGATGCCTTTTCCAATAGGGATTTTGCCCCAAATCGCAATCCAAACGGCTCAATTACAAGCTATACAGTGTCAAAGACAACCATCGTGGTTAATGGCACAACAAGGGTGTTCAAAAAAGTATTGCAAAGCACTGACATCAAGCCTTTCATGGAAATAATATTGCCAGACACAAACGTAATGGGTGTTGAATCCATTATATTCAAAGAGTCAACTGACTTTTCAAACGACCCTGACATACAAGATTATTATTATGACGAGGAACAGTTTAAGGTTGACGATAACGCAGCCATGACATTTAGGTATTTCGAGGTTAACTCTTTGGCCGACCAATGGCGTTTTGGAAGCGAGTCGAATTTCGATGATAACGTAATAAAAGACACGTTCAACCCAGAGGTCTATGTGGATTATACAGAGGAAAATGACTCTTCTTCAAGGACAACAAGGTTTTATAAGGGAAAGTGGAAGCCAATTACTCAAAAATTCATGACTGAGTATACAGATAACGGGTACATGAAAATTATTTTTGGAAGTGGAGTGGATTATAGGGACGTACCAACTGGAAGTACAAAATATGGTGAATATAGGGCGAGCAAGATAATAAACAACGACATGTTGGGTGTTTTGCCAAAACAAGGTTGGAC
>HF993991.1 GCA_000436915.1 Prevotella sp. CAG:1092 | reverse complement strand
TTAATATAGAAGTAGTCATTTCCTCTTTTTCTTTTTCTGTAAACTTCTTTACTTCACGTACGCATTTCTTTGCCAACAGCAAATCCATTGTTGCTTGACTGATTCGTGATTCACTTTTGAAATCACCCTTTCCTATGATGTCATCATAATAGGTTTTTCTTTGTGCAGCCAAAGAATCTAAATATGTATCGATATATTTGGCAACACATTCTGTATACTTGTCGTTGTCAATATTCTCGTTCCATATTTTTTCAAAACTATCACTTCCAGTCCCAAAAAAAAATTTTAACTTTCTCCAATTCATTATTCCCCCTGCATACTTATTCATCACTTCACCCATGTCTTTTTCAAGCAAAGAATCGATTTCTACCTGCATAGCTGGAACAATGCAATTAACGAATGCTTTCTTTTGTGAGATTGCGTTTTCCTTAATCTCCTGGTCTAATTTGGCGAGGTAATCATTTTTTATGCTTTTGTAATAAGGCGTTAAAGCTTCATCAGCCGGTGTTTTTCCCACCTTCTCCTTGACTGCCTTTATCGTATCAAAACTACATTTTCCTATAATGGGAACAATGTTTTCAACATATAAAGTGTCTAGGAACGGATATTGTTCTCTATTGTCCACAAAGAATTGAGCCCCCTCTGTTGGCGAAAGGTCTGCAAGACTATTAATGGCATCCTCTGGAGTTAACTTTGGCTCTTCTGACAAAGAACTTACGTTACAAGAAGATAAACCTATTAAAATTGACAAATAAAAAAATATGACTTTAGTCGTTAAATAGTATCTTTTAAACATAATCCTATAGTTTCTTTTGTTGTCGATAAATTTGCGGCTCCAAGGTAGTGAAAAAAATCAACTGTCGTTGCCCCTAATCAACAATAATCATCTATTTCTTGGAATTTATAATATAGTTTGAGTTTGTATATCTACAATCTTGTAATCCTTAGACCATTAGTTGCATTTATACTATTTTGCTCTATCTTTAATGGTGAATTCTGTATAATTACCTAATTTCGCATTCGGCATCAAGAACTGTATTACGATTTCAGGATTTGT
>HF993990.1:782-3519 GCA_000436915.1 Prevotella sp. CAG:1092 | reverse complement strand
AGTATCACGTATTACTTTGCAAAGTATCATAGGATACTTACGAGAGCCTTTTATTAACTTGTCTTTAAACTAACAGCGAATAGCATTATTAAGCACATTTACCAAATATCCTCTTGCTCCATACAATGGAACATTGGTGATATTTTCTTGCTCTCTATAATCGCTCATTGAGAAACGAAGACCATACATGCCTGGATTATTGGCGAGGATTACTTTCAGAGATTTTGCTTGCAGATTCTCCTCAGCCTTCACTTCTAAAGGAATGATGTTGGTATCTATTTGGATAACAAAGTCGATTTCTAATTGACTGTTCTCCTTGCTATAATAATATATAGGTATATTACGTAGAGATTCTAACTGGCAACAAATAAAGTTCTCCGTAAAGTCACCCTTTCCCGAATTGTCATTATTAGGCAATAAAAGGAGTGCTGGTGGAGTATTGCTCATTGCACCAAGCAATCCACAATCTAAAAGATACAACTTGAAGGCGCTAATATCTTCATGTATCTTCAGAGGCATACCAATGGTTTTTACACGGCTTATTTTATATATAAGTCCTGCATCAATCAGCCATTGAATAGCAAGCTCATAATCCTTTGCTCTTGCACCTTGTTTTACCACTCCATAGATAAACTTCTTATTCTCTTTAGCCAACTGCGATGGAATGGAGTTCCACACTTGGTTAATCCTTACCACTTGTTCGTCTGGAGCATGCTTAGAAATATCTTTTTCGTAGGCGTGTAGGATTTCTTTCTGTACTTCTCTTACCGCATTTGCATCATTAGTATCTATGAATTTTTTTACAGCTTCAGGCATTCCTCCTACTAAATAATATTCACGCAGATGCTGAATATAAAGTGTGCGCAGAGAGTTTACTACATCCCACATACCTGATTGCAGTAAATCTACTCGCTGTTTAAAACCACGTGCCAACAAGAACTCTTCGTATGTCATAGGAAACATTTCCAAGGTATTCACTTTACCTACAGGATATGATTCACCTTGATGAAGAGTGAGTCCAAGCAAAGAACCTGCTACTGCCACATGATATTCACGGGCCTCCTCACAAAAATATTTCAATGAAGCAAAACCACGGTGCAACTCTTGAATCTCATCCATTATAATAAGAGTTTTACCAGCCTGTATGTTAACTCCTGTAATAGCACCTATGGTTAGGAGAATTCGCTCGATATTGTAGTCAGTGGCAAATAAATCCTTGACCATGGCATTATTGTCACAGTTAATATAAGCAACATTTTCAAACTCTCGTTGCCCAAATTCTTTTAGTATATAAGTCTTGCCTACCTGTCGTGCTCCAAGTAAAATAAGTGGCTTCCTATCTTCTCTATTTTTCCAAGCAATTAGGTCTTGCATTATGAATCTTTCCATAATAATGCTCTTTTTGCTGCAAATATACTGATTATTAGTGAAATAGCAAAGTCTTTAACATTTTTATGAGGGACTTTTTGCTGTATCACTACACTTTTATGAGGAACTTTTTGGTGAGGTGTAGTAGAATATAGGGCGTAAGTTGACGATCGAATTGTCGCAAGATATAAATATTTTGTTAAAATGTGCAAAATAAGAGTGTGGTTTCTTGGTAGTTTTGAATAATTGTTATACCTTTGCACTCGCAATCAAAAACAAGGGCGTTTAGCTCAGCTGGTTTAGAGCATCTGCCTTACAAGCAGAGGGTCGGCGGTTCGAATCCGTCAACGCCCACTTCCTTTAAGACTCGTATTCTTACAAGAATGCGAGTCTTTTGTTTTTTTTAGCTTTAGTTTTTATATCAAGTTATCAAGCTATATCATGCAATAAGGTTTTAATTATCATCTTTTTGATATTTTATCATATCAATTGTTGGAATATCACGATAAATGATTAACTTTGCAGGCGTATTAATACACACACATTATTATATATATAAAGTTATGAATCTCGATTTGTTGACCGCCATCTCACCTATAGATGGACGTTACAGAGGCAAGACAGAGCCATTGGCTGATTATTTCTCAGAGTATGCACTAATACGCTATCGTGTCCGCGTGGAAATAGAATATTTCATCACGCTCTGCGAATTGCCATTGCCACAGTTGGCTTCGTTTGACAAGGGCTTGTTCGAAAGCCTGCGCAACATTTACCGCAATTTTGATGAGAATTGCGCACAACGTGTGAAGGATATCGAAAAGGTTACAAACCACGACGTTAAGGCCGTGGAGTATTTTATTAAGGAAGAGTTTGACAAGATTGGCAATCTCGAAGCTTATAAGGAGTTCATACACTTTGGACTTACTTCTCAGGATATCAACAACACCAGCGTACCTTTGTCTATAAAGGAGGCTTTGGAAAATGTCTTCATTCCACAGGTTGAGGAACTTATCGCTCAGTTGCAGGAGTATGCTGACGAGTGGAAGGATGTACCTATGTTGGCAAAGACTCATGGTCAGCCAGCTTCGCCTACACGCTTGGGCAAGGAGATTATGGTATTCGTTTACCGATTGACAGAGCAGTTGGAGTCGTTGAAGGCTTGCAAGATGACTGCTAAGTTCGGTGGCGCTACTGGTAACTATAATGCTCATCATGTAGCTTATCCTCAGTACGACTGGAAGGCTTTCGGCAACAAGTTTGTTAGCGAGAAGCTTGGCTTGGAGCGCGAGCAGTATACTACTCAGATTAGCAACTACGACCATTTGGGTAGTGTGTTTGATGCTATTCGCCGTATCAATACCATCATCAT
>HF993990.1:0-761 GCA_000436915.1 Prevotella sp. CAG:1092 | reverse complement strand
CATCATCGCCCCCGACCGCGACTTCTGGATGTATATCTCTATGGAGTATTTCAAGCAGAAAATTAAGGCTGGCGAAGTTGGTTCGAGCGCAATGCCTCACAAGGTAAACCCTATCGACTACGAGAATAGCGAGGGCAACCTCGGCATAGCTAATGCTATATTGCAGTTCTTGGCACAGAAGTTGCCTGTTAGCCGTTTGCAGCGCGACCTTACCGACTCTACTGTATTGCGTAATGTTGGTGTGCCATTGGGACACAGCGTTATCGCCATCCATAGCACATTGAAGGGATTGCGTAAGCTTATCCTCAACGAGGAGAAACTACAGAAAGACCTCGACGATACTTGGGCTGTAGTGGCTGAGGCTATTCAGACTATATTGCGCCGTGAGGCTTATCCTCATCCTTATGAGGCTTTGAAGGCTTTGACACGCACAAATGCTAAGATGACAGAAGAGACTATTCACAATTTCGTAAAGACTCTCAACGTTAGCGACAGCGTAAAGGCTGAGATTATGGCTATCACACCAAGCAACTACACAGGTATATAATTCGGCCTTTGAAGAGAATTAAAAGGTTGACAAAAGAAAAAGGTAAATAAAGAATTATTGAAAGTGAAAGGGAAGGGAAATCCCGAGGTCCTGATCATTAACTCATATAAGAAAACTATAATTTATTAACCAAATGGCCGTGAGGCTAAACATTTAAAAACAAAGATTACATTATGGATTCAGAAATGGAAAACAAGTCACAAGACTTCTCTGC
>HF993989.1 GCA_000436915.1 Prevotella sp. CAG:1092 | reverse complement strand
GGCTTTTGCTTCGGTGTAACCACCGCCATAAGCAAAGCCGAAGAAGAACTTGCCAAGGGCAAAACGCTATATTGCCTTGGCGATATCGTACACAACGGCATGGAAGTAGAACGCCTCCATGCCAAAGGACTCGTCACCATCAACCATCAGCAGCTCTCCGAGCTCCACGATGTAAAAGTCTTGCTGCGAGCTCATGGCGAACCGCCAGAGACCTACGAGCTTGCCAAGCGCAACAACATCGAGATTATCGATGCTACCTGCCCTGTGGTGCTGGCTTTGCAGCGCCGCATCAGGCGACAGTACGATGCAGCCCCCGATGCCCAAATAGTGATATTTGGCAAAAGCGGTCATGCCGAAGTCCTTGGCTTGGTGGGTCAAACTCGCCAGCAAGCTATCGTAATCGAGAAAATCGATGATGTCAAGAATCTCGACTTCACCAAGGACATCTACCTCTATTCCCAGACCACCAAGGGTCTTGACGATTTCCATCACATCATCGACTATATCCAGTCCCACATTTCTCCTTCAGCCACCTTCAAGAGCTTCGATACCATCTGTCGTCAGGTTGCCAACCGCATGCCAAATATCGCAGCCTTTGCCTCTCGCCACGACCTCATCCTCTTTGTCTGCGGACATAAGAGTAGCAATGGCAAAGTCCTCTTCAAAGAGTGCTGCCGAGTCAATGCCAACAGCCACCTCATCGAGAGTGCCAACGAAATTGATATGGCATGGCTCCAGGGCGTAAAAACCATCGGCATCTGTGGTGCTACAAGTACTCCTAAATGGCTAATGGAAGAATGTAGAGACGAAATAATGAAGAAGGGTGGGGAGTAGGCTCCCTATTTCCTCTTCATATAAAATCATATTTGATAGTAATCATGTTGACATTTGATAGTAAGCAAATATAGATTTGATAGAAGGCATAGATAGATTTGATAGGAAGTAAAGATTGGCTGAGATATAGTTTCGACAGGGCCGACGCATTAAATATTTTATTCGT
>HF993988.1 GCA_000436915.1 Prevotella sp. CAG:1092 | reverse complement strand
CAACATCATTCCTTCTATCAAGTGGGCTAAAGAAGGTGGCATGACTCCTCAGTGTGCGCTCTGTATCACCAACTCTCCTGTACACACTCTCGAATATTATATGAACATTGCTGACCAGCTCATCGCTGCTGGTGCAGAGGAAATCTGCTTGAAGGATATGGCTGGTATCGGTCAGCCTGCATTCCTCGGCAAGCTCACAAAGATGATCAAGGACAAGTATCCACAGATCATCATCCAGTATCACGGTCACTCTGGTCCTGGTCTTTCTATGGCTTCTATCCTTGAGGTTTGCAACAATGGTGCCGACATCATCGATACAGCCATCGAGCCATTGTCATGGGGTAAGGTTCACCCAGACGTAATCTCAGTTATCAGCATGCTGAAGAACGAGGGCTTCGAGGTGCCTGAAATCAACATGAGCGCTTATATGAAGGCTCGTGCCATGACTCAGGAGTTTATTGACGAGTGGCTTGGCTACTTCATCAACCCTGGCAACAAGATCATGTCTTCACTTCTTCTCGGTTGCGGTCTCCCTGGCGGTATGATGGGTTCTATGATGGCAGACCTCGGCGGTATGCGTCAGACCATCAACAACATCCGCAAGAAGAAGGGTGAGGAAGAGTTGTCTATGGA
>HF993987.1 GCA_000436915.1 Prevotella sp. CAG:1092 | reverse complement strand
CTAATCGCTATTTTATCCCGAATTGGGGTACTTAATAAGCTTCGGCTGTTTCCGAAGCTATGTATCGAACAATCTATGCTTTCTAGCAAATGTATCTATGCTTTCTATCAAACGAGTTTTTGCTTGCAGTCAAATGTCAATATGCTTGCAGCTAAATATTGTTTAATAAAGGGTAGCGAGGTTGATTAATCATAAAGAATAAAAGAAAATAGCTCAATTCAGTTGGTTGCTGCTCTAATTAAGTTTTCGGACAGTCTTCCCCAATAAAATTTCCCTTGGGACATTTTCCTTTGAGCCTTGCAAATGGTTTTACCGCAAAACATTTGATATACAAATATTAAAAGTTTTGCCCCAACGTCTTTCTTTAGTTGAAAGATGTTGGGGGGGTGAAGAGTTTATGCTATAGCAATTACATATGCTATTTATTCAATTGTTATTTCGCCTGCTATCGAGCGGCACATCATATTGCGAATGATGTTTGAATCGCTGTATTGTCCTTGTAGGAACATCAGCTTGGTAACAGCAGCCTCGACAGTAGAATCAATACCGCTAATGACTCCAGCTTTTTTAAGATGATAGCCTGTATCGTAGCGCGACATTTCTACGCTACCGGCAACACATTGGCTGATGTTTACTATTACCACGCCACGATGGGCTGCCTGATAAAGTAGCTTGTTGAGCCATGGCTGCTGAGGAGCATTACCACTACCATAGCTACGCATAACGATGCTTCGAAGTTCTGGAGCATCAAGCACGTGACGAATAATGCTTTCCTGAATGCCTGGGAAAAGACTAAACACCACAACATTAGGATCCATTGCATAATGCGGAATCATAGGTTTAGAGAAATCAGGATTAAGAATGTGGTGAGGATGGAATGTGAAGTTGATGCCAGCGTCGCAAAGGTGTGGATAGTTGAACGAGTCGAAGGCATTGAAACCATCGGCATTCTTCTTAATAGAGCGATTTCCACGGAGCAGACGACCACTAAAGTAAACACATACTTCTGGCACCATTGCATGACCATGACTGTCTTTCAACGATGCTAATTCGACACTCGTAATAAGGTTCTCTTTACCATCAGTACGTAGTTGACCCATAGGAAGCTGCGAACCAGTAAGGATAACAGGCTTGGTGAGGTTTTCGAGCATGAACGATAGGGCACTTGCTGTATACGACATGGTGTCGGTACCATGAAGGATAACAAAGCCATCGTAGTCATTATATCTCTCAGCTATAATTCTTACTATTTGCGCCCAAAGACGTGGACTCATGTCGCTGGAGTCTATCGGAGGTGTAAACTGATATACTTCTACACCAGTTTGAAGTTGCAGAAACTCTGGCATGCTTTCAACCAAATGATTGAAATCTAACGGCTCCAAAGTGCCCGTTAGAGGGTTACATCCCATACCTATAGTACCACCTGTATAAATGATTAATACCTTTTGTGACATCGCTCGTGCTTATTTTTGGGCAAATTTAGTTAAATTCTACCGAATAAACAAATAATATCTCATATTTATGTGACAAAATGTTAGCCAAGTTACAATCTGTAAGTTTTATGGCTTAGTAACTTATTTTAATACAAAGTAGCCAAAAATTAACGGCTAATTATTTTGTTGCTATTACATTTTCCATTAACTTTGCAAGTTGAAAGAGATATTGCTCTCTTAACATTAAAAATGTAAATTATAACAATACTATAATCTATTAAAACAGAAAGAAAACATGAAAAAGTTTATGGATGAAAACTTCCTGTTGGATACACAAACTGCACAGGATTTGTTTCACAATCATGCGGCTAAGATGCCTATCATCGATTACCATTGCCATCTGATTCCAGAAATGGTTGCTAACGACCACAAGTTTAAGAGCATCACAGAGCTTTGGCTTGGTGGCGACCACTACAAGTGGCGTGCTATGCGTACTAATGGTGTTGATGAGCGTTTCTGTACAGGAAAGGATACATCTGACTGGGAGAAGTTTGAAAAGTGGGCTGAGACCGTACCTTATACTTTCCGCAACCCTCTTTATCATTGGACTCACCTTGAGCTTAAGACTGCTTTCGGTATCGATAAGCTTCTTTCGCCAAAGACAGCACGTGAGATTTATGACGAGTGTAACGAGAAATTGTTGCAGCCAGAGTTTAGCGCTCGTGGTTTGATGCGTCATTATAATGTAGAGTGCGTATGTACTACAGATGATCCAATCGACGATCTTCGCTACCACAAGCAGACTCGTGAGAGTGGTTTCGAGATTAAGATGATTCCTGCATGGCGTCCTGACAAGGCTATGAACATCGAGAAGCCAGACTATGCTGAATATATCAATAAGCTTGGCGAAGTAGCTGGTGTTACCATCACTACTTTCAAGGATATGGTTGATGCTCTTCAGAAGCGTCACGACTTCTTCGCAGAGAATGGTTGCAAGCTTTCTGACCACGGTATCGAGGAGTTCTATGATGAGGAGTATACAGATTCTCAGATTGAGACTATCTTCGCTAAGGCTATGAGCGGACAGCAGCTTTCTATTGAGGAGGTTCGCCAGTATAAGAATGCATTCCTTACTGTTTGTGCAGAAATGGACTATAATGCAGACTGGACTCAGCAGTATCACTATGGCGCTATTCGCGACAACAATACTTTGATGTATGACAAGCTTGGTGCTGATACAGGTTTCGACTCTATTGGTGAGTTCACAACAGCTAAGGCTATGAGCCATTTCCTCAACAAGCTCAATATGAGAGGTAAGCTAACACGTACTATCCTCTATACTCTTAACCCATGCGCTAACGAGGTTATCGCTACTATGCTTGGTAACTTCCAGGATGGTTCTTGCCCAGGTAAGATCCAGTTTGGTTCTGGCTGGTGGTTCAACGATCAGCTCGATGGTATGACACGCCAGATGAACGCTCTTTCAGTACTCGGATTGTTGAGCCGCTTCGTAGGTATGCTTACCGATAGCCGTTCATTCTTGAGCTATCCTCGTCATGAGTACTTCAGAAGATTGCTTTGCAACCTCTTGGGTAACGACGTTGAAAAGGGATTGCTTCCTAACGATATGGAGAGCCTTTCTCGTATGGTTGAGGATATCTCTTACAACAACGCAAAGAACTATTTCAAGTTCTACTAAAATAAAGTATATTTATTGATAGTTAATAATAAAGGCAAGCGATTTGTTTCGTTTGCCTTTTTCGTTATGTATATTATGATAGTTGGCTATTTCTTTAGCTCCATTACATCTTAATTCCGGCTCAATTCCTTACTTCTTATTCTTCTTTAGCTTCTTTAGTCTGCGCTTAGCCACAGTATGGTCGGGGCAAAGTTCAAGAGCTTTTTCGTAGTTGCGGATGGCTGCATCCGTCATGCCTTCGCTTTCGCATTCTTTGCCCATTACCACATATTCTGTAGCAAACTTCATAAGGGCTTTGCGTTGACTGTCAGCTTCCTGCTGCAGTTGAGTAATCTTGTTTTGCAAAGTATTGACGATAGATAGTTTCTTGCGCAAATAGCGTTTGGCGATAGGCTTCTCGATATCGTAACGACTATGAATGGCAAGGAAGAAATTGTCGAGTGCCGACTGCATGTCGCCTTTGTCGAAAGCTTCAATAGCATCATGATATTGCTGGTCGGCCTTGGATTGCGATAAGGCAGACTGAATGACTGCATTATCGTTGTAGTTGCGAGCAAAGTCGACAACGGCACGATTTACGAAGATATCTCCTCGACGTATAGGAAGGTTAAGGCTTATACCTTCTAAGGATTTACATCGAGATAGAGCCACGTAGGTTTGTCCTGCAGCAAAGACACCACCCGTGAAATCAATCTTTACGTTGCTAAAGGTAAGACCTTGACTCTTGTGAACGGTTATTGCCCATGCCAAGCGTATAGGAAATTGGGTATAAGTGCCTATTTCCTCTTCTACGATTTTCTTTTCTGTTTCGTCGAAAGTATAGCGCATGTTGCTCCATACTTCGCGCTCAACATCAAATTCTAAGCCATTCTCAAGCAAGATGGTAATATAATTGTAGCCTTCTTCATCAACTCCTGTAATGGTGCCAAGGGTTCCATTTACCCATCTTTTCTCCTTATCGTTTTTCACGAACAACACCTGTGCACCAATCTTTAAGATTAGCTCCATAGGGGTAGGGAGGCTGTTAACAGGAAACTCACCTTGCACATTACCTTGAAACAACATCTGCTCGCCCTCAAGTTCGTCAAGCTTTCGTTGGTTGATGAAGTCGACAGTATCGCGAAGGGTGGAAAGGGTGATAGAGAGTTGACCATCGTTGTTGTCAATCTCAGCTCCAACACGAGTGTTGAGCATAGAAAGCTGGCGGTCGGAAACTTGCGATATGCGGATATTGTCGAGTATGCCAATAAACTCAGGGTCGTTTTGGCGGTATACCTTGCGTAGCTCTATACACACCTGGCGCATTTGACGGAACACATTGGCATCAAAGAAATAGCCTGACTTATAGAAAGGACGCAACAGCTGGCGGTCTTCCTCCTTGATAACAGGTTCAAGCTGATAGATATCGCCAACAAACAACATCTGCTTGCCGCCAAAAGGTTCACGCATGTTGCGACAATATATGCGCAGCACTTTATCTATAAAATCGATGATGTCGGCACGTACCATACTTATCTCATCGATGATGATGAGTTCTACCTCCTGAATGAGCTTTACCTTCTCACGATTGTATTTTAGCGTGTCGCGGATGTTGCGCGGACTATAGCTGACATCAGTTGGAAGCAAAGGATGGAAAGGAAGTTTGAAGAAGCTATGGAGGGTGGAACCTCCTGCATTAATAGCAGCTATACCTGTAGGAGCAAGAATGATATTTTTCTTCTTGGTATGGCTGGCTATATAACGTAAGAAAGTAGACTTACCCGTCCCTGCTTTTCCTGTAAGGAAGAGCGAGCGACGGGTAAATCTTATAATCTGAAGAGCTTGTTGTAGCTCAGGATTGTCTTTATCTATATTCTCAAAATCTGTTTTGGCCATGTAAGGTGAGTGTTCACTTATTATAGGTCATCGAAATTTACTGCCTGTTCCTTAGGCTGAGTGCGCGTCTTCTCTTGATTTGGAGTTGATGCGCCATTAGCTGAAGATTGGCTTTCACCCTCAGATTTAACAACACGATGTACAGGGTAGCCATTCTCGTCGAGCATAATCTCTTCTTCTATAACGAGTGTACTATCGTTGTTAAGAGTATCGTTCTTGGCGCTTGGATAATAACTTGCACAAGTATACATGTCGGAAGTTATATCACTATCCTTAGGCTTATCGAATTTGCCACGATAATGAGCAAAAGCAGGATCGGCAAGAACAGACTGAAGGAAGTAGCCACAAATAGGGAGCGCAGTACGCGAACCTTGTCCGAGAGCACCAGTACGGAAGTGAATGCTACGATATTCGCCTCCTACCCATGCTCCAACTACAAGCTTAGGACTAACGCCTACGAACCAAGCGTCGGAATGGTTGTTGGAAGTACCAGTCTTACCACCAAATTCGGTATCCTTGAATTGTCCCACATAGCCCCAAAGACTTTGAGAAGTTCCTCCAGGTTCCATCATACCACCCTTGAGAAGTTGCTGCATGAAGAATGCACTCTTGTAAGGAATTACTTGTTCTGCATCCTCAGGAGCACGATAGACCTCTTTTCCATCACGGTCAACAATACGTGTCACCAATACTGGAGCATGATGACGACCATTATCAGCTACGGTACAATAAGAGTCGGCAAGTTCGAGGAGGTTCATATCACTTGAACCAAGAGCCAACGATGGAGTATCATCGAGTTTGCTGTCAACACCCATCTTGTGGGCTGTCTCTATGATTCTCTTGATACCCATTTCCTGACCAAGACGAACAGCTACCGAGTTAATACTTTTAGCAAATGCACTCTTAAGAGCCATAGAGTCGCCAGAGAAAGAGCCGTTGGCGTTGCCTGGAGTCCAGGTTGTCATCTCATGCTTCTTGCTGTCGTATACCTGCATAGAGATATATTCATCGCGACGCTTGTCGCAAGGAGTCAAGCCCTGATTCATAGCTTCGGTATAAACGAAGAGTTTGAAAGTAGAACCAGGCTGGCGCATAGCTTTAACCTTGTCGTATTTCCAAGAATTGAAGTCAATATCACCAACCCATGCTTTTACTGCACCTGTTTGTGGTTCCATGGCTACCATAGCGCAATGCATGAATTTCACCATGTAGCGAATAGAATCCAACGACGACATCTCCATCTCAATAGATCCCTTCTCGTAGTCGAAGAGTTTAACCTTGTGAGGTTTATTGAGATAATAGTTTATAGAGTCTTGGTTGTCTTCAAATTTTGCTTCCAACTGTTTATAAAAAGGCTGACGCTTAGCAATATCCTCGATGAAGTTTGGTATCACTTTACCATGCTCGTCAATCCATGGATCGTTGTTGCCCCAATGGTTCTTGAAGTTGCGTTGTATCTGCTTCATCTGCTTGATTGCTGCTTCTTCAGCATACTTCTGCATACGTGAGTCAAGAGTGGTATAAATTTTAAGACCGCTACTATAGAGATCGTAACCATTCTCCTCACACCATGCCTTCAAGTCATCAGCAACAGCCTGACGGAAATATAGTGCCTTACCATCATAATTGTTCTCTATCTTAAAGTCAAGCTTTATTGGTAGCTGCGATAGTTCTGAATAACGAGCCTTATCAAGGTCGTGATGCTTAACCATATTCATCATCACAACATTTCGACGACGCAGGCTATTCTCTGGATGTGAGATAGGATTATAGTATGTTGTAGCCTTAAGCATACCCACGAGGATAGCACATTGGTCGGTAGTGAGCTCCTTTGGTGTGGTATTGAAATATGTCTTAGCAGCAGTCTTTATACCAAAAGCGTTGGAACCGAAGTCAACGGTATTGGCATACATGGTGATGATTTCCTTCTTGCTATAGACGGTTTCAAGCTTTGTGGCAATAATCCACTCCTTGCTCTTCACGATAAGAATCCTAAGACCAGGAATCTTACCAAGCAAACCTGTAGAATATTGCGAACGTACGCGGAACATATTCTTAGCAAGCTGCTGGGTGATGGTTGATGCTCC
The DNA here is from genome assembly GCA_000436915.1 of Prevotella sp. CAG:1092. Lineage (GTDB taxonomy): Bacteria > Bacteroidota > Bacteroidia > Bacteroidales > Bacteroidaceae > Prevotella. The sequence continues at coordinate 4,966 of HF993987.1, read as the reverse complement.
ACGACCATCATGACGAAGCAAGACATCTTTAACGGCACCAAAAAGGCCTATAGGATCGATACCCATATGCTTATAGAAGCGCTCGTCTTCTGTATCTATGAGAGCACGCCAAAAGTCAGGAGCCACTTCTTCGTACTTTACCGGAGTACGGTTTTCATTGAAGTATTTTCCTATCAATTCGCCATCTGCACTATAAATCTCAGACGCCTGACTTGTCTGAGGATCATTAATACCTGAGAAATAGCCAGGACTCTTACCGAAAAGCCAAAGGAAATTAATATCCACTGCTCCAAGATAGAGGAACAGCATTACTATCAACGAAACAAAACCAACAAGGGTTTTTGTATACCAGGCACGTCCTCCGTAGAGAGACTTATACCATGACCAGAAAGTGCGCATCTTTGTTGCACACAAACTGCAAAAGCGTTTAATCTTCTTATACATACTTATGCCTAATTAGCAAATTATACATACAAAAGTAATAATAATAACGACAACTATAGCGATTTGTCGATATATTTTATGATTTCTTCAATATTATCGGGCGAAAACCATCGAATATTCTCATCTTTCTTGAACCAAGTGAGCTGTTTGCGCATATATCGACGTGAATTTGACTGTATCTGACGGATTGCTTCGTCGCGGTCTATCATACCATCAAAATAGGCAAACATCTCTTTATAACCTACGGTATTCAAAGAGTTGCAAGAGCGTTTATGATATACACGTCGAGCTTCGTCTTCTAAGCCTTGTTCCATCATCATAAGAACCCTGCGATTTATTCTATCGTACATTTCTTCACGATCGCGGTTTAAACCTATCTTCAAGATATTAAACGGACGTTGCTTCACGGAGTTTGTACGAAAGGAAGTATATGTGGTACCTGTCTGATGGCATATTTCTAGAGCATGAACAACACGGCGCGGATTATTACGATCTACAATAGCCCAATGCTCAGGATCAAGCTCTTTTAGTTCTGCAACCAAAGCTTCAAGACCTTCGTTCTCAAGCCTTTGCTTCATCATCTCGCGTATATCTTCTCGTATGGTAGGAATATCATCAATTCCTTTACATACAGCATCGATATACATCATCGAACCGCCAGACATCAAAGCAGCATGATTTTCATGTCCATCGTCTGAAAACATTTGCTGAAGCAACTTCATCACATCTTCTTCATAGAGCGAAGCGCTATAATAGTCGTCGAGGGTGTGGTTGCCAACGAAATAATGGTAAACACGCTTCTGCTGCTCAGGGGTAGGGGCTGCCGTTCCTATCGGTAGTTCTTTAAAGATTTGACGCGAGTCGGCATTTATTATTGGTACACCAAGATGTTCGGCAATATCAAGACAAAGTTCAGACTTGCCAACACCTGTAGGACCAACGATTACTATCAAGGTGTTTCTCATCTATATAAAAAACTTGATGACAAAAAGTGGAAACTTATAATGAAAAGAAAAAGGAATATAGAAGACACATTCACAAATGTTTGTTTTGATGATGTCATCTAAATTCCTTTCACTATTTAGCTGTAATCTTTATCAATATTAAATACTATAAAATCTCGTTTGTTTTCACAATTCGATATTTATCAGAATTTACTATTATCTGATAATGCCTCGCTTTGAAGTTGTAACGAAGTCGATGAGATATTGAATTTCAGGAGTAACCTCCATATTTGCCTTTATCTCTTCCAAACCTTCTTTAAGGATACCCTTAGAATAGAGCAAACGATAAGCATCGTGGAGCTTTGTGATGAGCTCGTTGCTGAAGCCACGGCGACGAAGACCTACAAGGTTCAAACCACAATATTTTGTTGGCTCTTTGCCTGCTATCACGTAAGGAGGAATATCTTGGCTGAAACGGCAACCACCCTGAATCATCACATAACCACCAATGTGGCAGAACTGATGAACAAGAACGTTGGCACTAACGATAGCATTATCATCAACGACAACCTCGCCTGCAAACTTAGTAGAGTTACCTATAATAAGTCCGCTTCCGAGCTCGCAATCGTGAGCCACATGCACACATTCCATCAATAGGTTATTGCTTCCTACCATGGTCTTACCCTTAGAAGCAGTACCGCGAGAAATAGTTACGTTCTCTCTGATACTGTTGTTGTTACCAACTTCGCAGGTAGTCTCTTCGCCACGGAACTTCAAGTCTTGTGGCTTAGTAGAGATGCTGGCACCAGGGAATATCTCGTTGCCATCACCAATACGTGCACCAACATGTATAGTAACACTATTTTGCAACACATTATTGTTGCCAATTACAGTATTGCGGTCAATATAGCAGAAAGGACCGATTATGTTGTTGTCTCCGAGTTTTGCCTCAGGATGTACAAATGCTAAAGGACTAATCTGATTCATTATTCTTATTTATTCTTTACGATTTGTGCAGTAAATGTTGCTTCCGAAACAACCTTGTCGCCTACGAACATATAGCCCTTCATAGAGCTTATGCCATGGCGTACAGGAGCGAGAAGTTCAACCTTGAAGAGTAGTGTGTCGCCAGGAACTACCTTCTGGCGGAACTTAACTTCATCAATACGCAGGAAGTAGGTAGACCAACGCTCAGGTTCTTCAACCTGATTTAGTACCAACAATCCTCCACATTGCGCCATAGCCTCAATCTGCAATACCCCAGGCATTACAGGCTCTTTTGGGAAGTGACCTACAAAGAAAGGTTCGTTGGCAGTTACGTTCTTAACACCTACGATGCTTGTTGAACCCACGGCAATAATCTTGTCAACCAACTGCATAGGGTAGCGATGTGGTAACAGTTCGCGTATACGAATATTGTCCATTACTGGAGCATCGTTAGGATTGTAAACAGGAGCTTGAATCTCGTGCTTACGAATTTCCTTACGCATCAAACGAGCAAACTTGTTGTTGATGGTATGACCAGGACGAGTAGCCACGATACGGCCCTTGATTGGTTTACCGATAAGCGCCATATCGCCAATGATATCAAGGAGCTTATGACGAGTACACTCGTTTTCCCACATCAAAGGCTTGTGCTGGATGTAGCCAATCTTCTTAGCATCCATATGAGGAACGTTAAGCACGTCTGCAAGCTGATCAAGCTTCTCTTGAGTAACCTCGCGCTCATAGATAACAATAGCGTTATCCAAGTCGCCACCCTTTATAAGGTTTGCTTCGAGCAAAGGTACGATATCGCGAACAAACACAAATGTGCGGGCTGGAGAAATCTCCTCGCTAAAGTTGCGGATATCGTCGAGAGTTGCAAACTGGCTATTAATGAACTTAGACTGGAACGAGCACATAGCTGTTATAGAAAATTGCTCATCTGGCAAAATTGTTATGCAAGAGCCAGTTTCTGGGTCCTTAACCTCTATCTTATGCTTGATAATATAGTAGTCTTTAGGAGCATTCTGCTCTTCGATTCCAACCTCGTTGATTTTCTGTACATACTGAGTTGCAGAACCATCGAGGATAGGGAACTCAGGACCGTTAACCTGAATCAAGCAGTTGTCGATGCCAAGGGCATAAAGGGCTGCCATACCATGTTCTATAGTAGAAACGCGGATGTTGCCTTCGCCAAGCACGGTACCACGCTGGGTATCAACCACTTTCTCCGCGACAGCGTCGATAATAGGAGCACCTTCAAGGTCGGTACGCTGAATTTTGTATCCTGTATTTTCAGGTGCAGGATTGAAGACTACTGTTAGGCTCAATCCTGTATGTAATCCTTTTCCAAAGAGGGAAAAGCTACCTTTCAAGGTTGTTTGTTTTTGTGCGTCCATAATGGATAATATCTTTATTTTAATTTTTTCAATTCGTCAACTTCCTTTTGCAATTTCTGAATTTGCTTATAGAGGTCTGGAAGTTTTTGGAAGATGGCCTGCGACTTAAAGTAAGGCAACTTCTCCATAGGAGGTGTACCGATAAGAGTCTGATTATCTTTCAAGCTACTTGGCACACCTGATTGTGCTCCGAGGAACACCTTGTTGCCAATAGTGATATGACCTGCAATACCAACCTGACCGCCAAACATACACCATTGACCAACCTTAGTAGAACCTGCAATACCAACCTGAGCGCTCATTACGGTATTTGCACCAATATCGGTATTGTGGGCAATCTGTACAAGGTTATCGAGTTTGACGCCTTTGCGAACGTATGTGCTACCCATGGTAGAACGGTCGATACAGGTATTTGCACCAATTTCTACATCATCTTCAATAGTTACGATACCAATTTGAGGAATCTTATCATAGCCATTCTCTGAAGGAGCGAAACCGAAACCATCAGAACCTACTACGCTACCAGCATGAAGGGTTACACGATTACCAACATGACAATCATGATAGATTGTAACGTTAGGATAGAACAAGCAGTCGTTGCCAACCTTGGCATTCTCGCAGATAACTACGTTAGGATAAATCTGGCATCCGTCGCCAATAACAACATTATCGCCAATATATGCGAATGCTCCAATATATACATTTTCACCTATCTTAGCCGAAGGAGAAATGAAAGCCAAAGAATCAATACCTGTTTTCTTAGGCTTCATAGATTCGTAGAGCTGCAAAAGTTTAGCCACGCATTCGTATGCGTTGTCTACCTTAATAAGGGTAGCCTTGGTAGGCTTTTCGAGTTCTACACTCTTGTCTACGAGCACGATGCTTGACTCTGTGTCATAGATATAATGTGTATATTTAGGATTTGAAAGGAACGAAATAGCTCCAGGCTTTCCGTCCTCAATCTTAGCAAATGTGTTAACAGTAGCGTTCTCGTCACCTTCAATAACACCCTGTACGAACTGGGCAATTTGCTTAGCTGAAAATTCCATATTTGTTTAATAGTTATGTTATAATTTGCAAATATAGCAATTTTTGCTGATATACAATAAGGACTTGGATAATATTTGCGTTTTTTTTATTATCCAAGTCCTTAAATACTATATATTTACCCGTTGGCGGAATTAATTTAAGTTG
>HF993986.1 GCA_000436915.1 Prevotella sp. CAG:1092 | reverse complement strand
CTGAACGACAACACTCTTACTGCGATAGAACCAATTTGGAAATGACCTACTGCGAGGAAGTCGCCACCTGCCGACAACACTCTTACAATATCGCCCTCAGCAATATCGTCGTCACCATGGAGAATAGCTCCCGAAAATATCCAAGGATGAAAACGCTTTAGCGATTCTTCCTTACCCTTTTTCAAATATATTGTCTTATACATCTTTTATTGTTTATACTTTAATTCCTATAATTAGAATAGCCAAATGAATTCAATAATTAGAAAATCTAAAGATTTAAGAATAGCCAAATGATTTTTAGAATAGTCTCTACCCCTCACTTCCATTTGATTCTTCACTCTTCACTTTTTTCTCTTTCCTCTTCACTTACCACGAGATTGTAGTCGCCAGTTTTTCTTAGGCGCTCTATTTCTTCGTAGAGGTTGATGCAGCTCCACGCATCTGTGGCAGCATACTGCTTTTGCTTATCGTTGAGCACATCGATTTCCCAGTTAGTGAGTCGCTGGCGTTTGCTTATTTTCTGTCCGAACACGTTGGCATAGAGTTTCTGCAAACTGCGATCTTCGATGCCTATAGAGCCAACGATGTCTTGCAGGTCGATGAACAATCCTGGAGTAAACTCCTGACGCTTTCTGAGCATAAGGATGTCGTCGTGCCATGAGAGTCCGATTTTCTTTACTGTAATGTCTTCCAAGAGTCGCTTAATGGCTGGAGTAATGCCAGTATGGTTTAGACGAAACAAGAAACAGGTGTCGCGAGTAGACACTTGCAGCAACGCCACTTTGTGCATCTCGCCACGATGAAAAGATGGTCGAGTCTCGGTATCTACGCCTAAGATATCGCTCGAAAGTAAATAGTCTACGGCCTTTTCTGTTTCGCCTTCAGACATAATTACGATGATGCGGCCAGGGAATTTTAGCACAGGCAAGGCTGTTATGGCACGCTTATCAAACTTGTTGTATATGGTCTTTCTCATTATCTATTTCTTGTTACAATTTGCAAAATTAGAAAAAAGTTATCAAATTATGGCAGAATCTAAGTTTTTTACGCTATTTTTGCAGTTAAATTTGTAAATACATACCATGGCAAAGAAAAAAGTAGAGCGCAAAAGCAAATCATTGACCGAAGTATTCGGGCTCAACAAGATATTATCCAACGAAACAACAGATGCCCTTTTTGGACTTTTTCTCATAGCATCAGCAATAGTGCTGATAATTGCTATGGGGTCTTTTTTCGCAACAGGAGCTGCTGACCAAAGCATCTTGGAGAACCTTCGACCGGGAGAATGGCTAAACACAGGCAAACAATTCACCAACTATTGTGGTTCGATAGGAGCGTTGCTGTCATATTATCTTATGACGGTAAACTTCGGTATTCCTGCGTTCCTCATTCCGGTATTTATTATAATGGTGGGACTAAAACTACTGCATGCTTACAACGTGAACCTTTGGAAATGGTTCTTCGGCATGATGGTGGTGATGGTGTGGACTTCGGTGACACTCGCCAAATTTCTCACTCCAATCATGGGGTCGATGACTTTTAACCCTGGTGGCAACCACGGAGTGTTTATCGTAGAACAGTTGGAGAACCTCGTTGGTCCTCCAGGACTTACTGCGATATTGCTGCTCACAGCCCTAACTTTCTTGACTTATCTCACAAGCGAGACTATAGAATTGATTCGCAAGGCTTTAAACCCTGTGGCTTACTTGACATCGAAGATAAAATTCAATGTCACCAACATGGGCGACAATAATACTGACGATAATCATCCGCTCACTTCTGTTGATACTGAAGAAAACCTCTACGGCGGAACAGAAGAAGAGAATGACGAAGCTACGGTTGTTGACCTAAGCAACGACAACGACGATAATAATGCAGCTCCAGCCGTTGACAGTCAAGAGCCTGAGAACAATAGCATCGCAGTAGACATAGAGCCTACAGTTACAAATGGCGAAGACAAGAAGAATTCGCCCGACATTATTGTAGAAGCTGCTCCAGCCGTAGAACAGGGCAAGGGCAACGAACTGTCGATAGAGGAAATATTGAAGACTCCTATCAACCCGCTGGAGCCTTTCACAAGATATAAGAAGCCAGGATTGGAACTCCTGAAGAAATACGAGGAAAACAATCGTCCTGTGGTTGACATGGAGGAAATCACTGCCAACAAGAATCGCATCGTTGAGGTACTCGATAGCTTTGGCGTGAAGATTAGCCGCATCAGCGCTACCGTGGGTCCAACCATCACTCTCTACGAGATTACTCCTGCCGAGGGTGTGCGCATCAACAAGATTAGAAACTTGGAAGACGATATTGCCTTGAACCTTGCAGCTCTTGGCATTCGTATCATCGCTCCTATCCCTGGCCGTGGCACAATCGGTATTGAGGTGCCTAACAAGAAGCCACAGATAGTTTCGATGGAGAGTGTATTAAACTCTAAGAAGTTTAAGGAGTCGAAGATGGAGTTGCCTGTGGCTATTGGTAAGACAATCTCTAACGACGTATTTATGTTTGACCTCCACAAGCTTCCTCACCTTCTCGTGGCTGGTGCTACTGGTCAGGGTAAGTCTGTAGGTCTGAACGCCATCATCACTTCCCTACTCTACAAGAAGCATCCAAACGAACTTAAATTTGTACTCGTAGACCCTAAGAAGGTGGAGTTCTCAATCTACAATCAGATTACGTCTCACTTCATGGCTGCACTTCCTGAGAACGACGACGAGCCTATCATCACCGACGTAAACAAGGTGGTGCGCACACTCAACTCTCTCTGCAAGCTCATGGACCATCGCTACGACATGCTGAAGATGGCACAGGTGAAGAAGATTGAGGAATACAACGAGAAATTCGTTAACCATAAGCTCGACATGACTAAGGGTCACGAATACATGCCTTACATTGTGGTTATCATCGACGAGTTTGGCGACCTTATCATGACTGCCGGTAAGGAGATAGAGCTACCAATTGCGCGTATTGCACAGTTGGCACGTGCCGTGGGTATCCACATGGTTATTGCAACTCAGCGACCAACAACCAAGATTATTACCGGTAATATCAAGGCCAACTTCCCTGGACGTATTGCCTTCCGTGTGACTTCGGTTGTCGACTCTCGCACCATCCTCGACCGCAAGGGCGCAGAGCAGTTGGTGGGTAAGGGCGACATGCTCTTCCTTGCAGGTGGCGACCCTATTCGTGTGCAATGTGCATTCATCGATACTCCTGAAATTGAGAATGTCAACGACCACATCTCTGGTCAGTCGGGTCCTGTGGCTCCTATGGAACTCCCTGAACCTGCCGACGAAGGTGGAAGCGGCGACTTTGGTGGCGACGGTTCTGCCGACCTCAAGAGTCTTGACCCATTCTTCGAAGAGGCTGCCCACGCCATCGTAATCTCGCAGCAGGGTTCTACAAGTATGATTCAGCGTCGTTTCTCTATCGGCTACAATCGTGCCGGACGACTAATGGATCAATTAGAGTCAGCAGGCATCGTAGGTGCTCAGCAGGGTTCTAAACCTCGCGAGGTGCTCATCGCCGACGAGAATACTCTCAACGAGCTTTTGGCAAGACTGAGAGGATAATTTTAAAGGTAAAAGGGGAAAAAAGTAAAAAGTAAAAAGGTAAAAAGGTAAAAGTGGGTTTGGGGTTGCGTTCGTCGCAGCTCGGCTACGTCGCTTATTCCAAAAAGGGAAAAAGGGTAAAAAAGGTAAAAAGAAGGAGAAACAAGATATGAAAAAGATTATCATTTTTTCTATGCTTATGGCTCTGCTGAGCCTTACAGCATCAGCACAATCTGCAGCTCAGGCTCGCAAGGTGCTGGACAAAACAGCAACTGTAGTTGGCAACAAGGGCGGCGCAAGTGCTTCGTTCACTATGTCGAACCCAAAGATGGGAACCACTTCGGGCACCATCGCCATCAAAGGTCACATGTTTCAAGCCTCTATTCCAAGTGCCATCGTTTGGTACAACGGCAAAACTCAATGGAGCTACATGAAATCGACCAACGAGGTAAACATCACCACTCCTACCGAAGCTAAGCGCATGAAGATGAATCCTTATACTTTTATCACTATGTATAAGAGTGGCTACAACATGTCGATGAAGACTTCGGGCAGAAACTATGTTGTTCACCTCACAGCTCAAAACAAAAAGCGCTCGGTGAAGGAACTCTACATCACCGTGAACAGCTCTACCTACATTCCTGTGCAGGTAAAGATGCTTGAGGGCAACACATGGTCGACCATCAACATCAAAAACTTCAAAGCAAAGAAGTTGGCAAACAGCATGTTCACCTTCAAGGCTAAGGATTTTCCAAAAGCTGAGGTTATTGACTTGCGATAACACCTTATTATATATAGTAGAGCTCAAGGATTCTTTTAAATTGAAATAGCTCAAGTATTTTAATTGCACCTCAAGATGGAGAAAATCGAAATATTCAAAACTCTACAACAACATCGCCGCCTTGCTGAGAAACGCAGTCCGCTGTATCCTCAGACCATGGCGGCAAAGTTTTTTATTGGCGTAGTTTCGTTGCTCGTGATAGCTTATCTGGCTTTCATTGCCGTGATGCTATCGCTAATAGCCAACGAGAGTCGTGGCTTCACAGCCCTGGAGTTGATGATGGGCGTAATGCCGATTATCCTTGGCATAGACTTCGGTTTCCGTTGGATTGGTCAGCAAACACCGTCGCAAATCATCAAACCATACGTGCTGTTGCCATTGCCACGCTACGTATGTATCGATGCTTTCTTATTCCGCTCCATCTTCTCGTGGGGCAACATCACATGGTACGCCATCCTCATCCCATTTTGCTTGATGTCGGTGGTTTTCGCCCACGGCATTGGCGCTTGCCTATTGCTTTTCCTCACCTACACCATCTTTGTTTTTGCCAATAGCCAATGGTATTCCATTGTGCGCACACTCGTGATCAGCAGCATGCTGTGGTGGCTGCTGCCAATAGCTGTCTACGCCTTGGTATTCCTACCATTATACATAGGCGGAATGCCTACCGAGAAATCGTTTGAAGCTTTCTTCAATCTTTATGCCACTCTCGGCACTTGGCTCGACAAGGGCAACATCTTGCCACTCGTTATTGCCTTAGGCTTGTTGGCTATTATGGTGGTAGTAAATCGCAAGTTGCAATACGATAGCGTGATGAGCGAGATTGGTCGCACCAGCAAGACTACGAAGATAAAGAAGGTGTCGGAATTCAAGTTCCTCGATAGATACAAGGAAATAGGCGAATACTTGAAGCTCGAGATAAAGAGCCTGATGCGCAATAAGAATCCTCGCAAGAGCTTCATCAGCGCCACATGGGCTGTGGTTGTAATAACCCTTATTTGCTCGTTCTCCGATGTCTACGACAACATGGGAATGACAGACTTCTGGTGTTTTTATAATCTTGTGGTCTATGCTGCAACGATGCTTATCCACGTGATGAGCTACGAGGGCAACTATATCGATGCACTAATGGTTCACAAGGAGAATATCTATTCTCTGCTTCGTGCCAAATACTATTTCTTTAGCGCCTTGACCATCATCCCTATTCTCCTACTGTTGCCAACGGTATTCACCGGCAAATGGTCTATTTGGATGATTCTTTCGTATGCGCTATTCACCATCGGCTGCCAATATTTCTGCATCATGCAGATGGCAGTCTACAACAAGTCATCGTTGCCTCTTAACACCAAGTTTGTGAGCAAGAATGGCATGGGCAACAACTATGTGCAGATAATGACCACCTTAGGAATTTTCATCGTCCCTATGGTTTTCGTTTCTCTGCTCTCTGCCTTCTGCTCCACCACAACCTCAAACATCGTAATGGCAACCGTTGGCGCAGCATTCTTCCTCACCCATCGTCTTTGGCTTCGCAACATCTACAACCGCATGATGAAGCGTCGCTATGAGAATATGGAGGGATTCAGGAAGTAGAATTAGTGAGAATTCTGAGGGTTAGAAACTAATAATGAAAGAAATAAGAAAGCCATAATAGCATAAAGTTTGCTATTATGGCTTTACCATTTTATTTTATCACTACTTTAAAAGAAATAATTCCGTTTCATTACGGCATTATTAAATTTTGAAGAATTTTGTCTTTTTGTCATCGACAAAGCCAAATGAAGTATGGATGAATACTAAATAAAACCTATATAAAAAACGAATGCCCCCCACTTCACAGCGAGAGGCACTTCACCAATAGGTATTAGTCTTTTTAAGGTAAAAGATTGTATTCAGGATAACATTCGCAAAGGTATAGTTTTCAGTTGATATCTCCAAATATTTTTTGAGAAAAATCACACATAATCATGATATTTTTCTTGTTTGCGCAAACATTGTGCAATCGTATTCACCAATTTTTATAAGATGGTTCAAAAACCATATTTAACGTGAGTTCGACG
>HF993985.1:18052-19687 GCA_000436915.1 Prevotella sp. CAG:1092 | reverse complement strand
GAAAGCAAGCTTTCATTGCGCTCGTTTGCATTATCTTTGCAAAATAGATATTAAAGCAGTTACACAAAAACTATCTAACATATGAAAAAAAGCATTCTCTTTTCTATAGCCATGCTTTCAATGGCTTCAACGGCAATGGCACAACGCATGGCACCATCGATGGAGGTGGTAGGCAAAGATACCATATGCCAAATATTCGTTTATTCCCCAGGCGATAAAGACGGACTACACGGGGCTTACCTCGACGAAAAACAGACTTGGCAGCATATAGGGCAACTTTGCTCTTCTGACTATTCGCAATGGGGACAGGAGAAGAGAATGTACGACCCTTATGTGGTGCATGCCAACGATGGTACATGGCGTGCGGTGTGGGCTGTGAATAATTATGCTCCATGTTTTGCAGCCGCTTATAGCGACGACTTGGTGACATGGCGTCCGCAAGACTATCCAAAGATGTCGGTAAAGGGAGTGGCTAAGCCAATAGCATTCCAGATGGATGATGGAACTTTCGACATTTATATGAAATCAGCCAAAGGCAACCGCTATGTGCAGGCTTCTGCCGACTTCCGACGTTTCAAGGAAGCTGAGGATGCAAGCACCATAGAGGATATTGCTTGGATGCGCGATACCGCTACCATTAATGGCAAACATTTGGAGGGTAATCTGTTTGAGGTGCCAAAGTTGCATCTCGACTATATGTTGGCTCATTTCGATGCTCTTGCTAATGATGCTGCCAAGAGTAGCGAAACTATGCGCGACGACAACAAGCGTTTTGCTTCATTGCCAAAGGTGGTTAAGGCGCAACTAAAAGTGGATGCCGCTAAGAGCAAGGCTATTTCGGATAAGCTTATTGGTGTGTTCTTCGAAGATATCAGCTATGCTGCCGATGGCGGACTATATGCCGAACTTGTGCAGAATCGCGACTTCGAATATACAAGCGCTGACCATAAGGGATGGAGTGCCATAACAGCATGGAAGAGCAATGCTCCTATCAGAATAGCTACCGAAAATCCATTGAGTAAGAACAATCCTCATTATGCCGTGATTGCTGCCGATACCTTGTATAACGAGGGATGGGATGGCATCGTAGATCGTGGTGCAGCATACGATTTCTCTATCTATGCTCGCAACATCTCGGGCGAGAAGAAGGAACTCTGCGTGGCATTGGTTGCTGAAGATGGCAACGTGATGGCTGAGGGTAAGCTTAAGATTGTGGGCAAGGAGTGGCAACGATATACCCTTGCGCTAAATACTGCAAACAAGAAGCGAACAAAGAGGTATGGCGACAAGGCTATAAACTGCCGATTGGTAGTGGCTGGCAAGAAGGATGCTACTGTGGCACTCGACATGATATCGCTATTCCCTCACGATACCTACAAGGGACACGGACTGCGCAAGGATCTTGCTGAAGCTATTGCCGAACTAAAGCCTAAGTTTGTAAGATTCCCTGGTGGCTGCATGAGCCATGGTCAGGGTATTGACAATATTTATCATTGGAACCATACTATTGGTCCTTTGCAAGACCGTAAGCCAGATAAGAATATTTGGAACTATCATCAGACTCGCGGACTTGGATTCTATGAGTATTTCCAGATGTGCGAGGATATGGGCGCAGAGCCTCTGCCTGTATTGGCA
>HF993985.1:12596-18031 GCA_000436915.1 Prevotella sp. CAG:1092 | reverse complement strand
TATTGGCAGCAGGTGTGCCTTGTCAGAATTCAAGAGCTAATGCCGAAGGCTATGGCGGTCAGCAGGGTGGCATACCAATGTCGGAGATGCCTGCTTATTGTCAAGAAATCCTTGATATGATAGAGTGGGCTAATGGCGACCCAGCAACAAGCAAATGGGCGAAAATGCGTGCCGATGCCGGTCATCCTGCTCCTTTCAATCTGAAGTATGTTGGAGTGGGCAACGAAGACCTTATCTCTACCGACTTCGAAGACCGCTATCTCATGATATGTAAGGCAATAAAAGCTAAATATCCTAACATCATCGTTTGCGGAACTGTAGGCCCATTCCATGATCCTTCGTCAGATTATATTGAGGGTTGGAAGTTTGCCAAGCAGCATTCTGATGTTATCGATATGGTCGATGAGCATTATTATGAGTCTACAGGATGGTTTATGGCACATCAGGATTATTACGATGGCTACGACCGCAAGGCTCCTAAAGTATATCTCGGAGAGTGGGCTTCGCGCACACGTACCATGGAGTCGGCACTTGTTGAAGCTATGCACCTTTGCCATATAGAGCGTAATGCCGATGTGGTGACAATGACAAGCTATGCTCCGCTATTGTGCAAGGAAGGACACCACAACTGGAATCCTAACATGATATACTTCGATAATGCTAACATCACGCTCACTCCAAGCTATCACACTCAGCGACTGTTCTCAGTAAACAATGGCGACAGCTATGTGGAGACTCAGATTGCAGTTGACGCAACGTTGAAGAACCGCGTGGCAGCAAGTGTGGTTAAGGATAGCAAGACCGGACAGGCTTACCTCAAGGTTGTAAACGCTCTGCCTTCAACCGTTGAACTTGATGTTGCTGGTATTGACTTTGGTTCGCAGCTTTCTGTTGATGGCTTCTATGGTAAGCCGGGCGATAAGGCTGTGAAGCATTTCGATGCCGCAAATGCTCCTAAGCTTCAAGGTTCTACACTCTCGTTGCCTCCATATTCTGTGAGCGCTATCAAGGTTGTGGTGAAATAACAGATTCTATGTTTCAACATTCGCTAAATAGCGATGCTTTTATAGATATTATACTACACCTAATTATATTATAATCCTCAGGGCAATGAGCCTTGAGGATTTTTTTGTTTATGCATACAGCAAATAATCTTGCATGCTTATAATAAGTCTAAAATAAGTATACATAAAATGATAGATTGTAAGCGTTTTGCCTTTATTATGTGTCAATTTGTGGTTAAAACTGAATTTTTAATCATTATTTGTTGGTTGTTACATAAATGTTGATTACCTTTGCACGAAAACATATAAAGATTATTTGGGCTTAAAAAACCATACGTTATGAAACACCAATTGAGAAGTGCTGTCTGCACAGAGGGCAGACGAATGGCAGGAGCGCGCGCACTATGGGTGGCCGCAGGTATGAAACACGAACAGTTTGGCAAACCTATTATTGCTATTGTCAACTCGTTCACACAGTTTGTTCCAGGACATACCCACCTGCATGAAATAGGTCAGATTGTAAAGAAGGAAATAGAAGCCATGGGCTGCTATGCTGCAGAATTCAATACTATCGCTATTGATGATGGTATTGCCATGGGACACGATGGCATGCTTTATTCTTTGCCTTCGCGCGATATTATTGCCGACTCTGTGGAATATATGGTTAATGCCCATAAGGCCGACGCAATGATTTGTATTTCTAATTGCGACAAGGTTACTCCTGGTATGCTCATGGCAAGCATGCGACTTAATATTCCTACTGTTTTCTGCTCGGGCGGTCCTATGGAGGCTGGAAGATGGAAAGGCGAGAATGCCGACCTTATCACAGCTATGATTAAGGGTGCCGACAAGGAAGTTTCAGACGACGAGCTAAAGGAAATAGAGAGTTGCGCTTGTCCTGGTTGTGGTAGTTGTTCGGGTATGTTTACCGCCAACTCCATGAACTCGCTTACCGAGGCTATTGGTCTTTCGCTTCCTGGCAACGGAACTATCCTTGCCACTCACAAGAATCGTATAGACCTCTTCAAGGCTGCCGCACGACAGGTTGTGAAGAATGCCTTCGCATATTATGAGGATGGCGACGAGAGCGTATTGCCACGCAATATAGCTTCGCGCAACGCATTCCTAAATGCAATGACTCTTGATATTGCAATGGGCGGTAGCACCAATACCGTGCTCCACTTGTTGGCTGTGGCTCAAGAAGCAGGCGCTGATTTCAATATGAAAGATATCGACGAGCTTAGCCGCAAGGTACCTTGCCTTTGCAAGCTCGCTCCTAACACTCAGAAATATAGCGTTCAGGAGTGTGGCAGAGCTGGTGGTATTCTCGGTATTCTTGGCGAATTGCAGAAGGGTGGACTCCTACATACCGAGGCTCAGCGTGTAGACGGAATGACTCTTGGCGATGCTATTGCTAAATATTCAATCACAGGCAATACTATTGATGCCGAAGCTGATAGAATCTACCATAGTGCTCCGGGTCGCAGATTCTCTACTGTTATGGGTAGCCAAGATGCTCAATGGGAAAGCCTCGATACCGATCGCGAGAATGGTTGCATACGTGATATAGAGCATGCTTACACCAAGGATGGTGGATTGGCTGTACTCTTCGGCAATATTGCACAAGACGGATGTGTGGTAAAGACAGCCGGAGTAGACGAGAGTCTATGGCATTTCTCAGGTCCCGCTGTAGTCTTCGACTCACAAGAAGATGCTTGCGACGGCATTCTTGGTGGCAAGGTCAATAGCGGCGACTGCGTAGTGATAACCCACGAAGGACCAAAGGGTGGTCCAGGTATGCAGGAGATGCTTTACCCAACATCATATATCAAGAGCCGCCACCTTGGCAAGGAGTGTGCTTTGATTACCGATGGACGATTCTCTGGTGGAACATCAGGACTCAGCATCGGTCATATTTCTCCTGAGGCTGCCGCTGGTGGCAATATCGGAAAGATTAAGGATGGCGACATCATCGAGATTGATATCCCTTCACGCTCTATCAATGTTAAGCTTAGCGACGAGGAACTTGCCGCACGTCCACAGCAGCCATTGAAGCGCAACCGCCAGGTTAGCAAGGCGTTGAGAGCTTATGCTCAGAGTGTTAGCTCTGCCGACAAGGGAGGAGTAAGAATAATAGATTAAGAAGAAAAATGCAGATGAACGATACAACACAGAAACAAATAATAACAGGCGCTGAGGCATTGATGCGCTCGCTTCAAAACGAAGGTGTTAAAACCATCTTCGGTTATCCGGGCGGTGCCATCATGCCAGTTTTCGACGCTTTGTATGGATATACACGTGGTGAAAATAATATATTCGACCATATCCTCGTACGTCATGAGCAAGCTGCGGCACATGCTGCCGAAGGCTTTGCAAGAGTTAGTGGCGAGGTTGGCGTTTGCTTGGTAACAAGCGGTCCTGGTGTTACCAACACTCTCACAGGTGTTGCCGACGCTATGATGGATTCTACACCAATGGTGGTCATTGCAGGTCAAGTAGGCGTTGGTGCTCTTGGCACTGATGCTTTCCAGGAAGTAGACCTTGTAGGTGTGGCTCAGCCTATATCAAAGTGGGCTTACCAGATTCAGCGCCCAGAGGATGTGGCATGGGCTGTTAGCCGTGCCTTCTATATCGCTCGTAGCGGACGCCCAGGACCAGTTGTGCTCGACTTCCCAAAGAATGCTCAGGTGCATACTTGCGAATGGAAACCTGCTCACGTAGACCATATTAGATCATATAATCCTTATCCTGCTATTGATCAAGATGCTGTGGCTGCAGCTGCAGAAATTATCAATAATGCTGAGCGTCCTTTTGCCCTTGTAGGTCAGGGTGTGGAACTTGGCGGTGCACACAACGAGTTGTTGGAATTCCTCGAGAAAGCCGACATTCCTGCAGGTCGCACCCTTTTGGGTCTTTCGGCTTTGCCATCAAATCATCCATTGAATATGGGTATGCTTGGTATGCATGGTAGCTACGCCACCAATATGAAGACTCAGGAGTGTGATGTGCTCATAGCTATCGGTATGCGCTTTAGCGACCGTGTAACAGGTCTGCCTTCTACCTATGCTAAGCAAGCTAAGATTATCCATCTCGATATCGACCCTACAGAGATAAACAAGAATATTGTGAGCGATGTAGCCGTTATCGGCGATTGCAAGATGACGATGCCTGCTATCACAAGACTGCTGAAGAAAAATGTGCATCGCGAATGGCGCGACTCGTTTGCAGAATATGCAAAGATGGAAGACGAGAAGGTGATACAGCCTGCAATACATCCTACCGAGGGTCCTTTACTTATGGGCGAAGTGGTGAATGTAGTGGCTGCAGTTACTAAGGGCGATGCGGTATTGGTGACAGACGTTGGTCAGAACCAGATGTTCTCTTGTCGCTATTTCAAATACAACAAGAAGCGCTCGGTAGTATCGAGTGGTGGACTTGGCACCATGGGCTTTGGTTTGCCAGCTGCTGTGGGTGCAACCTTCGGAGCTCCCGACCGCACAGTCTGCTTGTTCATGGGCGATGGCGGTTTCCAGATGAGCATACAAGAACTTGGCACCATCATGGAGCAGCAAGCGCCTGTAAAGATGATACTTCTCAACAACAATTATCTTGGCAACGTGCGCCAATGGCAGGATATGTTCTTCGGTCATCGCAAGAGCTTCACCAAGATGCTCAACCCATGCTATGAAACTATCGCCAAGGGCTATGGCATCAACTATGATGTAGCAGTAGACCGTAGCACTTTGAGAGAAAAAGTAGAGAAGATGATAGCTACCGACGGTCCATACCTCTTGGAGTGTGCAATAAAGGAAGAAGACAACGTATTGCCAATGACTCCTCCAGGAAAGAGCGTCAACGAAATGTTGCTCGAGCTCGACATCTAATATTCAGAATCAGAATTCATTAAGCAGAATTGTGTTTCATTAAGCAGAATTGTGTTTCAGTAAAAAGTGAATAAATGGAAAAGAAACTATATACATTACTTGTATACTCAGAGAATGTCGTTGGTATTTTGAATCAGATAACAGCGGTGTTCACACGTAGACAAGTGAATATCGAAAGTCTCAACGTTTCTGCATCAAGCATCAAAGATATACATAAATATACTATCACCGCTTGGAGCAACGAAGACCAGATAATAAAGATTACAAAGCAGATTGAGAAGAAAATTGATGTGGTGAAGGCCGACTATTATACCGACGAGCAGCTCTTCATCCACGAGGTAGGTCTCTTCAAGATCTCTACTCCAAAGCTTATGGATAATCCAGAGATTTCGCGCACCATACGTAAGCATGATGCACGAATGATGGAGGTAAACCCAACATATTCCACCGTGATATTGGCAGGACTCACAGAAGATATCACCGACCTTTTTGCCCGCTTCAAGGCTTTCGACTGCCTGCTGCAGTATTCGCGTAGTGGACGTATCGC
>HF993985.1:6503-12564 GCA_000436915.1 Prevotella sp. CAG:1092 | reverse complement strand
CGTTACTCGTAGTTTCGACGAGCCGGTAAGTGATTTCCTTTATGAAAATGCGCATGACAAAGACATTGCTGAGTAAGGTTGGTAGCTACGAATTCCTGGCTGAACCTTTCCATTGCGACTATTCGCAACATCTGTTTATGGGACATTTGGGCAATCATCTGCTCAATGCTGCCGATTTCCATAGCAACGACCGTGGCTATGGTATGAGTGTGCTGGGACCACAACATCGCACATGGGTGTTGTCGCGACTGGCTATAGAGATGGAGCGTATGCCTAAAGCCTACGACCATTTCACAGTAGAAACATGGGTGGAGAGTGTGATGAAGTTCTTCACTTCTCGTAATTTTGCCATATCTGCTTCTGACGGCTCTGTTTTGGGCTATGGTAAGAGTGTGTGGGCAATGATAGACACCCAGAGCCGACAACCAGTAGACATTTTCTCTATCAACGATGGTTTGATAAAAGAATATGTGGAAACAGAGAAGCCTTGTCCGATAGCAAAGTCGGGTAGGGTGAAGGTTACAGCCGACGCAGAACTCGTGAGAACCATCGACACCTATTATAATGATGTAGATGTGAATGGGCATATCAACAGCATAAAATACATAGAGCATGTTCTCGACCTCTTCGATATCGACTTCTATAAAGCTAACAGACTGAAACGACTCGAAGTGGCATACGTGGCAGAAACATATCAAGGTGACAAACTATCATTCTATCGTGAAGAAATAGCACCGTTAGAATATGCAATGAAGGTTGTAAAGATAAAGAAAGAAACGCAAGAAACTATCGAAGTGTGCAGAATTTTGATGAATTTTGTAAAAGATTGAAAGAAAATTTGGTAGTTTAATATTAAATTATTATCTTTGCCTCCGAATAAAAGAATAATACCTTAGCTATAGCCTCGAGTAGGATATGGGTGATTCATTCAACATCTTTTGGACAAGGATTGCAGAACCACAAGGTAATTAATTAACCGCCGCAATGTCATAAGCGGCACAAAACAATTACAAACATGGCACAAATGAATTTTGGTGGCGTAATGGAAACTGTTGTCACCAGCAAAGAGTTCTCATTGGAAAAAGCACGCGAAGTGCTCAAAAACGAAACAATCGCAGTTATCGGTTATGGTATTCAGGGACCAGGTCAGGCTTGCAACCTGCGCGACAATGGCTTTAATGTTATCGTTGGTCAGCGCGAAGGCAAGACATACGACAAGGCTGTAGCCGACGGATGGGTACCAGGAAAGACTCTATTCTCTATTGAGGAAGCTGTTCAGAAGGGCACTATCGTCTGCATGTTGCTTTCTGATGCCGGTCAGATTGCTGTATGGCCAAAAATCAAGAAATATCTTACCGCTGGTAAGACACTATATTATTCACATGGCTTTGCCATTAACTGGAACGATCGTACAGGCGTAGTTCCTCCAGAGGATATCGATGTTATCATGGTTGCTCCTAAGGGTTCTGGTACATCGCTCCGCACAATGTTCTGCGAGGGTCGTGGTTTGAACTGCTCATACGCAGTATATCAGGATGCTTCAGGCAATGCTGAGGACAAGACTATCGCATTTGGTATCGGTATCGGTGCAGGATATTTGTTTAAGACTACATTCCAGCGCGAGGCTACTTCTGACCTTACTGGTGAGCGTGGCTCATTGATGGGTGCTATCGAGGGATTGCTCGAGGCCCAGTATGATGTGCTTCGTGAGAATGGTCACTCTCCATCTGAGGCTTTCAACGAGACAGTTGAAGAGCTCACTCAGAGCCTTGGCCCATTGTTCGGTTCTAAGGGTATGGACTGGATGTATGCTAACTGTTCTACCACAGCTCAGCGTGGTGCGCTCGATTGGGCTCCTCGTTTCCGCGAGGCTATCAAGCCTGTTATGGAGTGGCTATACTACTCTGTAAAGACTGGCAACGAGGCTCAGATTTCTATCGATAAGAATTCGCAGCCAGACTATCGCGAGAAGCTTAATGCTGAACTTGAGGCTATGCGCAACAAGGAAATGTGGCAGGCTGGTGTTACTGTACGCAAGTTGCGTCCAGAGAACAACTAATTTGGATGTACCGCAGATTATTAAATCAAGGTATGTCAGTAAACAGGTAATCAGGATATTTTCATATATATCTCATACAAACCTTTTAATTTATAAGAGGGGAGCTGATCGTGTTGATTCGCTCCCCTCGTTTTTTTATTGTAAGGTTAAAAATGTGCAAAAAAAAGTATCATATAATACTTTGCCAAGTATTACGTGATACTTGGCAAAGTAATACGTGATACTTGACCAAGTATCACGTATTACTGTCTTTTCCTGATTTCAGTAGAGTGCTATGATACACTTTCTGCTGATTGATGATAGTTTCATAACTGTTTCTGTTTTTTTAGTTCTTGTTCACTCCTTAAAATGATAGTTATAATTTGTCCGTGCAAAGATAGTTATAAAACTTGAATTTTTTATGTGTTTTGATGATATAATATCCAAAATAAATTCTATCTTTGCATGACCTTAATTTAAACACACAATGAAGCAAATGATAACTAAACGCAGAATAATAATTGCCAGTAGCATAGCAGCTGTAGTGATAGGCATATTCTGCTTAATATCAAGGTTTTATTTCGACAAACCGCAGGCTTCTACGGCTGCTGTCGTTGAAGAGCGTAAATACTATATCGTTACCACTCCTACGGGTGCAGACTCGCTATTTGTATACGCCTACAACCATGGCGACACCTTGTTGGCGTTGCCTACCGACTCTTCGTTCTTAAAGCGTATCACTCGCTATCGTCAATCATCGTGGGTGAACCGTTGGTGGTTTCCATCATGCTTTGCCACTCTTGCTGCTAAGGTGGATGCTGATGCTGAAGCTAAGAGCGCTATGCAAAGTGTGGACGATGTGTCAGCATATACTTTTGTAAGCAATAGATATAAGAAACTGGAGAAGATATTGAAATCGTATCGCCATCAGTTAGCAGAGATTGATTACTACATGCGTCGTCATAGCGTGGGCGACGAAGGCTTTGATGTTGTGGCACGCCGAAGAGAAGTGGTGAACCATCATATCGACTCTGTGAAACACCTTATAGCTCGTGCGTTGCCGATTGTGGAGGCAAAGGCCGCTAAGGCTATGGTACAGGAAGACTATACTGTGGTTGTCGACTCGCTACGCCTTCCTGCACGCTCCATAAAGTCGCATCGCAAAGGCTTCCTTTTCTTCACAACCTTGAATGGCGGTACTCCTAAAGGTGTGCGCCCTGTATATGCTCAGGCTTCAGATATCGGTAATGGTATGAAACCATGCAAGGCTTTACAGAATCTTCCCGATACTATTATCTATGGCAATCGTAATGCTGATGGGCGCTATCAGGGTGTTGTAGGTATTCGCTATCCTGATGGTTCTTATTACGAAGGACAATGTGTGGACACCATATTGCCAAAGTCGGCATCATCGTGCTTGCCTGATGGCTTTGGTGTGGCATTCTCATCAGAAAAGGTAAGGGCTGGATTGTGGAAGAATGGTCGCTATCGTGGCGAACAACCGCTATACACCTCTGCCCACATCTATGGCATCGATATTTCGCGTTATCAGCACGAACCGCCACGCAAGACTTATGCTGTGAGAAGGGTTAGGGGAAAGCGCCGTAGATACAGGGTGACATACCCTATAGAATGGAATAAGTTGCGCATATCCTCGCTTGGCTCGTTGTCGAAGAAGCGTGTGAGTGGTGTTGTAGACTTTCCAATATCCTTTATTTATATAAAATGTAGCGAGGGCAAGAGCTTGCTTAATCAATACTATCGTGCCGACTATGCTGCAGCACGCAAGCATGGCTATAGGGTAGGAGCCTATCATTTCTTTTCAACCAGAGTGCCAGTATCGCAGCAGGTGGCATTGTTCGTAAAAAACTGTCGTTATGAGCATGGCGACTTGCCTCCAGCTCTTGATGTAGAACCATCTACAAAGCTCATCATGCAGATGGGTGGTCCAAAGGTGATGTTGGCTGCTGTGAGGAAATGGCTCGTTAGCGTAGAACAGGTGATGAAAGTGCGTCCGATATTGTATATCAGTCAGACGTTCATCAATAAATACTTGAATGATAGCTATGCCGATGGCAAATATCTTCGCGACAACTATCAAGTGTGGATAGCACGCTATGGCGAGTATAAGCCAGATGTGCATCTTGCCATTTGGCAGTTGTCGCCCGATGGCAGAGTGCGTGGCATACGTGGCGAGGTAGACATCAATGTATTTAATGGCTACGACGATTTGTTCAAGGAGTTTAAATAAAAAAATAGAAAAAGGAAGACAGCATTTATTTCATCCTTATAATGCTGTCTTCCTTTATTAGTATTTCTTCGTCGAGCAATGCCTGTAGGGCAGCTGTTACTTGTTCGCGTGGTAGTGTGAGACGTGCAATCTCGGTTATGTAGTGAGGAGCTTTGTCTGCCAAGAGGTTGAGAATCTGATGTCTCACAGGGTCTATCTTCTCTTCAGCCACTTGGTTGGTGTTGTTGTCCAAGCAAACATCGCATCGTCCACAGTCTTGGTCTTGCTTTTCGCCAAAATAGTTGAGCAACATTTTGCTACGACATGTCGTAGTGTCGTTGGCATAAGCTATCATGGCATTAATGCGCTTCGTAAATTCCTCCTTACGGTCTTCATACACCTCTTTAGATATCACTATGCGCTCAGGCAATTCGCGATTCTGAGTATAGGTGATGTATGGAGTTTTGCTCTCTGGTATGAAATGTAGAATGCGGCGTTGGCTTAGCGATTTCAGCATGAGGTAAATCTCTTGCTGAGGTATCTGCGAATAGTCTGCCACTAAGCCAAGGTCAATGAAGGTGTAGTCAACAAACAAGCTACCATACAGACGCAATAAAGCTGTGATGAGAGCATCCTCCTGTTTGGTTAAATCGTCGAGGCGGTATAGCTCATTGCGATTGAGCAAGAACATAAGTCGTGCTCGCGACTCTGGGTCGGTCTCATATTCTATATATTGCGCACGTGCGAGAATTACGAGAGCAGAATGTGCCTGCAGAGGATAATGCTTGAAGATGTGGCAGAATTTCTCTATTTCGAAAGAGAATGTGTGACCATATCCGCTTCCTGCTGCTATTTGGTAATAGTAGGCCAAATCTTCATACACCTTTATTATATAGTCCTTTGGCGGGAAATTGGTGTCTATGCGCTTTATAAGTTTCTGCGTGTCGCGCTTGTCGTAAAGCAATACTGCATACGCTCGCTTGCCATTGCGACCAGCTCGACCGGCTTCTTGGAAATAAGCTTCTATAGAATCGGGACTATCATAGTGAATGACCATTCTCACGTCGGGCTTGTCGATACCCATACCAAAGGCGTTTGTCGCCACCATAACTCTTGTTTCGTCGTTGTGCCAACGCTGCTGACGAATGTCTTTAGTAGAGTGGGTGAGACCTGCATGATAGAATGTAGATGGAATGCCATTAGCTTCGAGAAGGTCTGATATCTCTTTTGTGCGCTTACGACTTCTCACATATACTATTGCCGAACCCTTCACTGACTCAAGGATGTGTATCATCTCGGCATCCTTGTCTATTGTTGGGCGCACCACATAGGTGAGGTTCTTGCGCTCAAAGCTCATCTTGAAGACATTCTTTTCCTTAAACTGCAGTCTCTCCTGTATGTCGTCGATTACGGCAGGAGTGGCTGTAGCGGTAAGAGCAAGGATTGGAGCCGAAGGCTTTAGCTTCTTGATGTCAGCAATGTTGAGATACGAAGGACGAAAATCGTAGCCCCATTGGCTTATGCAATGAGCTTCGTCTACGGTGATGAAGCTCACTTTGATATGTCGCAACTTGGTTTGGAAAAGTTCTGAAGCCAAACGCTCTGGCGAGATATATAGCAGTTTAGTTTGTCCGAAGATGCAGTTCTCGAGAGTTGTCACAATCTCTGGGCGTGTCATGCCTGAGTATATTGCTGCAGCCATGATGCCACGTTTGCGAAGGTTTTGCACCTGGTCTTTCATCAGAGCTATCAATGGCGTTACCACCAGGCACACACCATCCATGGCAAGTGCA
>HF993985.1:6203-6431 GCA_000436915.1 Prevotella sp. CAG:1092 | reverse complement strand
AAGCCGAGAGTATCTTTGCCTTGGCCTATACTCTCGATAATTTCTTGCTGAATGCCACGGAAGTCGGGATAACCCCAATATTTTTGGAGTATGGATTGATAGTTGGTCAATTTTCGCTATTTGGTCTAATGTCTTCTATCTGCAACTGTACCTGGTTGCGCTTAAACACATTATCCTCGATGGTATAAACGATGTCGAAGCTGCGTTTCGACTTTATGTATCGTGCAG
>HF993985.1:308-6185 GCA_000436915.1 Prevotella sp. CAG:1092 | reverse complement strand
TATGTATCGTGCAGCAGCACTTTGTCCAAAGGCTATACCATTGACAACGGTGCTCGACTTCGAGTCTACAAGTTCCAATTTAATGTGCTCTTGCTCGCGTCCTACCACCTTGCTTGTGCCATAGTCGTAAACGGCTTTGGTGCAGAACAAAGGCTTGGTATTGCCAGGACCGAAAGGCGAGAAGCGCTTTAGGTCGTTGTATAGTCGCTTTGAAATGTCTTTGAAGTCGATGATGGCATCCACATTGATGTTTGCCTCCTGCTGTTCGGGCATTATATGCTCGTCTACAAACTCCTGGAAGCGACGACGGAACTCCGGTATGTCGTCCCAACGTAGGGTGAGACCTGCAGCATAGGTATGGCCACCGAAGTTGACAAGCAAGTCGCGACAACTCTTTATGGCTGCATAAACATCAAATCCCATCACGCTACGAGCAGAGCCTGTGGCAAAGTCTCCATCGCGAGTGAGTACCACCGTAGGACGGAAATAAATCTCGGTGAGTCGTGAAGCCACAATACCTATCACGCCCTTTTTCCAGTTCTCATCATAGAGCACAATGCTCGACTGATGGCGCTGGTTTTCAAGTTTCGACACGATTATATTGGCTTCTTCCGTCATCTGCTTGTCAATATCCTTGCGCTGCTCGTTGTATTCGTTGATATGCTTAGCTTGGCTCAAGGCTGTAGAAAAATCTTTCTCCACAAGCAAGTCTACGCTCTCTTTACCATTCTCCATACGTCCGGAAGCATTGATGCGAGGTCCAATCTTGAACACAATATCGCTCATCGACAGTTCGCGACCGTTTAGTCCGCAGATGTCGATGATAGCCTTTAGTCCGATGCTTGGATTTTGGTTTAGTTGTTTCAGACCATGATAGGCAAGAATGCGGTTTTCGTCTACCACAGGCACTATGTCGGCAGCAATACTCACGGCACAGAGATCCAACAGCGGGATGAGTCTTGAGAACGGGATGCTATTGTTCTTGGCAAAAGCCTGCATAAACTTAAAGCCCACACCACAGCCACAAAGATGCTTGAAAGGATAGCTATCGTCTGTGCGCTTAGGGTTGAGGATGGCAACAGCAGGCGGCATCACCTCGTCGGGCACATGATGTCGCAGCACCTCGTCGGGCACATGATGGTCGCAGATGATGAAGTCGATACCTTGTTCCTTGGCGTACGCAATCTCGTTGATAGCTTTGATGCCGCAGTCGAGGATTATAATAAGCTTCACACCCTGCTGTTTGGCATAGTCGATACCCTTGCGGCTCACTCCGTAGCCCTCTTCATAGCGGTCAGGAATGTAGTATTCGATGTTGGAATAGAACTGCTGCAAGAACTTGTATACCAAAGCCACAGCGGTACATCCGTCTACATCGTAGTCGCCATAGACGAGTATACGCTCCTTGCGTCCCATAGCATCGTTTAGGCGGTCGACGGCAATGTCCATGTCCTTCATCAGAAATGGATTTATAAGATCTGCCAATTGTGGTCGGAAGAATCTCTTTGCCGCACTTTCCGTTGTTATGCCTCTTTCCACGAGCAGCTGTGTGAGTATAGGGTTCATGCCAATCTTCTCGGCAAGTTCGCCTGCAGTGCGCTTCTGCTCTTCAGTAGGAGGGTTATAATTCCATTTAAAGTGCATTTATATATAGTTTTGTTTTCTTCGGTTTAGGTTGTTGTAATGCATAATATTACAACAGGCAGAAAATGCCGTGCCAAAGTTACTAAATTATTTTGGAACATAGGCTATGTATCTCCGTTTTTTTACGCTCGTAGATAAAGCCTACAACGACTTTTCATCATATTCGTCACGATACAATAAAAAAGGCAGAACTCTCAGTATTTTTGAGGGTTCTGCCTTTAGCATTATGCAATAATGATGATAAACTTGTTATCTGAGTGTTATCTCGCAGTTGTCCAAAGAGTCAACGACGGCGAGCGACTCGCAACGTATTCCTTGCTCTTCGATGAGCTTACGACCATTTTGGAAAGACTTCTCAATGATAAATCCCATACCTTCGAGGTGTGCACCAGCCTGCTTGCAGAGGTCGATGATGCCGAGGGCTGCATTGCCGTAGGCGAGGAAGTCGTCGATAAACAACACCTTGTCGTTGGGAGTGAGATAATCCTTTGAAATTACTACTGTATACTCGCGCTTCTTGGTAAACGAGGTTACTGTTGTCGACAGCATATTGTCCATTGTAGATGGCTTCTTCTTCTTTGCGAATACCACAGGCAAGTCGAGCAAGAAGCCCATCATGATGGCAGGAGCAATACCTGAGGCTTCGATAGTAAGAATCTTATTGATATCGGTGCCAGCATAGCGGCGTATCAGCTCAACAGCACATTGCTTCATAAGATTTGGGTCCATCTGATGGTTGATGAACTTGTCAACTTTCAATATGCCACCCGGATAGCATTTTCCATCTTTAAGAATACGTTCTTTTAGTATTTTCATATTGGTATGATTGTAATATGAAGGTTCGTATAGTTATAATATGAAGGGAAGGTATGATTTCTCATATCTTCCCTTTATATGTTTTATTTTCGTAATTCTTAGATACCCATCTTCTTGCGGATATCCTTAGGAATAGCGTTCTTGTTTACCATGTAGTCCATGGTGTTGGCAGCGATAAAGTTCTTGGTCATATACCAAATTCCCTTGTAGTCGCCAGTCTCACCCCATGAGTTCTTTACCATGTAGTATTCCTTGCCATTCTGGTCCTTAGCGATACCAAAGATAAGCATGCCATGGTCGTCTGTGAGCTCCCAGTTGTCGAAACGCTCCTGGCGCATCTCCTGTGTAGGAACAATCTCAGGAACTGTGCAGCCGAGAGAGTCGAGCATGCTGGTCTTCTGAGTTCTGGTCAACTTGAGCCAACGAGCCATGTCAGAACCTGCGAGGCTCTGAGCCTTCTTGGTGTCTACAGCATAAGCAAGACCTGTGCGTGTGAAGCCTTCCTCAGAAACGTCGCCACCCCATGCAATGCAATAGCCATTCTCCAATGCGTTGTCGATGATGCGCATCATGTCTTCCATAGGAACGTTCCATGACAATGGCAAACGCCAGTTGTCCTGTACCTCAACAGCAAACTGTGTCCAGAATGGGTGGTGAGTATAGCTGGTGATAGTAACATAGTCGTCGAAGTTCAAACCGAGGCTTGCAGCAAATGTCTTAGGAGTATAAGTCTTGCCTTCATATTTGAAAGACTTTGGGCACTCGCCAAGGTAAGCATCCAAGACACCCTGGAAACCAACCTTCCACTGCTTAGAAATCTTAGAAGCGCTGCTCTTAGCAACAGCTGCTACATAAGGCTCCAAGATGCTGAAGAATTCGTTGAAGTTGTTAAGAGAGTCGCCATACAAGCTACCTGGGAAAGGCATAGCATTCTCTGGGCAGATACCATAGTGCTGGAGGCAGTACAATGGGTCGTAAGCGCTACCGCCCTGTGAAAACTGGCAGTCGCCATGCAAGCGAACAACCTGGATAGCACGATCCATGTAGGTCTTGTTAGCAACAAACGACTCGCAGAGGTCGTATGTCTTGCCTGTCTTCTTCAAAATCTCAGCCTCGAAGTAGCTAAGGGTAGAGTAGTCCCAGCATGTGCCCGAACGATTCTGGTCCTTGATACTTGTGATTTTGTTCTCCTTGATAGTGGTGAACACAGGCTTGTTCTTGTTTACGCTGTCTTTCTTTTCTTCAGCGAAAGCTCCAGTTGTCATCAGAACAACGAGAGCCAAAGTAATAAGTCTTTTCATTGTAAGTTGATTATAATTATTGTGTTATTTATTGTTTGCCATAAACTCTTCTACATCCTTTGGATGATATGGTATGCGGTCTTTGCCCAAGAATCGGCAGCCATCCTTTGTGATGAGCAAGTCGTCTTCGATACGTATGCCGCCAAAGTCTTTGTATGTCTCCAGCATATCGTAGTTGATGAAGTCCTTGTGCAATCCCTTGCTACGCCAATCGTCGATGAGGGCAGGAATGAAGTAAATACCAGGTTCATCTGTCACCACGAAGCCTTCTTCCAAACGGCGTCCCATGCGCAGACAGTTGGTACCAAACTGTTCAAGATTAGGTCTCGTCTCCTCGTCGAAGCCTACATTAATCTGATCGAAGTTCTCCATATCGTGAACATCCATACCCATCATATGGCCCAAGCCGTGGCAAAGGAACATTGCGTGTGCACCTGCAGCTACAGCCTCGTCGGTATCTCCCTTCATCAGTCCCAACTCCTTAAGTCTGTCGGTCATCAGTCGGCATACACCGAAGTGTACATCCCAGTATTTCACACCTGGTCGTGCTGCCTTTAGTGCATAGTCGTGGCATTCTTCCACGATAGAATATATCTCCAACTGGCGCTGTGTGAATTTGCCATTTACAGGCATTGTACGGGTGTTGTCAGAGCAATAGTTGTTGATAGTCTCTGCACCAGCATCCACCAACAGCAGTCTGCCATCCTCAAGAGGATTCATTGATGGAGCACCATGCATAATCTCACCATGCTGTGAAAGTATGGTAGCAAAGCTTTCCATAGCGCCATAGCCATGAGCGATACCCTTCAGATATCCTGCTATATTCTGCTCTATAGCTCCAGGCTTACACATGCGCATAGCTGTAGTATGCATCTTATAGCCTATCACAGCAGCACGCTCCAACTCCTCAATCTCCTGAGGCTCTTTGGCTGAGCGCATTTTCACAACAGCCTTTATCAAATCCATTGATGCGCTCTCTTTCTGCTGATTAGGGTGAATGCCCAAGAGGTCAAAAACCTGCAGTTTGATGTCGAAGCGATAAGGAGGCAAGAAGTGTATCTTGCGCTTTTGTCTCAAAGCATCGTTACAGATTGTTTTAAGAGTCTTCATTGGAGCAGTATTGGCAACGCCTACCTGCTGTGCCATGTCGTGAACGCTGTCTACCGAACCATACCATACGATATCTTCTACCGAGATGTCGTCGCCAATGAGGGTCTCCATATCATTGTCAATATCGATGATGCCAACAAGTCCGTCTCTCTTCTGTCCGAAATAATAAAGGAATGATGAATCCTGACGGAATGGACTATACGCATTATTAGGAAAGTTGGCAGGAGAATCGTTATTGCCAAATAGTATGATGATACCGCTCTTTACAAGCTTCTTAAGCTCTGCGCGACGGCTTACGTAGGTCTCTTTACTAAACATATTCATTAATTTAATATTAATTTCTTGCAAAGTTACACAATTTCTGCAAATTAATGCTAACTTTGCATAGATTTTGGATATTATTAATATCAAATTTAAATTTATAGATGATAAGGAATACAGGATTAGTGTTAGAAGGGGGTGGAATGCGTGGCGTTTTTACTAGCGGAGTGCTCGATGCTTTTATGAAAAACGGTCTCGATTTCGAGTATATCGTGGCTGTATCGGCAGGAGCATGCAATGGCTTGTCGTATGTTAGCCATCAGCCTCGTCGTGCACGATTGTCGAATATTGATATGCTTGTGAAATATGACTATCTAAGCATAAAACATCTCTTTACAGCAGGTTGTCTTCTTGATAGCGATTTGCTATACAATAAGTTTCCAAACGAGATAATTCCTTATGACTATGATGCTTATTTCTCTAATCCTTCAACCTTCGAAATGGTAGTTACCAACTGCGCTACAGGCTATGCAGAATATCTCACCGAGAAGTCGGGCAACCGCCAGCGATTACTCGATATCTGTCATGCAAGTAGTAGTCTGCCTTATGTCTGCAAGGTTATTGATGTGGATGGCACTCCTTATCTTGATGGTGGTATCGTAGATAGCATTCCCATCATGCGTGCTATTTCTACTGGTCATAAGCGCAATGTGGTTATAGCCACTCGCAACCGTGGCTATCGCAA
>HF993985.1:0-283 GCA_000436915.1 Prevotella sp. CAG:1092 | reverse complement strand
GCAACACAGGCAAAGATCGCAAGATTCCTAATTTCATATATCGCAAATATCCTCGTCTTCGTGTGGCTCTTGCCCATCGTATAGAAGCCTACAATAAGCAACTTGAAATGCTTGAACGCTTGGAAGATAGTGGCGATGTAATCTGCATACGCCCAATAAAACCTATGGAAGTGGGGCGTATAGAAAAAGACGCCACCAAGCTCGAAGCTCTCTATGAAGAAGGCTTCAAACTTGGTGACGAGTTTTGCAAGAAGGGATTGCTATAGAAATTATTACTATAATT
>HF993984.1 GCA_000436915.1 Prevotella sp. CAG:1092 | reverse complement strand
GTCCCTGCCTAAATCCGAAACTTTAGTTATTAATTGCCGTCTGGCTTCAGTGATTCGAAGATTGGAGACAAAGGCCAGTTCCACTTATTGAAATCATCTGGCTGAGCTGGTGAATAATCTTTCCAGTCTGGGCGCAGATGGCTTACGATAGGCAAACCGAGCTGCTTCATTCCCATCACAATCATCTTTGAAACCTCATAGGCTCCCCATGTATTGAAGTGGGTATTGTCTGCCAATGCCTTATCCTGTCCAGGGAAGGTTCCTGCAGCATAGTGAACGAGGGCACGTTTAGAGTTCTCTTCACCAAGTGTCTCGAAGAATGTGCGTGTCATATCATGAAGTTCTATCACTGGCACATGCTCACGCTTAGCTACCGCGCGCATAGCATCTGGATAGTCACCATGCGTTTCCTGAATCTTTCCATCCTTGAAGTTGCGGCGCTGAGTAGGAGTAACGAAGATGATGTTTCCCTTATTTTTGCGTACTTGGTCGATAAACTTCTTGAGATTGTATGAGAAGTTATACCATGCTCCAGATCCTGCCATTTTCTCTTTCTGGTCGTTGTGTCCAAACTCGCAGAGCACATAGTCGCCTGGTTTCATCATAGTGAGAATCTTTTCTAAGCGATTGCTGGCAAGGAAAGAACCTGCTGTTAGTCCGCTCTCTGCATGGTTAGAGATAGCTATGCCATCATCAAACCATCGTGTAAACATCTGTCCCCAACTTGCCCATGGTTCACGACTCTGGTCTACTACTGTTGAGTTACCACAGAGGAATACTGTTGGCACATCAGCCTTCTCAATATTTATAGAAGCTACAGCAGGGGCAGTACCATTAAATTCGAGGGTAAGACGGTTGTCCCAAGTGAGATAATCCTTCTCACGTTCCTTTATTCTCACGCTCATCTTATTATTAATATAAGGTGTACGCTTGTTTACTACAAACGAGAATGTCTTCAGTTCGCCCTTCTTTGTAGATAGTGGTTCTATGAAGAGTCGACGGTTTTCTGCTCTAACAGTAGTGTTGGCAGCATATTTCTTTGAACCAATAGTTACTGTCACCTTATAATTGCCATCGGGAACTTTTACCGAGAAGTATACAGGACGCTTCAGTCCTTTCTTCAATTCCTTAGCTGTTGGCACATTGGTAACATCCCAACCATAGCCGATAGAATCGTTATAGCATGGTTGCGCCACCTTCATATCGAAGGTCTGCGCATTGAGGCAAGCCACACAGAAAAGGCTTGCCAACGTAGTAGATATTAGTTTCTTCATTATCTTTTATTTTACAACCACATCATTTATCTTCACATTCTTAACCACGGTATTTTGGATAAGATCTTTCTTGAATGCGTTCTTCTTGTCGTTAACCAAGATATTCTCGAAGGTGAAGTCGCGGAAGTCGTATTTATCTGATGCACCAACATCGAAGAAGTTGCGGCAATCCATCTTGATATTCTTCATCACGATATTGTTACACAACGACTTAGGCATATCATCGCGCTTCTCAGGCTTGAAGAACTGAGTCCAAGGACGGATAACGAGGAATGAGCCACAGTTGCCTTCTACATTTTCTATTGTTACATATTCATAATGCTGAGGTGTATCAGGGCGCATCTTTAGCCACAACACGCGGTTGGCATTGTCAGCACGACAGTTGCGAAGTATCACGTTCTTATCTGTAACGCTCTCTGAACCAAGAGTCAAACAGCCATGCACCTTACCGTAATGGCAGTTCTGAATAAGGATGTTGTAGTTAGGGCCATTCTCTGGAGCCTTATCAGCCCATGTTCCCTTACCACCCTTGAGAACAACGGCATCGTCGTTGACATTCATATAGCATCCATGAACCATCACGTCGTGGCATACATCGATATCTATAGCGTCAGAACTTGGAGCCTTCACGCCGCTTGTTGGTGCATAGATATACAAATCAAGGTAGCGTGCATGGTCGCTCTTATAGATATGGTTAGTCCAGAAAGGACTGTTGACAAGTCGTACATCCTGTATGGTTACGTTCTTACAGTTTGAGATATATGTAAGTCGTGGGCGCTGTGCATCCTTATTGGTGCACTGTGGATTCCACTTACGGCGAATCCAGAACTCATTCCAGTAATGATAGCCATTGCCATCGATGGTTCCCTTACCGGCAATGGTAAAACCATCTATGCCATCAGCATTCACCAAAGCGGTGAAATACTTACATGTCTGTCCCTCAATACGTGTCTCTTTGATTTCAAAGTCAGCAATACGCTCTGAGCCTTTTAGCTTACCACCCTCTTCTATATAAAGATGTGTACCCTGCTTAAAGAATAGCGAACCGGAAAGGAAGGTTCCCTTTGGCACCACTACTACTCCACCGCCCATCTGGGCAGCCTTATCGATAACAGCCTGTATCTTGGCAGTCTGCACCACGGTGCTATCCATGCCTACACCATATTCGGTGATTACATACTTCTTGCCAAGTGTTTCTACATCAACCTTAGTAGTGTCAGAAAACCATTCCGACATTACGCTACCATCAGGCCATAGCTGTTGCTTTGGTTGCTTCTTCTTTGCACCATACATCACAGTGCTCATTGCCACAAGGGCACAAAACAAAAGTGAAATTCTCTTCATTTTATTATTTTAGTTATTAGTATATACAGAGGTTTAAGTCTACGTTTTTGTAACGTATGGCAAAAGTACTATATATATATAATAGGTGAAAGAAAAATTTGCGAAATATACTTTGTTTTTTGATTTTACGGCTCTATATACAAGTTTTTGTAGTTTTTTATTATACATT
Organism: Prevotella sp. CAG:1092; assembly: GCA_000436915.1. Lineage (GTDB taxonomy): Bacteria > Bacteroidota > Bacteroidia > Bacteroidales > Bacteroidaceae > Prevotella. Next base: position 1,697 of record HF993984.1, on the reverse strand, counting down.
ACCATATAATATAAATAAAAATTCGTATATTTGCAAATTATCATTTCAAAAACACTACTACATGAAAGATTTTATTAAGAACGTGGGCGCAACGATTGTCGGCATTTTCCTCTTCGGAATTATCATCGGCATATTCGGCGTTATGAGCCTCGTAGGCATGGTGGCTTCCGGTCAAGCCACAAAGAACGTGAAGGAAAACTCGGTATTGGTACTAAAGCTTCAGGGCGACTTGCAGGAGCAGGCGCAAGATGATGTTTTGGGTCAACTTACTGGCAACAACTTCAACTCTCTTGGCATGGATGCTATCTCTTCAGCTATCAAGAAGGCGAAGGCTAACAAAGATATAAAAGGTATATATCTTGAGACTGGTATCTTGGGTGCTGATGTGGCTCAGCTACAGGAATTGCGCGACCAGCTTGTAGACTTCAAGAAGTCGGGCAAATGGATTGTTGCTTATAGCGACATGTATACTCAGGGTTGCTACTATCTCGCTACTGCTGCCGACAAGGTGTATATAAACCCGGAAGGTAGCATAAACTGGCATGGTATTGGCTCGCAACCAATGTTCGTAAAGGATCTTCTTGCTAAGTTTGGTGTAAAGATGCAGGTGATAAAGGTGGGCAAATACAAGAGTGCTACCGAGATGTTTACCGAAGAAAAAATGAGCGATGCAAACCGCGAACAGACTCAGCGATATATCCAGAGCCTATGGGACAACATGTGCAAGGCTGTTAGCAAGAGCAGAAATATCAGCACTGCAAAGCTCAACGACTTGGCTGATAATGGTATCTTCGTTGCTAACGGCAAAATGCTATTGGCTGAGAAGATGGTCGATGGCGTGAAATATGCCGACGAGATGAAGGCTGAGGTTAAGAAGCTATTGAAGCTTGATGCTGACGAGAAAATCAGCCAGCTTTCTATTGCCGACATGGCAACTGTTAAGGAAGAAGACACTGATGGCGACGACGAGATAGCTGTATACTATGCTTATGGCGACATCGTGGATACTCCTGCTGCAGGAAGCCTTTTCTCTAATTCGCATGCTATCGTGGGCAATGATGTTTGCAAAGACCTCGAAGAGCTTGCCAACGATGACGACGTAAAGGCTGTTGTTATCAGAATCAACTCTGGTGGTGGCTCGGCTTATGCTTCTGAACAGATGTGGCACCAGATAGATTTGCTTAAGAAAAAGAAACCTGTGGTAATTTCTATGGGTGGTATGGCTGCTTCGGGTGGCTACTATATGAGCTGTAATGCCAACTACATCTTTGCAGAACCAACAACTCTCACTGGTAGCATCGGTATCTTTGGTGTGATACCGAACTTCAGCGACCTTGCAACAAACAAGCTCGGACTGAAGTTTGACGAGGTGAAGACCAACCGCAATGCCCTCTTTGGTTCGCAGGCTCGAATGATGAACGAAGAGGAGGTTACATTCCTTCAGGGAGCTATCACCCGTGGATATCATCTGTTCCGCCAGCGTGTTGCTGATGGCAGAAAGATGTCTGTCGACCAGGTTGAGCAGATTGCTCAGGGTCATGTGTTCACAGGCGAGGATGCTCTGAAGATAAAGCTCGTCGACGAACTTGGTGGACTCGACAAGGCTGTTGCCAAGGCTGCTGCTCTTGCTAAGACCAAGAGCTATTACACCCAAGGCTACCCTGCTCCACTCGACTTCTTCGACCAGCTACTCCAAG
>HF993983.1 GCA_000436915.1 Prevotella sp. CAG:1092 | reverse complement strand
TGTTTTGTATAAAGCAGGATTACTTTCCGTGGTGCTCGTCAGATACAGTTAACTTCTTACGACCATGACGACGGCGAGATGCCAATACACGGCGGCCGTTCTTTGTTGCCATTCTCTCACGGAAGCCATGCTTGTTTACACGGCGACGATTGTGGGGCTGAAATGTTCTTTTCATCTTATTATTTTCTTTTTAATGTTATGTGCTACAGGTTATAGATGTGGGCACACCACACCTTTTGGGCTGCAAAATTACTCATAATTTTCCAATTAACAAAGAATTAACCGATTTTTCGCCCTTATTTATATGTTTTTTTATAAAAATGTAGTAACTTTGCACCCTGTAAAGACGAAATATAATAAATAACACAAGAATATAACAATGATTAATTCACAGGAAATCAAAATTGGAACTTGCATCCGCATGGATGGCAAGATCTGGACTTGCATCGACTTTCAGCACAGAAAGCCAGGTAAAGGAAATACCGTAATGATTACCAAACTGAAGAACGTTTCAGACGGTCGTGTATTGGAGCGTACTTTCCAGATTGGATTCAAACTCGAGGATGTTCGCGTTGAGCGTCGCCCTTATCAGTATCTCTATGAGGATACTACAGGTTGCATCCTTATGAATCAGGAGACTTTTGAGCAGATTCCTGTTGCAAAGGAGCAGATTACTGGTGTAGAGTTTATGAAGGAAGGTGATATCGTAGAGGTTGTTACTGATACCAGCGATGGTTCTATCCTCTTGGCTGAAATGCCTGTTAAGACAAACCTCCGCGTTACTCACTCTGAGCCAGGTATCAAGGGCGATACAGCTACCAACGCTACTAAGCCAGCTACTCTTGAGACAGGTGTTGAAATCCGTGTACCTCTCTTCATCAACGAGGGCGACCTTATTCAGGTTGACACACGCGATGGTTCTTACCTCAACCGTGTAAAGGAGTAATCCTGTAGACAGATAATTCTGATACAAAATATCCAGCACCGCAACATGTTTTATCATGATGCGGTGCTTTTTTTGTTATTTGTTTTGATATTCCATCCAATTAAATAAATTTCTAACACTCAAAAATGTAAATACATTCACATTCTTTTCGCTCAATCGAAATTTTGCACTATCTTTGCAAGAAATAGAATATTATATAATGACACCTTCTGAATTCATAGGAAAATTCAAGAGTAAATACTTGTGGTATAATTTGGCTGCGATGTTTGTCGTTGTCATTATACTCTGTACTGCTGTCTGGTTTGGACTTAACATATATACGCACCATGGCGAGTCGATAATTGTACCAAACCTCAAACATAAGAGTTTTGATGAAGCCAAAGAAATTTTAGACCATCTTGGCATAGAAGCTGTTGTTGGCGATACGGGATATGTCAAGGCTTTGAAGCCTGACTGTGTGCTCGAACAGAGCATAGCTCCTGGCGAAAGAGTGAAGTCGGGTCATGTGATATATCTTGTCATCAACTCTTCGCATACTCCAACTCTTTCTCTTCCTGATGTTATTGACAATAGCTCTCTACGTGAGGCTATGGCCAAGCTGTCTGCTATGGGCTTCAAACTCGGTCAGCCCAAATTCATTCCTGGCGAAAAGGATTGGGTTTATGGCATTACTGCTAATGGAAGGAATGTGAATGCAGGCGATAAGATTTCGATAGAAGATGTTCTGGTGATAGTTGCTGGCAATGGCAGATTGAGCGAAGAAGATTCTACTACATTGGTAGAGGATGACTTCAGCGACTTTGATGAATTTGAATCTGCACCAACAAGTGATGAAATTGAAACTGTAGCTCCTGTTACAGAATCTAAGGTGCACCCTGCTAATCCTTCAGAGAAAACACAACGCGAACCTGCAACAACTCACGAACAGAAATCAGGTAATGGTCCTGTTGTAAGAAAATTGAATTGATGGAACAAAACGAAATATTTGATGATGGCTTCGATGAGCTATACGAAGTTGATGGCATAGAAGGCGATATCGATGGCGTAGATAATGATAGCGCTGACTCTGATGAAAACCAACTCTATGAACATCGCAAGGTAGTGGTAGACCCGGGACAAGCTCCTGTGCGTGTAGACAAATACCTTGCCGACCGTATGCCTCATTCCAGTCGTAATAGAATACAGAATGCTGCCGATGCAGGCTTCATCTTTGTTGATGGTAAGGCTGTGAAGAGTAACTTTAAGGTGCGTGCAGGCAACGTGATAACGTTGATGCTCGACCGTCCACGACATGATAACACCATTGGCGCTGAGGATATACCGCTCAATATAGTATACGAGGATGATGAGCTCATGGTGATAAACAAGCCGGCAGGCATGGTGGTGCATCCTGGGGCAGGCAACTTCCACGGCACATTGATAAATGCCGTAGCTTGGCATCTTAGGGATTTAAAGTCTTTCGACCCTAACGACCCAGAGGTGGGCTTAGTACATCGTATTGATAAAGATACAAGCGGACTCCTCGTTGTAGCCAAAACTCCCGACGCAAAGACTCGCCTTGGCAAGCAGTTCTTCAATAAAACCACACATCGTAGCTATAATGCTTTGGTATGGGGAAACTTCATCGAAGATGAGGGCAGAATAGAAGGCAACATCGGTCGCGACCCTAAAGACCGCCTGCGTATGGCTGTGTTTGACCCCGACTCTGGTATAGGCAAGAATGCCGTAACTCATTATAGGGTGCTCGAACGCTTTGGCTATGTGACACTCGTAGAGTGTATTCTCGAAACAGGTCGCACTCATCAGATTCGTGCTCATATGAAGCATATTGGTCATCCGCTTTTTGCCGACGAGCGCTATGGCGGTAGCGAGATATTGCGTGGCAACCGCAGTTCATCGTATAAGGCATTCATTCAAAATTGCTTCAAACTCTGCAACCGTCAGGCTCTACATGCCAAGACTCTTGGCTTTGTGCATCCAGTCACTCACCAGCAGATGGACTTCACCTCTGAATGGCCTGAAGACTTTAAGGCACTTGTCGAGAAGTGGCGCACCTTTATTGCAGGTAGCACACAAAACGAAATTTGACAAACATAAATAAAACAGCATACTTAAAATGAAAACACAAAAAAGAACTGTCGCCATCGTATGTGGTGGTGATTCATCAGAACATGATGTATCGTTGAGGTCGGCACAAGGACTTTATTCCTTCTTCGACCATGAACGCTATGATATCTACATTGTAGATGTCAAAGGTACAGACTGGCATGTAAATCTCGACAATGGCGAGATTGTGGAAATTGATAAAAACGATTTCTCTTTCAAACTTGATGGCAAACATATATACTTCGATTATGCTTACATCACCATCCATGGTCAACCAGGCGAGAATGGTGTTATGCAGGGATATTTCGACCTTATCCATTTGCCTTATAGCACAAGTGGAGTGCTCGTTGAGGCTATGACCTTTGATAAATATGTGTTGAACAACTACCTCCGTGGCTTTGGAGTAAATGTTGCTGATAGCATATTGCTCCGTCGTGGCGAAAGCTATGATGAACAGACTATTGCCAATCGTCTTGGCATGCCATGCTTTGTTAAGCCTGCTGCCGATGGCTCAAGCTTCGGTGTTTCCAAGGTTAAGAATGCCGACCAGTTGGCTCCTGCACTCCGTGTAGCTTTCATGGAGAGCGATGAAGTTATGATTGAAGGCTTCCTTGATGGTGTAGAGATTTCGCAGGGTGTATACAAGACTGCAGAAAAGTCAGTAGTGTTGCCAGCTACAGAGGTTGTTACGAGCAACGAGTTCTTTGACTATGATGCAAAATATAATGGTCAGGTTCAGGAGATTACTCCAGCTCGTCTTGCTCCAGAGACAGCTGCTAAGGTTGCTGCCGAGACTTCTCGCATCTACGACATTCTTCATGCCAACGGCATCATCCGCATAGACTATATCATCTCTAAGGATAAGGATGGCAACGACAAGATAAATATGCTCGAAATCAATACCACTCCTGGTATGACTGCCACCAGCTTCATTCCTCAGCAGGTTCGTGCTGCAGGCTTGGATATCAAAGAGGTGTTGAGCGAGATAGTAGAAAATCAATTTTAGTGATATTACCTTTCACCCTTAACTTGAAACAATATGATACCAGAAAAGTTTGCTGACATCAGACCTTTCACCCCAGAGGAACTCCCTGAGGTGTTCGACAGACTTATTGCCAACGAGCAGTTTAAGGCTGTGCTTGCTTATCTATATCCAGGTGTGCCTGTAGAGGCTATTGCTGCAAAGATGAAGCAATGCAAAACAAACCTTGATTTTCAAAAGGCTTTCTGCCTTGGTTTCCTTCATGATCTGCTAAAGAAAGCAAGCTTGGGCTATACTGCCGACTTCTCAAATATCAACCTTGCTGATCGCCATACTTTCATAAGCAACCATCGCGACATCGTGCTCGACTCTGCATTGCTCTCTGTGGTGCTCATCGAATCTGGTAGCGATACCACTTGCGAGATTGCTATTGGCGACAACCTCTTGGCTCTTCCTTGGGTAAAAGACCTTGTGAGAGTAAACAAGAGCTTCATCGTGAAGCGTAGCCTCTCTATGCGCGAAATGTTGTTGGCAAGCAAACTATTGTCGGAGTATATGCACTATGTCATCAACGATAAGCACGATAATGTGTGGATAGCACAACGTGAGGGTAGGGCAAAAGACAGCAACGACCGCACTCAAGAGGCCATCTTGAAGATGATGGTAATGGGCGGCAAAGGTTCTGTTGTAGATAGTTTGCTCGACCTTCATCTTGTTCCTCTTGCAATATCTTATGAGTACGACCCTTGCGACTTCCTTAAGGCGCAGGAGTTCCAGCTCAAGCGCGATATCCCAGGATGGAAGAAGTCGGCTCAGGATGATATCCTTTCTATGCAGACAGGTATAATGGGCTATAAGGGGCATATCCACTATCATGCTGCTCCTTGTATCGATGCTTGGCTTCGTGAGTTGCCTGCCGACACACCAAAGGCTGACATCTTCCGTATCATAGCAGAGCATATCGACCGTGAGATTCATGCTCACTATCAGCTGTTCCCATCCAACTTCGTGGCTTTGGATATGCTTCAGGGCAATGCAGCTCATGCTGATAAGTATAGCGCTGCCGACAAGGCTCAGTTTGAGAAATATCTTGCCGGTCAGTTGGCAAAGATACAGATAGAGAACAAGGACGAGGCTTATCTTCGCGAATGTATCTTGAAGATGTATGCTAATCCTGCTATCAATCAACTTGCTTTGGCATGATGCTTCGTAAGTATATATATACATTATTAATATTATGTTTTTCATCGTCAGCGTTCATATCATGTTCAAGTGATGGATATGACACTGGCGATGGAAATCTTAGTTATCTATGTGCTGAGTTTGTTGAGGCTTTCACTTCTTCTGATACTATCGTGATGAAAGCCGTAACCGACGATGGTGCATCTTTGACTTTTACTCAACGCATAAAAACCAGTTGGACTTCCGTGCCCGACTCTTCTTATCGTGCTTTGCTTTATTATAGCAAGGGCGATAATCCTGTTCGTGCTTTATCTTTGCGTCAGGTTCCTGTGCTCACTCCTAAGGAACATGCTGACTCCATAGCCACCGACCCTCTAACTGTAGAGAGTGTGTGGACAAGCAAGAACGAAAAGTATGTAAACCTTTCGCTTCTACTGAAAACTGGTGTTAGCGAAGGCGTAGACGAAAAGCAATGGCTTTCGCTTGTTGTCGACCCCGAGGCTTCTGGTACAGACAATTCGCTATTACTGCTTCATGCGCAGAATGGTGTGCCTGAGTATTATACCACTCGCATATATGTCAGCATACCAATAGCCACATTGCCTACAGACAAAGCAACCGTACTGCGAGTGAATACATATAAGGGAATGAAAACATATTCTTTGCGATAAGCAAAAATAAATATAAATTGCACAAAAAAAGAAGTACTACTGCAAATACTCTTGCGGTAGTACTTCTTTTTTATTTCTATTTATTGCAAACTTCTTCTATTTATTGCAAACCACCTTTTCTAATTCTGCAATCTCTTCCTTGGTGGTTGCCCAACTTGTTACGAAGCGGCAGATGGTGTGGTGAGCATCTGCGGTAGCAATGCGAGTGAATGCCACATGCTTCTCTAATCTTTCTACCTCCTTGTTCTCTATTATCACGAACTGCTGGTTTGTTGGTGAATCCATGTGGAAACCGTAGCCTGCCTTGCGGAATATCTCTTTCATTTCCTCAGCTCTATCGTTGGCATTGCGAGCAAGGTCGAAGTATAGGTTGTCGGTAAACAAAGCGTCAAACTGCAAACCGAGCAGTCTGCCTTTTGCCAATACAGCACCATGCTGCTTCTGGATGCTGAAGAAGTGCTCGTAGGCATTGTGATGTGTAAACACAACAGCTTCGCCACATAGTGCACCAATCTTTGTACCACCGATATAGAACACGTCGCAATGTTTAGCTAAGAATGGCATGTCTATGTCGTTGCCTGTAGCAGTAAGTCCGTAGCCAAGGCGTGCACCGTCTATATATAGTGGCATCTTGTAGTATTTGCACAGGTTGTATAGTTCTTCAAGCTCCTTTGCAGTATAGATGGTTCCAAACTCTGTAGGGAATGTGATATATACAAGTCCTGGGAACACAGAGTGCATGTTCTGACCATCTGCAAGAAAACTCTCCATGAAGTTTTCCAATACGTCGGCTCTCAGTTTACCATTGTGATTTGGCACATTAATAATCTTGTGCTCAGTAAACTCAATGGAGCCACACTCATGGGTGTTGATATGTCCGGAGTCGACAGAAATCACACCCTCATAGGAGTGGAGTATAGAGTCGATAACGGTAGCATTGGTCTGCGTACCTCCCGACATAAAGAATATGTCGGCATCGTAGTCGTCGCATGCTGCCATAATCTTTCGCTTGGCTTCATCGCAATAAACGTCAAAGCCATAGCAACCCGTATGTTCATTGTTTGTCTCGATAAGTCGCTGCAACACCTTTGGGTGTGCACCGTTGTTGTAGTCACATTCAAGAGAAATCATGCCTATGTTGTATTTGTTTATGCAAACTTACAATAATTCTTTTGAATTACATAGCTAAAGTGCAAAAAAAAAGAGAGAAGTCATGCTACTTCTCTCTATTCTATTCTTTTTATATGGTTTCTTATAGGCTTTCCAATACTCTCTTCAATACCACTTCGGCTGATATCTCACGGTTAGCAGCCTCTGGTATCACCAAACTGTGGTCGCTTTCTATCACATCGTCGGTAACGATGAGACCACGACGTACTGGCAAACAATGCATGAAGTATCCGTTGTTTGTCCATGCCATGTGCTCAGAGTCGATAGTCCATCCCATGTCCTTAGATAGTATTTTGCCATAGTTGGCAGGATTTGTTACACCTGGGCAACTCCAGTTCTTGGCATATACGAAGTCTGCACCCTCGAGAGCCTTCTTCTGATCGTATTCCACCTTGGCATTGCCAACGAATTTAGGGTCGAGTTCATATCCCTCAGGATGGGTAACAACGAAGTCTACGTCTGCAGCGTTCATCCATTGAGCAAACGAGTTAGGCACAGCCTGAGGCAAAGCACGGCAATGAGGTGCCCATGTCAATACCACCTTTGGACGCTTGATGTTCAATTCTGTACATTTCTCCTTGATGGTGATGATATCGGCAAAAGCCTGAAGAGGATGTACGGTAGCTGTCTCCATAGCAACAACAGGCTTACCGCTATATTTCACAAACTGGTTTACTATGCTCTCGGCATAGTCGAACTCTCGGTCTTGCAATCCTGCAAACGAGCGTACGGCAATGATGTCGCAATAGCTCGACATTACAGGAATTGCCTCCAGCAAGTGCTCGCTCTTGTCGCCATCCATGATAACTCCACGCTCTGTCTCAAGCTTCCATGCTCCTGCATTCACATCCAACACTATAACGTTCATACCGAGGTTCATGGCTGCCTTTTGTGTGCTCAAGCGTGTGCGCAAGCTATTGTTGAAGAATATCATGAGCAAAGTCTTGTTTTTGCCCAACTCTTGATAACCGAAACGGTTTGCTTTCACTTCCAATGCTTCGGCAATGGCTTTGTCAAGATTGCCGAGGTCTTCTACGTTGAAAAATGTCTTCATATTTGTGATAGTGTTTGTTTATGACATTTGCAAATATACGAAAAATTCGCTGTTTACCAAAAATTTGCTCGACGAATATGGCGGTTAGTTGAAATGTTGATAGTAATATACTTTTATTATGCAACAATTTCGATAATTTCTTTGCAGGTATGGGAAAATATGCCTACTTTTGCAACAACTACTACAAATGAATATTTCTAAAATTATAATTATACTAATCTACAAAATTAAACATGAGAAAGTTATTACTTTTATCTCTGCTTGCCATGGTTTCTATCTTTGTGCATGCAGGTGAGAATGACTTGTGTTGGGACTATACTAATAAGGATATCCCATCTGCAGGTCCTGACAATGGCTTGTATTATGCAGGCTATGTGAATGATGGCGAAGGCAAAAACCTTAGTTTGCATGGTGTAAAACTTAATAGCTCAGGCTATGCTTATTTCGAGAAGGCTGCTGTTGCTGGTAAGCTTAAGCTCGTTATCAGTAATCGTAAGAGCACTGCGGAGTTTAAGGTTGATGTTTGCCGTGGCACTATGGAAGGTGGCAAGCCTGTAAAGGGCGAATTGATTGCTACTACCGCTGCAGCTCAAGGACCAGAAGAGGTTGTTGTTGATCTCGACGAAACTGTTACTGGTGTGTATATCACTCGTAATACTTCTGCCGAGGGTGTGCTCTGCAAGGTACAGTTCATAGAGAATGTGGCTCGCACATTCAAGGACTTTGAACTTGACTTCCAGAATATCACAGCAATGCCTGAAACTTTGCCTGAGGGTGTAACTACTCTTGAGGGTGCTCCACGTGGTGATGCTCACGGATTGAACAACTTCAAGATGGTTGTAAAAGTTGATGGTCCTGTGAAGTTCACTTTCGGTGGTTGCCAGTATAGCAATACCAATGCTATTATTAAGAATGGCGAAAAAGAGATTGGCTCTGTAGATGTTAAGACTCCTGGTTGCTATCATAATGGTGGCGTGGCTACATGGGTATACAACTCTACTGAACCAGCTACTCTTACCATCATCGGTGCACAGTATACTCCTTATATCAAGGCTGAGGCTTGTGAGTATGTTGCTGACTTGAAGATTACCTATTTCGATCAGAATGGTAATAAACTTGGTGATGATACTGTTGCTCCAGGTAGCGAGTTTACTCCTAAATATACTGTTAATGATCTCCCTGCTATCGAAGATGGCATGGCATTCCGTGGTTGGTTCACAAATGCAGGCATCAAGTTGACTGCAGGCACAAAGCTTGAGGCTGACACCCGCCTTAATGCTAAGGTAACTGCTATCGAAAAGGCTGTTGCTGGCACACACTATGACTACGACCTCACAAAGAGCTCTTGGTATCAGGAAGACCACGAACTTATCACTATCGATGGTAACTACTACAATAATCATGGTTGGCTGGCAAAGAGCATAAAGCTCGATGTTTCTTCACGTGCGGTAGTTCTCGTTAAGAATTGCCTCTATTCTGCTGAGCAGGAAGTAGTAGTAACAGATGCTGATGGCAATCAGGTTGCAACCTTCCAGGCTAAGGCTGATGCTGATGGTGGCGCTGCTTCATTCAAGTATGATGGCAAACCAACAACTCTCACCATCACATTCCCTTCTTCTGCTTATGTTCATGGCGTTGAGTTTTACAATGTTGATGATTTCGTAGCTAAGGATGAGACAACAGGCTATTATATTGTTTCTTCTGGCGACGTTGCAAGCTTGATGCTCACTATCAAGTCGGCACAAGATGGCGACAAGATATTCCTTCCTAATGGTGTCTACGACTTCGGTCAGACCGTTAAGACTGCTATCTCTGCCAACAACCTCTCTATTATTGGCCAGTCTACAGAGGGTGTAGTAATCAAGACTGCTCCTGATGCTAAGGTTGAAGGTCTTGGTTCTGCCGACCTTTTCCAGAACTCTTCTAAGAACCTCTATATCCAGGATCTTACTTTGCAGAATGACCTCGACTACTATAAGGCAGGTTCTGCAGGTCGTGCTGCCGTTATCCAGGATGGTGGTACAAAGACTATTATGAAGAATGTAAACCTCCGCTCATATCAGGATACTTACTATTCTAAGAGTGGTGACTACTATTTCGAAGGTGGACTTATCCAGGGTACTGTCGACTATATTTGTGGTGGCGGTAGTGCTTACTTCAATGGTGTAACTCTCCTCAACAAGAGTCGTTCGGCTTCTGGCAATACCGGTGATTGCACTATTACTGCTGCTTATCCAAGAAATGCAGAAAAGGGATATGTCTTCAATAACTGCTCTATCGAAACTGAAAGCAAGACTTTCAACCTCGGTCGTTCATGGGGCGATGCAAAGGTTGCATATCTTAACACCACTATCAATAGCGGTAAGCTCGTTGATAGCCGTTGGACAGCTGCTGGTATGAACTCTGTTCCTGTTTATTTCAAGGAATATAATACTGTTGACAAGTCGGGCAACAACATGAATACTCCTAAGTCTAAAGTTATAGAGTTTACTCACAAAAATGGTAACAAGACAATGGAGACCGTGCTTACAGACGAAGAGGCTAAGGAGTTTACTCTCGACAAGTTCTTCACCGACTGGAATCCTGCTGAGGTTGCAGCTCAGGCTGAGGTTGATGCAACAAACTTCGATGCAGAAGCTACATATCTCGTAGAAAAGGATGGTAAGTTCGTTGCCCTTATCAAGGGTGCTGACCTTTCTTCTTATTCTGAGGGAACTATCCGCAAGGCTAATGCTCGTGGTGGTTTCGGCGCTGCTGCCGACCTCGCTATCGTTACAGGCATCAAGAGTGTAGCTAATGTTGATAAGTCTACAAAGTCTGGCATTATCTACGACCTCCTCGGTTGGCACCCCCACTCATGCAGAGCCTCGAACAATAGTTTAAGTGAAGAGTGAAGAGTGAAGAACGAAGAATCCATTAGTCTTTATGGCTATTTAATTCTTCCCTCTTCCCTTCCATCGGATTCTTCCCTCTTCGTTCTTCACTTCCATTTAACTCTTCACTCTTCACTCTTCACTTTTCCCTTACTTGTCCTTCTCCTTCTATAATCCATTTATACGTTGTCATTTCTTCCAACGCCATTGGACCACGAGGACCAAGCTTCTGTGTGCTTATGCCTATTTCTGCACCTAATCCAAACTGTCCACCATCGGTGAAGCTTGTTGGTGCATTCCAATATACGCATGCTGCATCTACCATAAGTTGGAACTTCTTTGCAGCTTCTGCATTCTGAGTTATTATAGCCTCGCTATGTCCTGAGCCATATTGCGATATATGGTCTATAGCCTGGTCAATATCGTCTACAGTTCTTATCGCCATTTTCATAGCCATAAATTCTGTACCGAAGCTGTCGGCAGTAGCATGATTAAGCAAGTCGGTAGGGTAGTGACCATCCAATGCTACGTAAGCTCTTTCGTCGGCATAGATAGTAACACCATTGTTTGCTAAAGGTTGGCAAACGGTAGGCAATGCTGCGAGCTTATCTTTATGTACTATCAAACAATCCAAGGCATTGCAAACGCTCACTCTTCGGCATTTGCCATTCTCTATGATGCGTGCAGCCATCTCGTTGTCGCCATCCTTATCTAAATAAGTATTCACAACACCAGCTCCTGTTTCTATCACAGGCACTTTGGCTGTATTGCGCACAAAGTCAATCAACTTTCTGCCACCTCGTGGTATGCACACATCTATATATCCCACGGCATTCAGCATTTCGCCTGTAGCCTCGTGGGTAGCAGGCATAAGTTCGGCAATAGCGGTATTTACACCCTGTTGCTGCAACACCTCGTGTATCAGTTCTATTGCTGCCTTGCACGATTCTTCTGCATCCTTACCTCCTTTCAGTATGCAAGCATTTCCACTCTTAAGACATAGTGAGAAAACGTCGAACGTAACGTTAGGGCGAGCTTCGTATATCACTCCTATCACTCCGAAAGGCACGCTCACTCTCTTCAATCTCAGTCCATTGTCAAGAGTCTTCTGCTTGCTTTCTATGCCCAATGGCGAAGGCAACATGCTGACATGTCGCATATCTGCAGCAATACCTTTCAGTCTGTCTTCCGTTAGCTGCAGTCTGTCGTAGAGTGGGTTTGCCTTATCCATCTTTGCCAGGTCTTTTGCGTTAGCCGCTAACAGCATTGGCATTTTCTCGATAATGGTATCTGCCACATTATTAAGTATCTCGTTTCTCTTCTCATCGGTAAGCAATCCCAATATCTTGCTTGCCGCCTTCACTCTCTTAAAAGTCTCTGTCAATTCCATATCTTTATTGTTTGTGCTTGTTTGGTAATAGTTAGCGAGCGTAGCCAAACTTCTGCAAAGTTAGTGCAAGCGAGTGCAATGAAAGTTAATTTTCAAATTGCCGAGCGTAGCCTAACTTCTGCAAAGTTAGTATTTTATTTCTAATTTACCCTCCTGTTCCTAACTTTTTGCCATAAAAGATAGATAGTCTGGATATTTATGCTTGTTCTATAAAAACAAGCCATTTAATGTTACTTGACATGGGAATGTATCTGTATATTCGTTTTCGGCAAGAGGGGAGCTACCTATATATGTTAATAGGAACGTCTTGTCACAGAATAGAGCTTCCATAGCTTCTTTGCGTTGGATTAGATGTGTGGCGTAGCTACTTGTTATGGTATATGGCGCTTTAGAATATTTCATTTCGCATAAGTTGGCAACATCGTCGCTTCGATCAATGATAAGGTCTATTTGTAATCCCTCTGTGTCTTTTTCGCCACGAACGATATATGCCGACTCCATACTTGATATGCCGCCTATTTGTAGTGCTTGCTTTATTTGACGAATATGTTGCAAGCATACTTCTTCGAAAGCAATACCTCTCCACGCTGTTAATTCCGACTCTTTAAGGTGGTGTTGCCAATAGTCTTCCTGCTTGATATTCTTGTTTTCTTTGAAGTGTAACCAAAACCAACAGAACGAATCCTTTAGCTTATAGCGCTCTTCGCGATTAGATGAACCGAAAGGTACATATTTTATTAAAAAGTCACTACCGATGAGTGCCTTTAGCATTTTTGTAAATCCACCATTAGGAATCATCTTGGCTTTCTCTGCAAGCTCTTGCCTGGTATATCCTGCATGTCGTTTGCCGAGTATACGGATGATATCCATACATTCTTCTGCATGGTCGAAGATGGAGTTGAATAGTCTGTTGAATTCGTCGCCCAACTTAGCATTACGTGAAAAGAATAATGCGTCGATATTTTGTGCAAGACTTAGCGATGGATTAAAGAAATTCATATAGAATGGTATTCCTCCAAGTATCATATAAGCCTGAACAATGCTGTAGCGCGACATTTGGATGTTTCTGCTATGATAGAAGTCTTCACATTCTTTTAGTGTAAATGGATAGAGCTTTATTTCTCCAGTAAGTCTACCATAAAGTCCACCTTTGTTGTTTATCAAGTTATCTAACATCCATGATGTTGCCGAACCACATACTATTAGCATGAGGTTGTGCCGAGTGTTTCCCCATCCATTCCAAAATGCTTCTAAGGCCGTAAGGAAGCCTGAGCGTGCAGTGTCCATCCATGGCAATTCATCTATGAATACTACCTGTCTGCTACCATTGTCGCTTGTTTCAAGAAATCTCTCCAACATAAAGAAAGCTTCCATCCACGACTTTGGTTGAGCCATGCCTTCCATTCCATGACGGATTAGTGAGAAATAAAAGTTTTGCAACTGGTCTTTTAGTGATACTCTGCGCTGGCGGTCGTAAGGCGAAAGACCCGTATGATGGAAAATCATATCGTCGTGGAAGACTTCGTTTATAAGAAATGTCTTGCCTACACGACGTCTACCATATATAGCTACGAACTCAGCTCTTCCGCTGTTATAATAGCGTTTGAGTTCTGCAATTTCGTATTTCCTTCCTATAATTTCGCACATAGTCTTTATCTATTAAGTCTTATGTGCAAAGATAGTGCAAATTGAGAGCACTACAAAATAAAAGACGCAAGACTTTCATTTTGTAGTGCCGAAATGCAGCCTATCTTATCAAAAGATAGTGCTTTTTTCTAAAATCAAGAATAAAATTGGCTTTATTTAGCTACGAGCCATGCAAAAATATGGTTTGTAGCTAAATAAAGCCAATTTTATACCATATTGCGATAATTGACGTAACCATTATCGTATCATAATATGTAAAATATTTCCTTCACGTTCCTAACTTTTGCGTATAAAATAAGGAAATGACAATGTACCAGCTAAATGGTAAGTCGTAGCAGTTTCCCCAGATTTATCGCGGGGAAACTGCTCTTCTGTATATCAAAGTCTTTTAAGCCACAAGTCCATGAAGCGGTCGTAGATGATATAGCCTTCGGGTTTTCTATATACCAGTTCTTTATCTTCCAAAACCTTTAGTGCTGCCTTTGTGCTACTTGCACCACTCAAGTTATGCGACTTGATGAATCTTCCTGCAGTAGGTTGCGCTACAATTCCTTCTTTGGCAATAGCTTTCAATAGCGAAAACTGATTGTCGGTGAAGAATTGCGACAAACTCTCGAATTGTGGTTCTCGTCCTGCAAGTATGGAGAGTATTGCTGCATTTACCTGTTCTGTGCTCTCAACATTGGTGTTAGCTTCGTATAGGCGATTCATTATACATTGTATATACCAAGTATGTCCTTCAAACATATTATATAGATATTCAAAAATATCTTTTTCTATGTTGCCACCTTTTTCTTTAAAGAATTGAAGGCAGAAGTCGTAATATACATCGCTGTCCAAAGGCTTAAGCCCCATCATCTCTGTGCTCTGATAGAAAGGATGCTTAGGCGAACCAAAGATCTCTGCCATAAGATGAAATTTGCTACCAGAGAAAATGAAGTGTACATGCTGAGCAAATTGTATGTACGAGCGTAGCAATGCTTCCGTTCCCTTTTCTGGATATTCTGCTATTTGCTGAAATTCGTCTATGGCTATGTATACTTCCTGTTCGCTATCGTTGAGATAGTTAAATATGCTCTGAATGGTTATATCTTCTTTGCTTGGTTCTACCGTTATTGATACACTTGGTTCGCCAGTCAAAGTGTCCATGCTTAGCACAGGGCGCAACGCACTAAAAAAAGATATTGTCTTTTCTATGAATGATGCATTCTTGCGCACAATCTCATTAATGACCATAACACCCAGCAACTCTACAAAGTCGTGCAAATTCTTTGTCGCAAAAATGTCTATATATAGGCATGTGGCATCCTTTTCCTGTTCTTTAAGATGATAGAAAGTATTCTTTATTAATCCTGTCTTTCCTATTCTTCGAGGAGAGATAAGGGTTACGTTTCTGCCATTCTTGAGGTGCGACAATAATGTCTTTGTCTCAACCTCTCTATCGCAGAAATACTTCGGACTTTCATATCCTTGATAAATAAAAGGATTAGTTAATGTTCTGTTATTAAGCCTCATACGTCATTACAACTTTTGTGTTACAACTTTTTTGTAATGGCAAAGATATAACTTATTTTTGTATAAACCAAGTTAGGTAAGTGATAAATGCTTATACGTACTAAAAATATTAATCCTACATAGTAAAACCAAATGATTTTGCTATGTAGGATTATTATAATGCTTATTTATACCTATGCTGCTATTTCCCTTTCGGTCTTGCCACAAACTCGGTGTGGAAAGTTTCGAGAGGATGCTCGGTGAGGTTTACGAGGATGTTTGGAGTGTTGCCGTTGGCAATGATAACCTTGATGCCGGCATTGGCAACCTCGTGGGCTGTCTTCACCTTCGACTCCATGCCACCTCTGCCCATGCTGCTCTTATCAGTAGAGATATACTCGCTGATGTCGCGGTCGTAGTATACAGATGGGATGATGCGAGTGCGCGAATCCTTAGGGTCGCCATTGTATACACCATCCACATTAGAAAGGAGGATAAGGGTGTCGGCTTTCATCATCTTGGCTATCAGTCCCGACAGCTCGTCGTTGTCGGTAAACATAAGCTCGGTGATGCATACGGTGTCGTTTTCGTTTATGATAGGCAACACATCGTTTTCCAGCATCACCTGCATACAAGCTTCCTGGTTTTTGTATTGCTCTTCGGCACCGAAGTTTTCCTTCATGGTGAGCACCTGTCCCACCTTTATCTTGTAGTCACGAAACAGGTCGTAGTAAAGGCCTATGAGTTTCACCTGACCAATGGCTGAAAACAGCTGGCGCTGCTCTACGTTGTCCAAGTGGTGGTCTACATGTAGCTCGGCTCTTCCTGCAGCCACAGCACCTGATGATACCAATATCACTTCGTTACCCTGTTGTCTTAGCCAAACTATCTGGTCTACGATAGCCGACATTCTTGTTACGTCCAGTTTTCCGTCTTCTCGGGTCAGCACATTGCTGCCCACCTTTACTACAATCCTTTTCATATTTAAGTGAAGAGTGAAGAGTGAAGAGTGAAGAATCATATGGCTCTTCACTCTCCATCTTCGGTTAAAAATATTACTTCTTATTGTCTTTTGCTCTGATTTCTACTCTACGTATTTTGCCTGATATTGTCTTAGGCAGTTCGTCAACGAACTCGATGATACGTGGATATTTATATGGAGCAGTTTCGTGTTTTACGTGTTGTTGCAATTCCTTGATAAGGTCGTCGCCAGCCTTGTCTTTCCATTCCTTTGCGAGCACTACGGTAGCCTTAACCACCATTCCTCTCACTTCGTCTGGCACACCTGTGATAGCACATTCCACTACAGCAGGGTGGGTCATCAAAGCGCTCTCTACCTCGAAAGGACCGATGCGGTAGCCACTCGACTTTATGACATCATCGATACGACCTTCGAACCAATAGTAGCCCTCGTCGTCTCTCCATGCCATATCGCCTGTGTGGTATAGTCCGTCGTGCCAAACCTTCTTAGTCATCTCTTCGTCGCGATAGTAGTATTTGAAGAGACCGTAAGGTTTGCGGTCGCCAACCTTTACGCAGATTTCTCCCTTTTCACCATCCTCACACTCTGTGCCATCAGCTTTAAGCAAGTGGATGTCGTACTGAGGATTAGGTTTGCCCATGCTGCCTGGCTTTGGAGTGTTCCAAGGGAAGGTGCCGAGAGTCATTGTGGTCTCAGTCTGTCCGAAGCCCTCCATGAGGCGTATGCCTGTAAGTTCAAAGAACTTCTGATATACGGCTGGTTCCAAGGCTTCGCCTGCTGTGGTGCAATATTTTAGCGATGAGAGGTCGTACTTAGCGAAGTCTTCCTGAATCATGAAGCGATATATGGTAGGAGGCGCACAGAAAGAGGTGATATGATATTTCTCTATCTGCCGCATTATCTTCTCGGCGGTGAACTTCTCGTGGTCGTAAACGAAGACTGTTGCGCCAGCAAACCATTGTCCGTAGAGCTTACCCCATACAGCCTTGCCCCATCCTGTATCGGCTACGGTGAGGTGGATGCTATTGGCATTGAGGTTGTGCCAGAATACACCTGTGGTGAGATGGCCCAGAGCATACAGATGATCGTGAGCCACCATCTTTGGTTCGCCACTTGTGCCGCTGGTGAAATACATCAGCATAGTATCTTCGTTGGTGTTTACATGCTCAGGACGACAGAAGGCAGGAGCCTTAGGCCACTCATCGTTCCAGCAATGGAAACCATTAGGAACAGGTGTGCCCTGCTGAGCATCAGAGTTTACTGCTACGAGTACCTTTACCGAAGGACTCTCGTCCATAGAAGCGATAATCTGAGATGTAACATATTCGTCGTTCACGCAGATGATAGCCTTCACGCTTGCACGGTTGTTGCGATAAACGATGTCGTGCTTGGTGAGCATGTGGGTGGCAGGAATAGCCACAGCACCAATCTTGCATAGTGCCATCATCGAAAGCCACCATTGATAGTGACGCTTCAATATCAGCATCACCATGTCGCCTCTGCCAATGCCGAGGCTCTGGAAATAGCTCGCAGTCTGATCTGTTTCTTTCTTTAGCTCTGCAAAAGTCAGTCGCTTCTCTTCGCCACGCTCGCTTGTCCAAAGGAGTGCAAGCTTGTCGGGAGCCTCTTCTGCCCATGCGTCCATAACATCGTATGCAAAGTTGAAGTTCTCTTTTACCTTAAACTCCAAATGCTCTCTGAAATCTTCTTCAGATGTGAAAGTAGTCTGTACTAAGAATCTTTCTATCATGATTGTTTGTTGTCGAAATTAAAGAATTGGTGGCTTCTGAATGTCTACCACCATATTTATATATTAAAGCTAAAAGATTATGGCGAGGAACTTTACCTTTTTATCACCTAATGTTCTCATGCCGTGAGGCTGTGTGGCATCAAAGATGATGCTGTCGCCCTGGTGGAGTTCGAGAGTCTTCTTGCCGATAGTCAGCTCCATGTCGCCCTCCAGCACCATATTAAACTCCTGTCCAGCATGTGTGTTTGTGTCTAAAGGCTTGTCGGCAGAATTTGGTTCTACGGTAACGATGAAAGGGTCTGCCTTTCTGCCACGGAAACCACTTGCCAACGACTCATAGTGGTAAGCCTTGCGGCGTTCCACGCTCAGTCCCTGTCCCTTGCGAGTAAGGAAGTAAGAATTCATGTGAGGTTCTTCGCCAAACATCAGTACATCGAGCGAAATCTCATACTTCTGCGCTATCTTCTGGAGGTTGCTCACGTGTAGTTCGCTTTCTCCATTCTCCATAGCCTGATATTCTTCGGTTGTAATGCCGCAAGTCTGCGCCATTTCCTCTAACGAGATGTCGAGCACCTCTCTTAGTCCTTTTAGGCGTTCGCCAATTTGCTTTATTGCTTCATCCATAGTTTTTTAATCTTTTATTGGTTATGGTGACAAAAGTACATATTTTTAATGTTATATGCAAACAAAAAGCTGATAAAGTGCATAAAAAGTAGACAATATGTATATAATTGATATCTTGCTTATAGATACTTTTAGCTTATAGTATATAAAACCTATTGCAGTAGCTTGTAAAAACAATCTGAAATAGCATAAAAACTATACGCCTAAGCCAGATTTATATAAACCTAAGCTATATTTATATAAATCTAAGCCTGATTTATATAAATCTAACCTGGATTTAGAAAATATATCTGCTTTCGCAGGGCCGACGCATTAAATATT
>HF993982.1 GCA_000436915.1 Prevotella sp. CAG:1092 | reverse complement strand
GGGGGGGCAAAATCTAAGTATTTAGTTTTGCTTGTTTTAGCTATTATTGCTAGTTATTTTATTGGCGGTTTGATAAAGTCGTTCTTGGCAATAGGCACTATAGGAATTACAGTTTGTGTATTTATGTTGATTCAAGATGTTAGGATAGATGTAAGCGGAAAATGTTATGCTCTGATAAAGCATATCTCTGCCTTGTCATTTGGCATATACCTTTGCCACATGTTTGTGCTGAAGGTGCTGTCAGAGAATATATACAAGTATTGTTCGGCATCATTTATCTATCAAATAGTAGCAATGCTCATAACCTTTGCAGGTGCCTATCTGATGAGTTGGCTCATCTCAAAACTACCATTTAAGAAATATATTATCGGATAAAAAGAATCAGATGAAAGAAGATATAAAGTTTTCCATTTTGGTGCCAGCGTTTAAGGCACGTTTCTTGGCGGAGTGTATTGATAGCATTTTGTCTCAGACCTATACCAACTTGGAGTTAATCATCGTTAACGATGCCTCGCCAGAGAACCTTGATGAGATAGTGTCAAGGTATGATGATGCTCGCATTCAATATTACGTGAATGAAAAGAACTTTGGTGCCATCAATGTGGTTGATAATTGGAACAAGTGCCTGAGTTATGCCACTGGCGAGTATGTGATATGTATGGGCGATGATGACAAGCTCATGCCATGCTGTCTGGAGGAATATAGAAAGCTGATAGGGAAGTATCCTGAGGTAGATGTATTGCATGGCAGAACTATTATTATGAATGAAGATAGTCAATATACCTCTATCACGAATGACCGTGCGGAATGGGAGAGCGTATACTCTTTAGCACGACATCGTTTTGAAGGTTATTTGCAGTTTATTGGTGATTTCTGTTATAAAAGGTCTCCACTTGTATCATGCGGAGGCTTTTACCACCTGCCGTTAGCATGGGGTAGTGATGATATATCAGCTTATCGCGCAGCATTAGAGTATGGAATTGCCAATGTTAATAATCCAGTATTCTTATACAGGCAATCTGATTTGACAATTAGTTCGAATCCTAATACAAAAACTAAAGTTGATGGAGCTATTAAAATGTATAATTGGATAAGAGACAATTTGTTATCATTGCATCCAGTTGAACTCACAGATAAATTAACATTAGCTGAGTTAGAACGACAACTTTTTAAAGCTCAAGAAAAATCATTTTGCTATATTTTCCGACAGGAATTATCACATCATAAATTGCGTGTCTTTTATTGGATATTGAATCGAAAAAAATATGATATAACATTTAATTGTTTAATAAGGTCTTTATTTTAAAAAATGATTTACTATTTAATATATATACCTTTTATCTTGTCTTCTTTTCTTGATATTCCGAATTTTTCATTGAAATTTAGACAAAAGCTTTGTTGGATTTGGGTAATAATTCTCACTTTGTTTTGGGGATTGAGATGGCGGTGTGGAACAGATTGGTATAACTTTTTTGATTATTACCAATGGAGTCATTTAAACAATGTTTTCACCTTTGACAGAGGTATGGGAGAGCCATTGGAATGGGGCTTTGTGTTACTTAATGCTATATTCCATGATTTGGGCTTTAGTTATACAATTTTCCTTTTATTTTTTAGCTTTACAATTCTAGCTTTGTTTGCAAAATTTTGCATATCTAATTTTGATTATCCATTAATTGGATTTGTTTTTATTATAGCAACAATGGCACCTATATTTCCAACAAGGCAAGCTTTAGCATTAGGCATTATTTGTTTGGGATATAAATACATAAATCAAACAAGTTGGAGATCATTCTTTAAATTTGCAATTCTTGTGCTAATAGCTTCTTTTATTCATACTTCAGCCTTATTAGCGATAATCGTTTATTTTATCCCGAAAATAAAACTTAATATGTATTTAGCTTTATCGCTTTTAATCGGCTCTATGTTTATAGGTGATTTTCTGTCTTCATTTTTTGAATATGTCATTAATAAATTTACATTTTTAGGTTCTATAGTCCTAATACGTCTCTCAACATATACCAATCAAGAGACATCTTCTGTTGGTGAGGGTGTATTTGATAGGGGAATAATGAGTTATATGTTGTCATTATTCTATTTCTTTTTATTTGTTTATAGAAAATATAATAGGAGTATTTTTCAAAATTTTAGAGGAACTTTCAATTGTTATACAGTAAAGGAAGTAATAAGAAATATTTTTTCACAAACTATGCAAGATATGAGTAGACTGGGCAACTATTTTTTACCATCAGTCTATTGGGGTACAATAGAGGTGTTTGTAAGTTTTGAAACTAGTACACGAAAATATATTTGTGTTAGGTTGTTGTTTAATGCATTAATGTTTTATTTCTTTTATCGTCAATTGAATGGCGTTTATGTGCATGAATATTTACCATATAATTCGATTTTATGAATATAGTTTTAATAGGTGACGGATTTACAGGATCAACATTGCCTTTGGCCAAGAAATGGGCAGAAGGAGGACATAAGGTGACTTGTTTCTTTTATGTAAATGTAGGAAAAGGATGTTTGGAGGGATTTGATTTCTCACCAAAATTATTGCCAGGAATTTACAAAGTTAATTTAAATGAGACCAATTTGGTGGATTATTTTCACAGCAAGATTAGTGTCTATATCATTGTCTTGCTTCGTAAAAGAAAAAAACTACGGAAAACAGGAATTAATTCTTTGATCAGTTGCATAGATAGGTATACAGAGAAACTATTATTAAGGAAAATCAAATCATTGAATTATGATATTGTGAACTTAGTTGGTCATAATTCTCCATTGGATTATTTAATTGAGAATTTGGATAAAACTAAAGTTTTTTGCTCTGTGCATGAGGTTCTGGAAAATCATTTACATAATGATGTCTCGCTAAATAATTATACAAAATGGTTAATAAAGAATAATATTAAAATTATTGTTCATTCTAGATTTTGCTATTCAAAATTAGGTGACTATAAATATCGATATTATATTCCATTTGGAG
>HF993981.1 GCA_000436915.1 Prevotella sp. CAG:1092 | reverse complement strand
ACTTAAATTAATTCCGCCAACGGGTATATACATTATTATATATAAAAGGCTTATTGAGTATAACAAGAAGACTGGCAACATGATGTTGCCACTAAGGAAGTTTTATATGGGATTAAGATTGAAACGCCTAATAATATCGTTTTTCGCCTGCCTACTATCTATGCTTGCAAGAGTATTTTGTACTTGTAGTGTATTTTCTTAATAAATATAAGTAAAAAAGCAATATTAAAACCAGATTTGACAAATATAGGCTTAGTAGCGTTATAAGTAGCTTTCGTTCAGCGACTTAACTAACTTAGTCCGTTGTCGAAGTTATGATTTGAGCAATCTATGCTTTCTATCAAAGATACCTTTGCTTTCTATCAAACTTAGCTTTGCTTACTTTCAAATGTCAATATGATTACTATCAAATATCATTTAATTCAATGTCAGCTATATCACTATCATAATCCCCAAGATATTTCCATTGAGTTCCACAAATTTGTGAATACAATAAGAACCGTGTGAAATAAAAAAGGTCATGAAAGACCTATGATGAGTAGGATACTTTCATGACCCAACAGTACTACCTAAAAGTACTATCATAACTGCATTTTCATAACTAAACAAAACCTAACAGTATATAAGAATCATGCTCATGTATTATGTGAACTGCTACACTTTCCTTGAAGAGCCTGAAAAGATTGGGCAAAAATGATTCAAGAGGCTAAGGAAATACCTTCTGAACCAAGTCTGTTTGATTAGAGGGGGCTTACTTTTGGGAAAAACAGACCCGAAGTCCAGTTTTAAAGGACTTCGGGCAGGGTATTTATGCTCTTTGGAGTTTTAGCGGACAGCAGTAAAACAAAATATTCGACTTTACAAGACTTTGACTGTAATATTTCATTTAAATGAACTAAAATGAACTTGTGTGGTAATTATATTTTTCATATCTTTGCAAACAGAATATAAATTCTCTTACATAAAATAAAAGTACGTATGCCAAAGCGGGGGCTTAAAAATACAATTAACTATAACGAGCTAACGTATGAAACAGACGTAAGTTGGCTGACGAATACATCTATACCAACGCTTTCAGTTATAAATGGAAAACAGATAATAATAGATGAAGAAAACAATTACGATATTAACATTTCTCTCGCTCCTACTCACAATATGGGCAGCAGTACTATGGCTTCTACCTTCTGCTGCCGACACAACAAATACTAATAAGACAAGATACGGACTAAACGAGGGACTCGAACTGGTAGAGCTAAACAATGGCGCTACTGGCAAGCGTTATGTCGTTGAAGATGCCAACGGCAACGAACTCTTCACTATTCCGTTGCGCAACTGCATGTTAGATACTCGCTATCGCAATGGCCAACTACGCTTCCGTGAGCTCGCCACTCGTCGCGAAGGCTTCATAGATCGTGACGGTATTGTTACCTTTACCACTACTGCTGCCGACAGCATATTGCCTAAGGATATGCAGACTGCAGCAACAATAGCTCAAACAAGCAATGAAGCAAATAGCGGAATCAATACCTATCAGAAAGCGTCTGCATCTATTGGCAAGGGGGCGCAATCAATACCTACAGTTTCGCTACAGAAGATTGCTAAAGACAACCCTTTCTACAAAGAGGCTGCAAAAGTGCTGAAAGGAAAGATGAGCGTTGACGACGCCAAGAATCGCAGAATGATACTAAACTATTGCGAACATTTCCGCACAGCATACACGACCAAGGATATTCCTTTCCTGCGCCAAGTGTTTAGCGACAAAGCACTCATCATAGTTGGCAACATGGTGAAGCCTGCTGCCGACAATGGTAAATGCCAAGCTGGAGGCAGCCGTGTTACATACGCTATACATTCAAAACGTAACTATCTGTTGCGACTATCTAAGGTGTTTGATATGAACAAGAATGTTGATGTTAGTTTTTCCGACTTCCGTATAATGCGCCACCCTACTATGGACGGCATATATGGCGTTACGCTACGCCAACAATATAAGAGCGACAGATATAGCGACGACGGCTATCTGTTTTTGCTTTGGGACTTTAGGGATAAGACTATGCCTCTAATCCATGTTCGCACATGGCAACCAGCAGAAGCCATACACGACACCAACGAGATTATAAACATCCAGGATTTTAATCTTGAATAAATATGAAACATCTGATACACCTCATACTGCTGATAGGATTTATATTTCCAGCTAAGCTTATGGCTCAGGAGTTTTCGGTAGAAAGCTTCCGACAGCTACCTAATGATGTTAGCGCTTTCATCAATGTGGTATACGACCTGAATGATGACGCCTGCGCATTGGTAAAGGTAGTAGCACCATCCGACTTTGCATTCTCTACTCCATTGGGAATAGTGAAACGCAAGGATGAAGTTGGCGAGATATGGCTATATATACCTAAAGGCAGTAGGATGCTAACATTGAAGCATCCGGAATGGGGTGTGCTACGCGACTATAGGTTTGAGAAACCATTGGAGAGCCACATGAGCTATGAGTTGCGTCTCAACCTGCCGATGCCTCAGATAACAGAGCTTCACGACACTATAGAAACCATAAAGACCGACACTATAACCATAGAGCGTATGCGCCCAAGGGTGCCATTGACGTTCCACACCCTTGCTACCGTTGCTATGCACAAGGAGGGTCCTTCGTATGGTTTATTCTTTACCCCAATTCGGGATAAAATAGCGATT
>HF993980.1 GCA_000436915.1 Prevotella sp. CAG:1092 | reverse complement strand
TGTTCTTTTAAAACTCAAGTGCTTCGTGTTCCTTTTAAACCATAAGTGCTTCGTGTTCCATCCACAAGCAACAAGGACCAGAGGTCCTAAAAATCCGTGCTATCGGTGCTATCCGTGTGGGACAAAACATAAGCAAGTCTTAGCTGCCCCCAAGATTTATCGGATGATCCGTTATATCCTTGTCAACATATATAATAAGGAACTCCAAAAGATCGAGCTTGTCATCAAGGAAGCAATAAACTATCTCTTTCGTTCAACAGCTGTTGAACGGTAAAGTATCATATAATAAATCGCAAAGTCAAACGCTTTCTATGACCGTTCAGCCCACAGTTGAACGAAAGAGATAGTAATATGGAATCTATAGTTAAGAACCTCACTTTGTTATTTCTACTAATCAACTATAGTATTTTTACTGCTTAACTATACATTTCCTACTGCTTAACTATAGCATTTTTACTAATTCTGCCTTCACTCCACGCAGTTCATTAAGCACTTCGGCAGCAAGTTTATTGGCTTGCGAAGGTTCAAGTTCAGCGATATGCTCGGGCGACAACTGCTGGATGGTGTTGAGAGTAGTGAGATTGAGCATAGAGGCTATTGGCAAGAGCTTATGCGCTACACTGCCAATTTCTTTTATACGAGCCGACAGCGAGGTGGCATCTTTGGCTGATGTGGCTTCTGATTCTATATTCAAAGCAGAAGTCAACCTCGATATATATTCGTCAAGACTCGTTTTGAAATCTGTCAATATTGTGCGCTCAGCCTCAATATCGCCATCTGCAAAGACGGTTAATGCAGCAAAGCGATTAGATGGAGAGACATTATCTTGCGACTGATTGCCATCGGCTGATGATGAAGCTACATCAGGAGCAATGTCGCGAACGGAAGTAATCTCTTTGTTAGTGAGCTGCGACAAGAGAGTGGTCAGCCCAACTGCACCAAAAGGCTTAAACAGGCAAGCATCGAAGCCTGCGCTATGCAACTCTGGTTCTATGCTTCGCTCATGAGCAGTCATAGCAACTACAACCATATTGCTATGATCGATATTGCTGATGAGTTCTCGTCCACCCATTTCTGGCATTTCGATATCAGCAAACAGGATATGAGGATGCCAAGTATTGACCATACGAATGGCTTCATCAACATGTTGACAAGCTATGACATTCCAACGTCCAGGCTTGATATTGGCAAGCAATTCCTTTAGCAATTGCAACTGCAAAGAGTCGTCGTCAACAATCAACACTTTATAAGTATCGGTATCGGCAATATGCTTAGTGATATTGCTGCTTGGAGCATCTCGTTTAGCATCTTTTTCTTTTGAGCTATCGTTGAAATCTATAGCCACAGGTACTCTTACTGTGAAGACAGAGCCTTCACCCTTGGTACTCTGCAATTGGATGTCGCCACCCAGCATCTTTATGTTTTCTTTGGCTATAGACAAGCCAAGACCTACGCCCTCTATGCCTTGCGCTCCAGGCAATCGGGTGAAAGCTTGAAACACTCGCTCACATTCTTCTTCCGTCATTCCTACGCCTGTATCGGCAACCTTCACGGTTAGCCAACCGCCACCAACGACAGCGGCATCAACAACGACCCTACCCTCTTTGGTATATTTCAAGGCATTGCTAACGAGGTTGTCGATAATCTGCTTTATCCTGAATGCATCGGCAACACACATCTTAGAGCCACACCTCTGGGTATGACATTCCAAGGCAAGAGATTTTTCCAGTGCCTGAGGTAGGCGCTCTGCCACACAACTCTCTATGAGCTGCGATGGGCGGAAGCTGACATTCTGCGGTTTTATCTTGCCATTCTCTAACTGATGATAGTTCAAAAGAGCAGTAACGAGGTTTAGCAAATGGTTGGCAGACGACTGGATATTGCTAAGCCATGCCTTAGCTTTTTCGCCTGACACATGGTCGGACAACAACTCTATAAAGCCAGATAT
The DNA here is from genome assembly GCA_000436915.1 of Prevotella sp. CAG:1092. GTDB lineage: Bacteria > Bacteroidota > Bacteroidia > Bacteroidales > Bacteroidaceae > Prevotella. The sequence goes on along the minus strand of HF993980.1, from coordinate 2,191 downwards.
TGATGCTGCAGGAGCCTTGATATCGTGGGTTATAGTAAGGAGCAGTCGCTCGCGCTGTGCCATTAGCTTTTCAGTCTCAGCCTTAGCCTGAACGAGATAATTGCGATAGATTCGCTCTTTGCGCATATCGCGATATATGAAAAGCAGGAGTATCACCACACATACCACCGATAGGACTGCCAACATTTCCACCTTGCGGAAAGCGGCCTTACGAACTACGAGGTCTTTGTCTAATGCTCGCTGCAGATACCTACGCTCTCCACCCTGTACATCTTCCAATAGTTGCTGCATACGCTGAGCCAGCTGCATGCTAACCATCTGCAGATTGCGTGCTTTGCGATTTACATTATCCTTATGCTGTTGTTTAGCCTTGTTTTCTGCAAGTTTAATCTCAGACAGCACATCAGCCACGGTATCAGCAATATTGATGGTATGACCCACGGAGTCGGTGACTTGTCCAAGTTCTTCTTGGCGAACGCTCACAGTATCTGCATATTGCTTGCGAAAAGCATCTGCAAGTCGGGCAAAGAAACCACGCTTCGTCTTTACCACCTCATACACAGTCTGCTTGTTTTCTTTGGTATCGGCAGTCTTCGGACGAATCACGAGCGAATCATGTCCGCTATACAGATTCTTCACCTTATTATAATATAGGGTATCCGACTTGTCGTTCACTAATTCTGCCATAACAAGTCGCACATTATTATATTTCATTGTTAGCAGCAGCTGCAGCGAGTCTATACGCTCTTGCTGTCGTGGGTCACTTACCAACGAGCGCAAGCCTGCCGTTGCCTTACGAGCAGAGTCTACTGCTTCGTTGTAGCTCCACCACTCTTCCACCTGTCCAAGACAGACTGCACGCTCGGCAGTACTAACCTTAAGCATGCTATATATCATTTGTTCGGCAGCATTCTGTCGGCGCATAAAAATGACCGTAGCCTCGCTCACATTCTGTTGCGACCGCATATTGCTATATAGTAGCCAGCCAGAAAATCCCAGCACTACTATCAGCACGATATATCCAATGGCTATTTTCAAATGGGTGTTGAGCTTAATCTTTATCATATAGTATATATATAATAATGTGTATTCTATATTCTTTGGCAAAATTACATAAAACAATAGATATTGACATCAGTTTTAGTTTTTTGTTAACTATTCATAACTACTTAAAAAGCAGATTGTTCAAGACGTATTGACAGTTAATGTTAGATAAAATGACACTATATTGTTTGTTCGGTTGAAGAAAAAATGATACTTTTGCGGAAACCAAAACCAAAACCAAAACATTCAGTTATGAAACACAAACAAACACTATTCAGCATGTTGCTATTATCTTTAGTATCAGCAACACCATTGTGCAGCAACGCTCAAAGCGCATTAGACAAATTCCATATAGAGCTTGGCTTTGGCACAGGCTCACCTAAAGACAAAATGACTCCTTTCGGAGCAAATATCGACTTGAATTATAGTCTTACAAACCGTTTCTCACTCCATGCGCTTTCTGAGGGCACCTATTTTATTCCAAAGGATGGCATGACTCACAAATACAATCAGGCAATAAACCTTGGTGGTGGACTGAGTTATACTATTCTTCCTCCAACGATTAAGAATAATGATGCTTTTGAGTTGAGAGCATCGGTAACCTCAACCATTGGTAGTTCTGACTTCAAGAATACTGCTTATAAGTTGGGCTTGTATTGGGTAGGCAATCCAAAGTCACGCTTTTCTCCTGTAGTTGGTGTTGGCTATTCATTTCACGATTTCCGCACAAAGGGCTTAAACAACTATCATGGCTTATATGTTTCTATAGGCTACCGCTTTTAGTAACATACTATAATGGCAATAAAAATGCAGGTATTGTCTTTATGTAATATCGGCAAACGAGCGAGTCAAAATTATTGGCTCGCTCGTTTTGTATTTCTCCCAATTTGTATTAATTTTGCACTTAATTGTAATAAGCCCTTACTAAATGCGATATTTACTATTCTTAATCCTAATATTTGCTGTTAGCTGCAGCAACAACAATCCATTGTTGTCGCGTCTTGACCATATAGATTCCATTATGGATGCAAATCCGCAAGCTGCCTACGACAGTCTTTGCACTATTAAAAAGACTCAGAATATAACGTCGGCTAAGAAAGTTAATATGAAATGGCGCATGCTCATGGCAACGGCTCAAAACAAGTTG
>HF993979.1 GCA_000436915.1 Prevotella sp. CAG:1092 | reverse complement strand
AGCCGAACGCTTTCGGCTTATGCCCTGTTTTAATTTCGCTTTCGGGAAGACCAGAATCTTTCTCTTGCCAGTTCTTCGTCTATTTGTAACATTTTGCCATTCTGCTTAATAGCATCACCAAATACACCTTGCTTTTTCTTGATGTTTACAGTTGTAAGACTACATCCTAATGACAGTGCTAACTCACCGAGAGAATGCAGATATTTTCGATCTTCTCCTTTTTTATGTACTTTAGGCAAATTGTTCTGAATCCTTTCGACTACAAGATCTATTAATTCGCCTGCTGTTAGCGTAAATGCCGGTTTGTTTAAAATGTCGTCCATCATTCTTTTAATTTTTAGGGAACAAATCCTCTGGTGTTGTTTTGAAATGTTTAGCCAGTACATATTGTGTTAGTTCATCTGGAGCACACCAGTTTGCCCCGTTAGACACCCACCGACGTACGGCTATTTCACTTTTTTTTGTCACTTTGGCAAGTTCTTTAATGAAGGCTGCGCCCGGTGTATCAGGCTTAGTACCAGCTTTTGCCATCTCGTATCTTTCTTTTAATGTCATATTGTTTTTTAATTTTAAAATCCGTATGTTTGTGATGTTATTTTCTTATCACATTGCAAATATAAGGATAAGTCTGATATAATATCTATCTTTTATCAGATAAATCTATTGTATTGTATTTATTTAACAATTTGTGTTATGACTATAAAGGAAAGGATAATGAAGTTTATCATCCATAAAGGGTTGGATACAGCTGTGTTTGAGAGGAAAGTTGGACTTTCAAATGGAGCTGTTTATAAAATGGGTGATGGAACCAGAAGGAGTACAATAGATAAAATATCAGTCGTGTTCCCGGAGTTGAATAGGGATTGGCTTATAACAGGCAAAGGCAACATGCTGAATGAAAGCTATGATCAAGATGTTGCTGGTGAAGCATCCGGGAAGGAAAAATCTGGTTATATAACCTATCTTCTTCCGATGTCTGCAATGGGAGGTTCTTTGACGGGATTTTCAGAACCCGGAGCAATGCTTCAAAACTGTGAAGCTATTATTTCTCCTATAGAGAATGTGGACTTCGGTATAACTGTATATGGGGAAAGTATGGCTCCAGAATACCCATCCGGATCTCGAATACTTATAAAAAAGATAAATCCTGCTATATTTATTGACTGGGGAAAGGCGTATGTGCTGGATACTCCAAATGGAGTTATAGTTAAAGAAATTCACCGATGTGATAAAGAAGGATACATTAAATGCCATTCCTTGAATCCCGATCCAAAGTATTCAGACTTTGATGTCCCCTTATGTGAAGTATATGGGATATATAGGGTGCTTATGTGTTTATCGGCAAAGTGATTTAACAATATAGGGGGTTCTTTAGTTGAATACCATTGGAACCCCTATATTGGGGAGATTAAATGTTATTGAATTTATTCATTTCTTCCTCTTTTAGTTTATCAACAATTTTCATGTATGGCTTCATCGCTTTTAAATCGGAGTGTCCTGTCCATCTCATGATGACTGTTGCGGGTATTCCCAGTGTAAGAGCATTGACGACAAAAGTCTTTCTGGCTACATGAGTTGTTAATTTCTCGTATTTTAAGAAAACTTCTTCTTTTCTCTCATTCCCTTCATACCACACTTCTGTGATCTTTTCGTTTAGTTCGGCCATTTTGCCTATCTCTTTTAGATACAGATTGTACCTCTGATTAACCGGTACTGGTAGAGCTTTGTCGTTTTTGTAGTTTTCATCTTTGTATTTATTTAGTATCGATAGACTGTATTTGTTTAGCTCTATAGATATATTGTCAACATCTTTTTGTGTTACTATCTCTATTTTGTTATTGTGTATGTCGGACTTTTTTAGCTTATAAACGTCTGAATACCTTAGGCCAGTGAAGCAACATAAACAAAATGTGTCTCTTGATGGAATTAAATAGGATTTGTTTTGAGGGATATCCATATTGTAGATTCTCATAAGTTCATCCCATGTCAGATATATCACTTTCTTAAAATCAAATTTAGCACCTTTCAATTTCGGGGAGAAATCTTTATAGGAATGATTAGTGTTGTACCCTTTCTGCTCGGCCCATGAAAGAAATCTTTTCAAAAAAGAGAGGTGCTTTGCCAAAGTCGTATTTCTGACACCTCTCTTGTTTCTGCAATATTCGAGGAATGACAGTAATTTCGATTCGGTGAGATCCTGAAAAGATATGTTCGGGTTCCAGCTTTGTACAATATTATATATGACTTTATGTTTTTTCTTCGTTTCTACCGTCCAAGCATTATTTTTACCAACGGTGTCCATAAACTCAACGTAATAATCAAAAAATCCTTTGACGGAGCTACCTTTTACCTTCTTTCCTGCTTTTTCGTTATACAGGTCTTTTAATTGGGATGGCGTAGGTATGGTGTCTTTTAAAGAAAACTCACGAAATATATCCTGTATTTTTGATCTCATGTTCTCAAGTGATGCGTTTATATCGGCAGAGGATTCCCCAAACTTGTTGTAGCATCTCGCCTTTACTATTTGTCTGTTGCTATCGAACTTTGCCATGTCAATCCTGTAGCCGGTAAAAAACACCACTGTATGGCCACGATACCTAACCCTGCAATTTATTGGCACATTTTCTGTGATCGATTGCCCGTCCTTTGTTTTCCTTTTTTCTGTATAAAAGGTTATATTTCGTTTAATGTCTATCATATCCGAATGCTATATTTACATCCAAAATTACATCCGGTTTTTGGTTTGTCAAAACACATTCAAATATATTTAGACGTATTATTATATATTAAAATCATCTGTAAATGTGGAAGATATTTATTGCGGTGTATTTATGTGAATTTTATATTCGAATCTCTCCATCTCCACAGAAAAGGCTAGCAGTTTCGACTGCAGGCCTTTTTTGTGATCAATCTTTATCGATTAATTGGATTCCTTCAGGCTCGATATTGATTATTTTTTGTTTGTAAAGAGCCCCGATTGCCTGTTTGAAAGCTTTTTTGCTGCAGCGAAATAGAGAATAAATAGGTTCGGTTCACTGGCCGCATATCTTCCTTGAGCTTTGAGCGAATCCAGAATTATCTTGGCAACACCTTCTGCCTTTTGATATCCTAAGGGGGTAAGGCTGACATCTATCTTTTCGTCTTCTCTGACTTCTTTGATGTACCCTTTTTAATGTTC
>HF993978.1 GCA_000436915.1 Prevotella sp. CAG:1092 | reverse complement strand
AAATAATCCCTTACCATTCCATCCCTTTCGTCTTACAGCAAAACCAGCCTTCAATAAGTCGATAGCACCTCCGAAGTTAACAGAGCTTACTTCATGATAGGCTTCCTCAAACGTACTCTTAGGAGACCAAGACTTATATCCGTCCTTGTACTCGACCAAGTATCCATCTTCCTCAACGGTTGCTGGCTTAATTTCTCTACCAAGCACTTTCTGTGCTTCTGTCACAGTCATAGGCTCTGCCATAATGACCTTTGTTCCAATATAGTTTTTCATATTACTTTTTGTAGAATAGTTATTTTCTGTAATAGCTTTCAAAGCACTAAGCCAAATAGCTAATTGCCTATGTTCTAAAGAACAACCAACATTACAATTTTCTTGCTCTTTAGCTACCTCCTTACAATGTTCTATTGCTTCATCTAATGTCATATTATTATATTCTGTTAATTAATTGATTTTTAAAGAAATTTCATTGGTCGCTTTTCGGCACATTTGAAAAACGTCATCTATGCTTCTCGTGTTCCAACTATAGCACAGTTTACCGTGGTTTTCTGTTATTACTACAGCTTGTTTATCACGAAGGATTTGCCATATCATCTTAATTTTTTGTTTCAGACTGTTCATTTTTCTGATATTTTTGGTTATATAATAATCCTTTATATTGATAAGGTCCAATAGCTCTACTAAACCTATAAAATATACATTGGCAATCTATGAAATTGTCCCATTTATCTATAAATTCTTTAAAAATAGGATAAATATCTAATAGGGTGTCACAGTATAATTTTCCATTTTCTTGGGCGTTTATGGATTCTTTTGGAGATTTATTTTTTTGTACGCTCATGTCTGCCAAAGCTAAATATCCCTTGCCAACATTCAAGATGCAAGTCATTCCAATATTTCACGATACGATTAAATAGAGGAATTACTTTTTTAGATAATTTATCAAAATCTTTATTAATATCTCTATACCAAATATATGGTAATAAAGTATACCATTCTTCTTGAGTGAATATTTTACTTGAATAGAATTTCCTTAAATTAGCATCACCATCTTTATTGGTGAATATATCATTATAACAATAGTTTAAATCCCAAACTAAATTATCAAAATATTTTTTGCTGTTAAACCAATTTTTATAAACTTTTTTATTATATTTATCTATTACCTCTGT
>HF993977.1 GCA_000436915.1 Prevotella sp. CAG:1092 | reverse complement strand
ACCTCGCCATCCATAACGACATATTCGTCGTCTTTGTTGAACATGGTGTAAGCCTTGAGCAACTGCTGGAGAGTGTGTACACGCTCGCTCTGCACGCCATAGTAAGCCAAGAGCTCATCCTTCTTCTGGAGTTTCTCCTCGTTGCTAAGAGCGGTCTCGTTTTCGAGAGCCGACATCTGAGAGGTGATATCAGGCAACACAAAGAGGTCTTTATCGTTGACCTGCTTAGCCAACCAGTCGGTACCCTTGTCGGTAAGGTCGCACGACTTCTGCTTCTCGTCGACAACGAAGTAGAGAGGTTCAACAGCCTCAGGCATACGACGGTTGTTGTTTTCCATGTAAATCTCCTCGGTCTTGAGCATACCAGCCTTGATACCTTCTTCAGAGAGATACTTGATGAGAGGTTTGTTTTTAGGCAAACACTTGTATGAACGATATAGCGAGAGGAAACCCTCGTCTTGTAGTTTCTGGTCGTTGTTCTTTGTGCCCTCAGAAATCTTCTGCTTAGCGTCAGCAAGGAATTCGGTAGCCAACTTGCGCTGCACTTCATACAAGCGTTCTACCAAAGGCTGATACTGCTCGAACATCTGGTCGTCGCCCTTAGGGATAGGACCAGAGATGATAAGAGGAGTACGAGCATCGTCGATAAGCACAGAGTCGACCTCATCGACGATAGCATAGTTGTGGCGGCGCTGCACAAGGTCGGCAGGCGACATGGCCATGTTGTCGCGAAGATAGTCGAAACCAAACTCGTTGTTGGTACCGAAGGTGATGTCGGCACGATAAGCCTTGCGACGCTCAGGAGAGTTAGGACGATGTTTGTCGATACAGTCGACAGAAAGACCGTTGAACATATAGAGAGGTCCCATCCACTCAGAGTCACGCTTAGCCAAATAGTCGTTGACAGTTACCACGTGAACACCATTACCTGTGAGGGCGTTGAGGAATACAGGGAGAGTAGCCACGAGAGTCTTACCCTCACCAGTAGCCATTTCGGCAATCTTACCCTGATGGAGCACGGTACCACCAAAGATCTGAACGTCGTAGTGAACCATTTCCCACTTGAGGTCGTTGCCACCAGCAGTCCAATGATTATGGTAGATAGCCTTGTCGCCATCGATAGTGATAAAGTCGTTCTTTGGATTTGCAGCCAATTCGCGGTCGAAGTCGGTAGCTGTAACAACAGTCTCCTCGTTTTCTGCGAAACGACGTGCGGTATCTTTCACGATGCTAAATGCCACAGGCATAACCTCGTCGAGAGCTTTCTCGTAGATATCCAAAACCTCTTTGTCGAGCTTGTCAATCTTAGCAAAGATTTCTTCGCGCTCGTCGATAGGAGTGTCTTCGATTTTAGCCTTTAGCTCGTCGATCTGAGCCTTCTGCTCCTTAGCTGAGTTTTGGATGTAGGCCTGAATCTCCTTAGTCTTAGCACGCAACTCGTCGTTGGTGAGTTTTTGTATTTCAGGATAAGCAGCCTTCACCTTTTCAACGAGAGGCTTGATCAGTTTCATGTCACGGCTTGATTTGTCGCCAAACAATGACTTTAAGATTTGGTTGAAGTTCATTATATTGTATTTTTTTTGTTTTCTTGAATTATGATAATAGATATATTGGGTGCAAATTTACAAATAAAAATTGTTAATATGCACTCTTTTAAGATATTTATCAACGTATTTGCCCTAAAATGAGGGTGAGAAGAGGGTGATGGATTAGAACAAAGGCGCCGCAGAGCAGGCATTAGGCGCTCTGATGCGTATGCTTTTGGCTATGGTTGGCGCAATTCGGTCGACCGTAACCTGCGTATTTATGCGTTGAGGTTTTGTTCCGGCTCCATAAATAATGATAGGGAACGGAACAAAGCCTGCGCGGCTTGTATATGTTTCTTGTGTATCTTCGTTGAGGAGTTTCCATCCTGGCTTAACCTCGATAGTGATGTCGCCATTAAGGTTAGGATTGAAACCGTTTCTGATTTTCAAGATGTCGTTGTTGCCAGCCAACAATCGGTCGGTAGTATACACGTCGCTAACTCCTGCGCTAAGCACGAGGAATTCTTGCGAACGGCTAAGCACGTCGTTTAGGCTCAACTTCTTTTGCTCTATGAGCTTGTGGTTGAGATAAATCTGATTGTGGTAGCAAGCTTCGGCATAGCGTCCCTGACCGTAGATGGCACTAAGGTACATGTTCAGCAGGTTGGCTGTGCGATTGATATAGAAGGTGCCTGTAGGAATGCGGTATTTCGACAGGTCGGTAGCCGTTTCTTCAGCATATCCCGTGCTCGTAATCACGAACAAGGTATGCTCCAAGCCCACCTCCTTTTCGATGCCCGAGATTAGTCGGCCGAGAGTGCTGTCGAGTTGGCGGTATACACTCTCCATCTCGGTTTTCCAATTGATGGTAGGTTGCCCGTCATCCTTGGTTGCCGAGAGCGTGATGCTGATGATGTCGGAAACGTCGTCTTTGCCCATGGCAGCCGACTTTATAGCCTGCAACGATAAGTCGACCACGGCATCGTTGCTATTGGTCTTGCTGTTTGAGGTAGGCGAAGTGATTGATGTATATGCCTTAAACCAAGCTGGCGGAGTGGCACTATAGTAAGTAGATGTGCGCCATTTGCCCGTCTTTGCGTCTATCCACATGGCTGCATCAGCCGCATGGCCAGCCGCAAGAATGGCACATTCGGGAGCAGCTGCTACAGAATAGACTATAGCAGAACCGTTGGTATTTATCTTTAGCTCGTCGCCTAAAGTAGAGGTAGAGAGCTTAGATGGCGAAAGATAATGAGTGTGGTCTTCGATACAGAAAACGGGGCGTAGAGTTTGGCGATCGAGCCATTTTGTGGAAACTATGCCGTGATAATAGGGTGGGGTGCCAGTAGAAAGAGTAGCCAAAGCCGAAGCCTTGTCTACAGGAGCATAAGGATAGCTTGCCGCATCGTAGACCGTGCTTTGCTCCATGAGCTTACGTAGTCCGTCTTTGCCATAAAAAGGAGCAAAGGCTTCCATATAGTCGGAGCGCAATTGGTCGATAGCGATATTTACAACGAGACGTGGTGCAAGCTGGAAAGCCTGCATCTCGGTTGCTGTCAGGGCAGCTATTATGATGGCTAAATATCTATTCATTAATATTTTTATATGGGGTGCTTCTGATAGTTAATTAGTGTTTGATGGGGCGTTGCTTTATAGCGTGCTTCTTTAAGCAGAATATTACTATCGTGTATCTTACAAGCAAAGATAATGCCAAAATTCTAATACCCTCGGCATAATCTTGGAATAATCCGCATAATATGCCCAGGAAGAGGCAGAAAACGTATGTTTTGTGCCACCATGTCAGCATTCCCTTGCGTTGCTTCTTCACCATAGGAATCGCCATGAAGAGAGCGATAGGGTTGAGAATCAGGATTTGGAAATTGATGTTGACGGTAGGATGCTTCGAGAATATCATCACGAAGAGTATCATTCCAGCCAATCCTATTGCTGGCATGAGAATGGCATCCGTGAGCCATAAGTTCTTGCTCCAAAAGTATTCTATGAGGCTTACACCTATTATAATAATAGCGATGACGATTGCCAAAGCTCGTGGCGAAGGCAAGGAATCGGGGATGGCAGAAGCCGCTACGTCTTTCGGAATGATGTATTCCTCGTGGCTTACGAGCTTTCTTGGCGAAGCGTTGTTGGTGCCAATTGTAGTGTTGTTGGCTTCGTCGGTATTAGTCTCAATAGTGGCGTTGCTGAAGTCGTGCTCAAGATTTTCGGGCAAGAATTGTTGCTCGCTTATGTTGGTAGGCAGGTCGGCCTGTATGCCAAGCAAGAGGTCGTTGCCAAATTGCGACCATCTGTTATTAAAGGTCTTAGAGTGGCAAAGCTCACGAAAAGATGGATATTCGCTTGTAGCGGAATTGTATTTTATCTTTCCATCAATATTTGCGGCTATAAGGTCGCGAGCCTTTGTTGTACAGTTGTTGTAAAAGAAGTTATATCTGTAAGTTACGTTCTCGGGCTTATAGTTTCGGTCGATGGCTTGAAGCAAGGCAGATTTCTCCTTAGATGTAAGATTTAATGTTTGCTCAAACACCCATCTTTGCTCATATTCGTATTCAGCCTTGAAGTCGTCGAACGTGGTTATTCCCATCTGATAGTCGGTAAGACCGAGAACGAAGCGAGGAATAAAATATTTCTGCTTGAACGAGAACATTCCGTAGTTTACCACAATATCCATCCCGCGAGACGGTTGGCAAACCCTGATGGCAGTATGTCCGAACAACGAATAAACTTCGTTGCCTGGTCCACAAGTAAGAAGGCTCACCTCAACATTATCCATATTGCTGATGATGGAGTCTGCGGTTTGTCCCTTGGCGTTGGTAGTTAATAATACAAAAAACACCAACGATATAATCCTTAAAATACGTCTAAATCGTTTCACGATGCAAAAATAACTTATATTTCCGACTTATCGTGCTATTATTTCGATTTTTTTCAATACTTTTGCATTCAAATTCCAAAATACGAGTACATATTATATATAATAATGAGAAAACTTCTAAGCATGGCCGTATTGATGGCGGCTGCTACCAACACACTTGCACAAAGTGGCACGAACTCTCCTTATAGCCAACTTGGCTTAGGTCAATTGTCGGAACAGGCGAGTGGCTTCAATAGAGGTATGAACGGATTGGCTTATGGTTTCCATGAGCATAATCAGATAAATCATATCAACCCTGCATCTTATTCCCAACTGGATAGCCTTACCTTTATCTTTGATATGGGTATGTCGGGACAGAAGACAAACTTTAAAGAGGGTGGACGAAAGATTAATGCCAATAATGCCGACTTTGAATATGCTGTTGCAGGATTTCGAGCTTTCAAGCATTTGGGCGTGAGCTTCGGTATTCTTCCTTATACAAATGTGGGCTACAACTATTCCGTTAGTCAGAATCTTGATGCTACAGGTAGTCTGTCTGCGCTCAATACATATAGTGGTACGGGCGGTCTGCATCTTGTTTATCTTGGCGCAGGATGGGAACCGGTAAAGGGCTTCTCTATTGGTGCTAATGTTGGATATATGTGGGGTAACTATACACGAACCGTTGTGAATAGCTACACAAATTCTTATGCCAACTCACTTACCAAGCGATATACAGCCGAGGTGAGAAACTATAAGCTCGACTTTGGTGCGCAATATACCACACGATTGAACAAGAAGGATGAGTTGACCGTGGGCGTAACCTATTCGTTGGGTCACGATATCGGAGGCAACCCTATGCTTGAGATTGTATTTGATACTGCCAGCTATCCTTCGGCAGGACAGGAGAACATGAAATTGGCTATTCCTCATAGCATAGGAGCTGGTTTTATGTACAACCATAATAATAAGTTGAAGATTGGCTTCGACTATAATCTGCAGAAATGGGCTTCGGTAAGTTTTCCTGTATATAAAGCCGACGCCAAACCAGAGCAGTCGTATGTGATGAACGATAATGCATTTAAAGACCGCCATAAGTTTACACTCGGTACCGAGATTTGTCCTGAGGAAGATAGTCGCTCGTTTATCAAGCGCATCAAATATCGTGCAGGAGTGTCGTACGTTACACCTTATCTTAACGTAGATGGTGGCGACGGACCAAAAGAACTTAGCGCAAGCTTTGGTTTCGGTATTCCTATTATGAACTCATATAATAGTAGGTCTATCCTTAACATAAGCGCCCAATGGGTGAACTTGAAGTGCAACCGATTCGTTACCGAGAATACTTTCCGTATCAACATAGGTCTGACATTCAATGAACGTTGGTTCGCTAAGTGGAAAGTGGAATAATATAACCATGTTGAAACCGATAAAATCTATTTCGATAATAATGATAATGCTCCTTACGTTTGTTGCATCATGCGACGAGCGTAAGGAGCATATTGCTTCTGCCATTCGTGATCGCGACTCCGTGTCGATGATGACGAGCTATGGCGTAAACACTCTTATCTCAGACTCGGGCGTGATAAAATATCGTATCGTGGCTGAGCGTTGGGATGTGAATATTGTGAAGAACCCTTCGCGATGGACTTTCGATAAAGGATTGTTCCTGGAGCAGTTTGACGAGAAATTCCATGTGGAGTCGTATATCCAATGCGACACGGCTTACTATTACGACCAGTTGCGATTGTGGGAGTTGCGCTCGCGTGTGCGCATTCTCACCAAGTCGGGCATTCGCTTCACGAGCGAACAGCTGTTTTGGGACGAGCGTAGCCATGAGCTTTATTCAAACGTATTCTCGCATCTGGTAACTCCTGAGCGCGAACTCCAAGGATCATATTTCCGTAGCAACGAGAATATGACCAAATATTATGTGAGCAATTCTAAGGGCTCGTTCGAGAAGAGCGACTTTGATGGCGGAGCTTCGTCGGAGCCAGATAGCGTGAAACAAAATCAAGACTCTATACTTAAGGCTCAACGGCCTCAAGCCTTGCCACAACGCAAGAACACAACAATACCATTAATGCATTAATCATGGAAACAACTATAGATTTACCTTTAGTCATAGGAATACTCGTAACCATGGCCTTCTCCGCCTTCTTTTCAGGAATGGAGATTGCCTTTGTGGCAAGCAACAGAATGCTTGCGGAGATGGATAAAGAGCGCAACGCCTTGTCGCAACGCTTGATTTCCTTCTTCTATCGTCATCCTAATGGCTTTGTTTCTACGATGCTCGTGGGCAACAATATCGTGCTCGTAATCTATGGTATCTTGATAGCTCGATTCTTCGACAATACCATTTTCCGTGGTGCCGACCCAGCCTTTACGGTTCCTGCCGACACCATTCTCTCAACACTTATCGTGTTGTTCACGGGCGAATTTCTACCCAAGACCTTGTTTAAGAGCAGCCCAAACCGTCTGCTGTCGTTCTTTGCGCCTATGGCATACGTATTCTATGTTGTGCTTTGGCCAATAAGTAAATTCTCAACTTTCTTATCGAAGATGCTTCTTAGAATGGTTGGCATAAAAATGCAGAAACAAACCGACGACGAGGGATTCACAAAGGTAGACCTCGACTATCTTGTGCAATCGAGCATCGATAATGCAAAGAATGAAGAAGATATCGACGACGAGGTGAAGATATTCCAAAACGCTCTTGACTTCTCAGATACCAAGGTGCGCGACTGCATGATTCCGCGTACCGAAATAAATGCCGTAGACATGGATACCTGCAACCTGCAGCAGCTGGAGCAGATGTTTATAGAGAGCGGCAATTCGAAGATTATCGTATACCAAGGCGACATCGACCATGTGGTGGGCTATATTCATAGTTCCGAGATGTTCCGTTGCCCAGACGACTGGAAACAGAAGATTCTAAAAATACCTTTTGTGCCTGAAACTATGGCAGCTCAGAAGCTCATGAAACTATTCATGCAGCAGAAGAAATCGTTGGCTATTGTGGTCGACGAATTTGGTGGTACAAGCGGATTGGTATCGCTCGAAGATATCGTGGAAGAAATCTTTGGCGACATCGAAGACGAACATGATAGCACCAAGTATACAGCCGTACAGACAGAAGACCACGAGTATATTCTCTCCGCACGTTTGGAGATTGATAAGGTAAACGAACTCTTCGACCTCGACCTACCTGAGAGCGACGACTATATGACGCTCGGAGGTATGATTCTGCACTATTATCAAAGCTTCCCTAAGCTCAACGAGGTGGTGACAATAGGCAAGTATGAGTTCAAGATATTGAAGAATACTATGACCAAAATAGAGCTCGTGAAGCTGAAAATACTAAGCTAATAGCTAAATATCGTAACAAAAACCACTAACACAATAATTTTTCAAACAAAATATTCACTTATTTAATAAATAATTAGTATTTTTGTAGGCATTTTGTGAATAAAAGAATAAAACAAATAAAATAAAACAATTAAAAGTAATGGCAGCATTAGGAAAAATTAGAAGCAAAGGCATGATTCTGATATGCATTATCGGACTTGGCCTTTTTGCATTCATTGCCGAAGAGTTCTTCCGTTCTTGTGAATCTACTCAGAACGAACAAAGACAGCAAGTAGGCGAAGTGTTGGGCGAGAAAATCAATATGATGGATTTCTCTAAGCTCGTAGATGAAGTTTCAGAGGCTATGAAGCTTCAGGGTCAGGACAACCTTAATGAAGCTCAGCTCTCGCAGCTTCGTGATGGCGTTTGGCAGACTTTGGTTCAGTACAAGGTTATCGCTAACGAGTGCGAAAAGCTTGGTCTTACCGTAACAGACGAGGAGATGCAGGACATCCTTCGCCAGGGTACTAACCAGATGCTTCTTTCTACACCTTTCGTAAACCGTCAGACAGGACGTTTCGACGTTAATACTTTGCAGCAGTTCTTGGCTCAGTACAAGACTCAGAAGGGTACAAACCCTCAGGCTGCTCAGCAGATGGAGTCTATCTATAAGTATTGGACTTATATCGAGAAGACTCTCCGTCAGCAGACTCTTATCCAGAAGTATCAGTCGCTTCTCGCTCATTGCTTGCTCTCTAACCCTGTAGAGGCTAAGATGGCATTCAACGACGCTAACGAGGAGGCTCAGATTGAACTTGCTGCTTTCCCATATAGCGCAATCCAGGACGACAAGGTACAGGTTACCGAGAGCGACCTCAAGGCTAAGTATGAGGAAATGAAGCCACGCTTCGAACAGTATGTAGAGAGCCGCGATATCAAGTATATCGATATCCAGGTTAAGGCATCTGCTGCCGACCGTGCAGCTCTTCAGAAGGAGTTCAAGGGATATGCTACAGAACTTGCAGAGGCTCAGAACCCTGGCGACGTAGTTCGCAAGAGCACTTCTTCTGTCAACTACCTCGGTATTCCTGTTCTTAAGGAGGCTTATCCTTCAGACATCGCAGCTCGTCTCGACTCTATGGCTGTTGGTCAGGTTTCTACTCCTGTTGAGAACACTATGGACAATACTCTTAACGTTATCAAGCTCGTTGCTAAGCAGCAGTTGCCAGACTCAGTTCAGTATCGCGTAATCCAGGTTGGCGGTCAGACTACAGAAGAGGCTACAAAGCGTGCCGACTCTATCTATACCGCTCTTGCAGCAGGTGCTGACTTCGAGGCTTTGGCTAAGAAGTATGGTCAGAATGGCGAAAAAACTTGGATGACAACACGTCAGTATCAGAATGCTCCTTCTATGGACAACGATACTAAGAACTATATCGAGAGCCTTAACAATATGAGCGTTAACGAAATCAAGAACATCAAGCTCTCGCAGGGCAACCTCGTTCTTCAGGTTCTCGACCGCAAGGCTATGGTTACTAAGTATCAGGCTGCTGTTATCAAGCGCAACGTTGACTTCTCTAAGGATACTTACCGCACAGCATACAACAAGTTTAGCTCTTTCGTAAGCGCAAACGCTACTATCGACGCTATCGAGAAGAATGCTGCTAAGTCTGGCTATAAGTTCAACGAACTCAACGATATCACAACTTCTCAGCATGGCGTAGCTAACATCCCTGCTA
>HF993976.1:9010-21346 GCA_000436915.1 Prevotella sp. CAG:1092 | reverse complement strand
CCTCGATTGGCAGTATCGCTTGTTCTGCGCAGCTTCATATTTCTATCGTCCAATATATTGGAATGCAGGATGCTGGCACTTCGGAATCTATGCTCGATATCCACATCGCACATATTTCTACTTCGGTCGCCCTCACTTCTATGCAGTTTATCGTGGCGGACATAGTTGGCGCACAAATGGTGGTAGATCATGGTATCATGGCAGAACTTATGGTGGACCACGTCCTGGTTCTGACAGAAGATGGGGTATGAGAGATGGCTTCGATCGTGGCGACTATGGTCATGGATACCATGGTAACAAGCCTGCACGATTTGGCAATGGTAGTCAGAATCATGGACAAGCCATTGGTAACAGACATTTTGGTAGCGGCGACCGCGGAAGTAGCACACGCAATAATACTGACAAAGGTTCTTCTTCAGTAAACGGTAGACCAAGCAGCAATGGTGGATTCAGATTTGGTGGAAGTTCATCGACAACCACTCCTAACCGCACATTCACTCCTACCAATGGCAATTCTACAAACAATCGTGTAAATAGCTCTACATCAAGTAGCACTCCTACTCGCATCTTTGGCGGTAGCAGATCATCAGGCTCTTCATCATTCGGTGGCAACAGCTCATCATCAAGCAACCGCTCATTTGGTGGAAGCAACAGATCATCATCAAGCAACCGTTCGTTTGGTGGCAACAGCTCTTCATCAAGCAACCGCTCATTTGGTGGCAGTAGCTCATCATCAAGCAATCGTTCATTCGGTGGCAGTAGCTCATCATCAAGCAACCGTTCATTTGGCGGCAGCAGCTCATCATCAAGCAATCGTTCATTTGGCGGCTTTAGCCGTTCATCAAGCACACGTTCTTCTGTAGGTGGTGGTGCGAGCAATGGTGGTAGCCACTTTGGTGGAAGAAGATAACTCTCTCAATAGCACTTTCTCTAAATTGATATAAATAAAAAAGGCAGGTGTCTGCTCCAAGAAATTGGAAACGACACCTGCCTTATTTCTTTTATAGCGATAATTCTATTACATCGGCATTCTTCATTTTCTGAATCTCATTCATTGGCTTACCAGTATACACGCTCTGTATAGCCTTATTGATGATGCCATGACCTACGGCAAGCACCACCTTGTTGGGATATTCAGTCTTTAGCCATTCCATAAACTTGCTGGCACGAGTCTTCATATCTGCCAACGTCTCTATGTCATCGGGCCATGTTTTATCCTTAAGGTCAGGAATAAACTTACCAGTAAAACTTCCCCAGTCACGCTCACGAAGCAGAGGTGTGGTGCGAACTTGCATGCCATGTGGCTCTGCAATAATCTCGCAAGTCTCGATAGAGCGATATAAGTCGCTCGAAACAAAGGCATCAATCTTTGCATCCTTCATACGCAAAGCCACCTCTTGTGCCTGCTCCCTACCATTATCATTGAGCATGCCAGGAGTTTGTCCTTGCAATATCTGATTCACATTGTCCACGGTCTCGCCATGGCGCACTAAATATAATTTTGTCATACCAAAAGTGTGTTTTTATCTTTCGAGAGGCAAAAGTACTAAAAATAATTGCTACTTTGCAAATAAGTTGTTATTTTTGCATCTGTCATAGATTATTATATTATCACACACGTCATAATTAAGCTAAAATTACAAACTAAATCATGAAAGTACTACAAGGTTCAGCATTCAGAGCCATCTGCTCTATTATAGTAGGAGCATTGTTGGTGAAATATAGAGAACAGACTGTGACATGGATAACCATAGCTATAGGAGTATTGTTTTTCCTCTCTGGTTTAATTTCATGCCTAATATACTTTTCGCAGAAGCGTCATGCCGACGATCCTCAGCTCTTTGATGCCAATGGCAGCCAGATTCTTGGCACAAAGCCACAATTCCCAATAGCAGGCATAGGTAGCATCATACTTGGTATTGTTCTCGCCATGATGCCTGCAACATTCATCACCGGACTGATGTATGTATTGGCAGCAATATTGATTGTGGGTGCCCTAAACCAATTCTTCACTCTTGCTTCTGCCACACGCTTTGCTCGTATTGGCTTGGTATGGTGGTTGATGCCTTCGTTGGTATTGCTTGTTGGCATAATCGCCGTAGTGCGACCTTCCACAATAGCCAGTGCTCCATTGTTCGTCATTGGCTGGTGTATGATGATCTATGGTATGATAGAATGTATCAACGCCATAAAGATATATAGAGTAAAGAAGGCATTCGAAAAACTTGCCAAGGCAGCCGACGAAGCTATGACAGCTGAAGCAGAAGACACATCAGCAGGCGAAGCTATAGAAGAGAAATAAGAAATAGAAATAATATAAAAGACAAGCACCATGCTATGGAGAGCAAATCTCGCATGCATGGTGCTTATTTTATTTATATCATCAACGAGCTGTTATTCGTTAGGAATAATGCCTTCGATATACTTACACAATATAGCAATACCCTTAGCATTCTCACCACCTTGTGGTATTATTAGGTCGGCATATCGCTTTGTAGGCTCAATAAACTGCTCGTGCATAGGCTTGAGCACTTCCAAGTAGCGATCAACAACCATGCTGACTGTTCGTCCACGGTCGATAGTATCGCGCTGTATGTTGCGTATCAGTCGCTCATCAGGGTCGCAATCCACGAATATCTTTAAGTCCATAAGGTCGCGAAGCTTCTTGTTGAGCAATGTCATGATACCCTCGATAATGATAACAGGCTTTGGCTCTACATGTATTGTCTCAGGCAAGCGATTGCACTTGAGATACGAATATGTAGGTTGCTCAATAGCTCTACCCTCTCGAAGTTCGTGCACCTGCTTGTGCAAGAGTTTCCAGTCGAAAGCATCAGGATGGTCGAAGTTGATGGCATGGCGTTCTTCATCGGTCATGCCTGTGGTATCGTTGTAGTAAGAGTCGAGAGGCACAACGGCTACATAGTGAGGAGGTAAAGCCTCTACAATCTTTCTTACCACAGTTGTCTTGCCAGAGCCTGTACCTCCGGCAATACCTATTATTGTGATATCATCTTTGTTCATAGTGCATATATATAATAAGGTGTAAATTTAAAATAGATAATCGAACATTGTTTGGTAAATCTCAGCCTTGCTTTCTGTCTTCATCGGATAAGCACGCGAACTACTTGGCATACGATATAGGCGAATGGTTCTGCCTTCGCAACTGAACTCTGTATAGCTTCCAACCTTTGGCTCAGCGATACCATAGTGAGAAGCAAAGACTGAAGTTGCCAACTGTCCTGCCGTTACCACCGCTTTACATTCAGGCAATGTGCGAAGCATAGCGTCGAAGTCTGTCTGCTCCACAATCTGCAGATCTTTATCAGAAGCTGTATTCTTAGTTCGTATCACCTTTGTTGCTGTATCATACATGGCGATACCCTTATCGTTGAGAAACTCTATTATCCGCTCAAGGTCGAAGCGCTTCTCCTCAGGCTTTATAAAAAAATCTTTCTTGCCAAAGAAGCAGATTCCAAAGATGCGCCACATATCATTGGTGAAGTTAGGATAATAGAACTTCATGCTCCAACGTTTTTCCGCAGGTGGAAATGTGCCAAGCATCAGCAGTCGTGCATTCTTGGGCAAGAAAGGTTCGAAAGGATGACTTTCTGTTTGCATCATCAATATTTAATATTAGCGATGAGCTTACTTCTGCTCCTTAACAAGATATACGCAAACTGGCAAGTGGTCTGAATAACCATCGAGCCATACACCGCCAGCAGTAGTACGCTTAGGTGTGCCCTTATATTTACCTTCTGTCTGGAACAGATATGGCATACGCTGAATGGCATGCTTCCAGAATGTGAGCTTAGAGAAGTCTTTCTTACCTGCTCGGTCAAGAAGGTTTGGTGTCATCACAATCTGGTCGAAGAGGTTCCATGCACCATTATAAGACAAGGTACCTACACCTTGCTTTGCCAACAGATTATACCATGGGTTATACATGTCGCCATCCTTAACCTTAGAAATCTCTGGCTTTGCACCCAATATCTGATACATACTCTTGTCTACAGGGTCGTCGTTCATATCGCCCACAACGAAGATCTTTCTCTCAGGATTTTTCTTCAACAATTCGTCCTTGATGGCTTTCACCTGGCGAGCAGCAGACTCACGATAGAAAGAACCGCTGAAACGGCTTGGCCAGTGACACACGATAACAGTCACAGGTTCGTCAGCCAATCTGCCATGAATGGTCAGGAAGCCACGAGTCTTAAATGCGCTATCTTTCTCAAGCTCCTGCACATATTGATATAAGGTGTCACTTTCGAGTTTAAACAATGCTGGATTATAGAGCATAGCACAATCGATGCCTCGCTTGTCTGGACCTTCTATATGCACAAACTGCATGT
Source organism: Prevotella sp. CAG:1092 (assembly GCA_000436915.1). Taxonomy (GTDB): domain Bacteria; phylum Bacteroidota; class Bacteroidia; order Bacteroidales; family Bacteroidaceae; genus Prevotella. The sequence continues at coordinate 16,994 of HF993976.1, read as the reverse complement.
TGCGAGCCTTTAGAGCAGGCTGATTAACAAGGTCGGTAAGCACCTTAGCATTCTCTACCTCAGACAAACCAATCATTGCGCAACCCACATTCGGCAACACATCAGTACCCATATCGGCAAGAGCGCGAGCCATGTTGTGGAGCTTGTGTGAATACTTCAGTCCGTCCCAATGATAAGAACCATTAGGCAAGAAGTCATAGTCCTTCTTTCCCTCGTCATGACAAGTATCGAAGAGGTTTTCCTGGTTGTAGAATCCTACTGCATAAACAGAATACTTCTTCTGTGCAGATGCAAAAAAGGATACGAGCAGCGCAGCTGCAAAGGTCAAAAGTAGCTTTTTCATATAATTATATATTTATCTGCTGCAAATATCGTAATTTTTATCTAATAAAATGCATGTTTAATGAAAAAATAATAAAAAAGACTCGTTATTGTCGAATATATTTATTTACTTTGCAGAATAATCATTTATTAATCCAAATTATCTCTTATGAAAAAAAAGCTAACTTTAGCTGTGATTGCTCTCAGCTCTACCTCTTTGGCAATAGCCCAAAATGACTCTATAGGTCAGATGGGTGCCATTATGGGCGAACAGGCTTTCACTTTCACGGAGGCACAGTTGGGTGAGGAAGACAACTTTTCACAGAATGTCACCATCATCAACTCTAACTCAAATATCTATGCCTCTCAAGTGGGATATCTGTTCTCGCCAGTAAGGTTCAGGTATCGCGCCTTTAATCAGAAATACAATGATGTTTACATCAATGGCGCGCCAATGAACGATATGGAGACAGGTCAATTCCGCTATTCTCTTGTTGGTGGTTTGAATCAGCAGACAAGAAACATGGACTCTGCAATGCCTTTCGAAGAAAATGCATTCAACATGTCAAACATGGCGGGAAGTAACAACTACGACTTCCGTCCTGCCAACATGGCTGTAGGCCAGCGTATATCTCTCGCTGGTGCTAACCGCAACTATACCGTACGCGGTATGTACACCTATAACAGCGGACTCAACTCTAAGGGTTGGGCTGTTAGTGCCAACGTCACTTATCGTTGGGCAGACAAGGGTTATGTAGAGGGAACATTCTATAATGCTCTTTCTTACTATCTCGGTGTGCAGAAACTCTTTGGTGAAAACAACAAACATTCTCTTACTTTCGCCACATGGGGCAACCCTACCGAACGTGCATCGCAGGGAGCTTCTACCGACGAAATGTATTGGATTGCTAACGACAACACTTACAACCCTTATTGGGGTTACCAAAACGGTAAGAAGAGAAACTCTCGTATCGTTAACGACTTCGCTCCTACAGCTTTGCTGACATGGGATTGGAAGATCAACGACGATATGAAGGTTACTACAACTCTTGCTGGTAAGTATGGTTGGTATAGCTCAACAAAGCTCAACTACAATAATTCTGATAACCCACATCCTGACTACTGGAAGATGTTGCCATCAAGCTATTATGATGTTTGGGGCGACAACACACAGTTCCAGACTGACCAGGCTTTGGAAGATTGGAAGTTGGCTTACGAATACTTGAGCTCAAGCAAGGCTAACCGCCAGATTAACTGGGATCGTCTATACCTTTCTAATAGAAATGCATCTGCTCAGGGTGCCGACGCTATGTACTATATCCAGAAGCGCCACAACGACCAGAGCATGATAACATTGTCGTCTACTCTCAATGCTCATCTCGACAAGAAGAGCAAATGGAATATTGGTTACTTGCTTTCTACAAGCAACACCAAGCACTATCAGACAATGGACGACCTATTGGGTGCAACAACATTCCACAATATCAATACATACGCCATCGGTACATACGCTCCTGGTTCTAACGAGGTGCAGTACGACCTCAACAACCCTAACCGTGTTGTTGGCGAAGGCGACAAGTTTGGCTACGACTACGACATCCGCGTAAACAAGGGTTCGGTATGGACAAGCTACACTCGCAACATGAGACGTTTCAACTTCCTCGTTGCAGGACGTATCGGAGCTACTTCTATGGAGCGTAATGGTAAGATGCGCAATGGTTTGTTCCCTAACAACTCATATGGTAAGAGTGGTTTGGCAAACTTCTGTGATGGTGGCGCAAAGGCTGCCATGACATTCTCAGCAGGTCATGGTCACACATTCTCTCTCGGCGTTGGCTATCAGTGGAATGCTCCTACAGCATCTACAGCTTTCCAGGCTGCAGAGATGAACAACGACTTCGTGAAGAACCTCAAGAATGAGCGCGTATTTAGCAGCGAGTTCGGCTATCAGTATCAGAACGCTTGGGTGCACGCCAACGTAAACGCATACTACAGCCGTCTTGACAATGTTACTGAGTGGACATGCTTCTACTTCGACGACATCAACTCGTTCTCTTATGTTTCATCTACAGGCAACACCAAGGAATACTATGGTGTTGAGGCAGGTTTGAAGTTCAAGCTCGCTTCTTATCTCGACTTGAAGTTTATCGGTACTATCAGCGAGGCTAAGTATATTGACGACGCTAATGTTCGCTACTTGAACTCTACACAGGGTACATACAACGACGATATCCTTCGTTGCACAGGTATGCGCGAGAGCGGTACTCCTCTTACAGCTGCTGGTGCAGGCTTTAGCTACCACCAGGGTGGATGGTTTATCGACCTCAATGGCAACTACTACGACAGAATCTATCTCAGCTACTCTACATACTATCGTATGGATGGTCCTTTGAGCAAACTCAACCAGGAGCCTTCAGCACAGGATAAGGGTAATGGCGGATTCATGCTCGATGGTAGCATTGGTAAGACATTGCGCTTGAAGACTGGACAGTTGAGCATCAACTTGATGGTTACCAATATCCTCAACAACACCCGCATCTGCACAGGTGGATACGAGCAGAGCCGTTCTGACGTCACATCATCGGGCAACGCACGTTCTTACAGATTCTCTAAGAATCCTAAGAAGTACTATGCATACGGTACAAACGGCATGATTAACTTGACTTACAGATTCTAAACGACTCACTGAAATGAAAAATATTAAATATCTATTAATGTTAGTGCTCGCATGCAGCCTGTTTACTGGTTGTATGGACGATGATTGGGACACTCCAAACACCGAGGCACTAAATAAAGCCTATGGCAATCAAGAGATTGCTGAGACTAACGTAATCACCATCGGCAGTTTGAAGGAAAAATACGAAAGCGTTATCAATGCGTCCACAAACTCTTACGAGCAGATTACAGAGGATGTACAGATTAAGGGTCGCGTAGTTGGCAACGACATCGGTGGCAACATCTACAACGAAGTGTCTATCGACGATGGTACAGGCGCAATCCTCATCTGCATCTCTCAGGGTGGTTTGTTCTCTTACCTTCCTGTAGGTCAGGAAATCGTTGTTGACCTCAAGGGTCTCTACATCGGTGGCTATGGCAAGCAGGCTGAAATCGGTATGCCTTATACCAATGCTAAGGGCAACAGCTACGTTAGCCGTATGAGCCGCGTATTGTGGAACAAGCACTTCAAACTCACAGGTGTTGCTGATGCAAGCAAGGTTGTAGCTGAGGAGTTCGATGTTAGCAAGCGTACTAAGGAGGAGTATTTTACTGCTAACAATGGCAAGCTGATGACCATCAAGAACGTAGAGTTTACAAATGCTGACGGCAAGACAACCTTCGCACCAAGCGAAGAGAAGGATGCAGCAAACAGCGTAAACCGCGGTCTGTCGCAAAATGGCAAGCCTATAGCTACAAGCAGCATAGTAGTTCGTACAAGCTCGTATGCTGATTTCGCAGCTAAGCAATTGCCTACAGGTAAGCTGAACATCACAGGCGTATTCACACGCTACAGAACTACTTGGCAGATTCTGATACGCGACGAAAGAGACATTCAGCCTGCAGAATAATAACCTATATATATAATAAGGTGGAGGCTAATACCTACACCATAAACAAAAACAAAACAAAAAAATATTCTATAATATGAAAAAGATAGCATTATCAATAATGGCACTTGCCATAGCGGCAGTGACATTCACAAGTTGCGAAGATGTTCCTGCTCCATACGACTATCCAGGAACTGGTGGTGGTGGCTCTACCACTGAAGGCGTATACCTTAATCAGAGCTTCGCTAAAGACCTTGGCGACTTCAAGTCATTTGGTACAAACGACAACATTGCTTGGACTATTGACTACAGTAGCGCATGCATCACAGGTTACAAAGACTTTAATGGCGATGGCACTAAGACCAACGAGGCTGGTGTAACATATCTCGTTAGCCCTGAGATTGACCTTACAAAGGCAAGCAAGGCTTATATCGAAATGAACCATGCTATGAAATATGAGCGCGCAGACGTAAATGCCAACAACACTCTGCTCATCAGCAAGGACTATACCGACGATCCTACAAAGGCAACTTGGACTCCAATCGCTTATCCTACAACAGGTCTTAACGATGCTTCTACCAAGGAGTTTGTTTTCGTAACATCAGCAGCAAACATTCCTGCAGAGTTCATCGGTCAGAAGGTTAGAATCGCTTTCCGCCATACATGTACTGATAAGCAGTCTTCTACTTGGGAGATCAAGACTCTCAGCGTTAAGGAAGGTGAAGTTGAGAATGGTGGTGGCGAAGTTACTCCAACCCCAACTCCAGGTGAAGGCACAGGTGAAGGCACAGAGGCTTCTCCATACGACGTAACAAAGGCTTTGGCTATTATCACATCAGGAAACATTCCAGCAAGCGAAGTTTATGTAAGCGGTATCGTATCAAGCATATCAGAAATCGAAACAGCAAACTACGGTAATGCGACATACAACATCTCTGTTGATGGAACTACAACATCTGAGCAGCTCATCGTATATCATGGCTTCTATCTCGGTGGTGAGAAATTTACTTCTAATGACCAGTTGAAGGTTGGCGACAAGGTTGTTGTGTATGGTAAGCTCAAACAATTCTACGAGAAGAAGGAAATTGATTACAACAATAAGATTGTTTCTCTCAACGGCAAGAAGGCTGAAGAAGGTGGTGGCGAGGTTACTCCTCCTGCTCCAACAGGCGACAACCTCCTTGCTAATGGCAACTGTGAAACTTGGGATGGCACAACTCCTGTAAACTGGAAGACTACAAGTACTGCAGGTAATGCTTCGCTAAAGCAGAGCACAGATGCTCATGGCGGTTCTTACTCAATATCAGTAGGCTTCGACGCTTCTAAGAACAAGCGCCTTGGATATAAGGAGATTACTCTTAAGGCAGGTACTTATAAGTTCTCATTCTACGCAAAGAGCACAACTGCAGACAAATCACAGTGCCGCCCAGGTTATGTATTTGTTACTGATGGAGTTGCTGACAAGAACTACAACTATAGAACAGACTATGAACCTCTCAACAATAGTACATGGACATTGGTAAGCTATGAGTTCACACTCACCGAAACAAAGACAATCTGCTTGGTAGTGATGAATCCTAAGACAACTGCTTATGCTACAGCTCAGGACATCCTCGTTGACGATGCTTCGCTCGTAACATCAAATGGCGGTTTTGCAGAATAATCCCATATTCTTTATTATAACATCAAGAGGGGCTCTCAAGAGAGTCCCTCTTTTTTTATTCATCTACAAACAAAAAGTCATAATTGTTTGGTAGATAGGAAAATTCTTACTACCTTTGCAACCCAAAGCGCATAATAGCGAAAATTATTAATAACAATTCAATATTAAACAGAAATGAAAAAAGGTATTCATCCAGAAAACTATCGCCCCGTCGTATTTAAGGATATGTCCAACGGCGATATGTTCCTTACAAAGTCTACATGCAAGACTACAGAGACAGTAGAATTTGAAGGCGAAACTTACCCAGTAGTTAAAGTTGAAATCTCAAGCACATCTCACCCATTCTATACAGGTAAGAGCAAGCTTGTTGATACTGCCGGTCGTGTTGACCGCTTCATGAGCCGTTACGGTAAGTTGAACAAGTAAGACAGATATCTTTTCACAAGATACATACGATTTTATAAGGGTGCGGTCGAAGGTAGTTGCATATACGCTTCGGTCGCACTTTTTGTTTTCTCTGTATTTATATTTTTAATCCTTTAGAAGATTCATTCACCCCCACCCCATTTATTCACCCCGCCTTATTCTTCCTGACAAAAATATTAATCACCCTTAATCATGCTAAAGAAATCTCTATTATATATTTTTGCAGCTATGACATTAGTTGCATGCTCAAGCGATGATAATGAAGAAGGCTTTTCCACCAACGCTAATGCCAACTCTACAAAACAATGCGCTGAATATGGTGGATTGGAGTTTCCTCGCTTGAATAGTGATACAAAGAACAATGTGGTGCTTGTTCACAAGAGCAATGGTATACTCAACTATTGCGTAGAGTGGGACATGCAGAAGAAGTCGCAGCGCTGGTCGTGCTACAAGATGTACAAGAGCATCATGGCTTCAAATGTAGGCCGCTTCGATATTAAAGACAATAATCCTAACCCAAACAAATATCCATACCAATATCCTTTGGATCCTATTTTGGGTAAAAAATATCCATGGTCTGTAGGCAATGGCGATGGCTACAAAGATACAGGTTATGATCATGGTCATATATGTCCGTCGGCAGATAGATTGATGAGCTTTGAGCAAAACTATCAGACTTTCTATCTCACCAACATGCAGCCACAAACAGGTGGTTTCAATCGTGAAGTATGGGCCAATATGGAGAAAAAGGTGCGCGACTGGGCAAAGAGCAACAACTACAAATTCTGCGACACCATGTATGTATGCAAGGGTGGAACCATCGATAATAAGAGCCAGATTGCTGGAACTATAAACGGTCATATCATCCCAAAATATTTCTTTATGGCAATTCTTATCAGCAAGAAGCAATCAAGTGGCAACGTGAAATATGATGCCATGGCTTTCTGGATAGAGCATAAGAATTGTACAGACAATAACAACGCATTGAAGAAATATGTCATCACTATCGACGAATTGGAAAAGAAGACTGGCATCGACTTCTTCTGCAACTTGCCTGACGGTATAGAGAAGAAAGTTGAATCAACTGTCAACATGAAGCTTTGGGGATTTAACTAATAGTCACAAAACATTTACCCAAAGAGAGAGAAATAATAAGTATAAAATATTAGCCGTAATGCTTAAACGACATAAGCATTACGGCTATTTTATTGTGTGCATTTTTGCAATTAGTTTCGTTGCCAGTACCACATAAGTAACACTCCAGTACCAACTATGTGAAACTCCAGTACCAGATAGGTGAAACTCCAGTACCAGCTAAGCGGTACTAAAAACGGTACTGAGAGGCTTTTTCAAAGTAGCCTATTTCTTGATTATTCTTACTGGCTTTACTTCATTTTTCTCTGTGCTGCGGGTAGCTTCGTCTACACTTCCCTTCTTTGCGTAGTCATAGCCAAAGCCGTATTCATAGTCATAATTAGGCGAAGAGGTGTGGCGCAAGCGGAAGTTTACTCTCTGGTCGCCATAATAGATTGTACCTACGAAGTAGTTGTCGCTAAGATGATAGTCGTAGATTTGCACTCTAGTTCCTTCTTCTACCAAATATACATCTATGACACCATTATTGACTTGCCAATCAATATGGTTAGCGATATAGCTTCCCCAAGGACCATTGTTGTAATGGTCAACCCAATATCCTGTACCTGAGGAATAGCGGTAAGGATCGCGCGAGAAGCAGATTTCCGAATAGGTGGCATCATACACTCTGCCATCGTATTCCATACTCACATACATGTTTCCACTCCATGTTCCTTCCAAAGTATATGCTATTTCAGCATCCTCATCACACGATGTGAAAGTCATAGCCATCAATGCCATGAAAGCCATTGTCAATATAGATGTAAACTTCTTCATAATCTTACTGTTTAAATTGGTTGTTGATTTATTTTCTACTGCAAAGATAGGTTTATATTTTCATTCTGCCAATAGTAAAACTCATATTCATCGGTATGTTTTCCCTATAGTGTAGGGA
>HF993976.1:0-8969 GCA_000436915.1 Prevotella sp. CAG:1092 | reverse complement strand
GTGTAGGGAAAAATCCCTAAAATTAGTATAATAATCGCGTTGTGTTGCTTGGATTACAATTAATTTTGGTATTTTTGCATAGCAAATAAAATAAAACATAACATACAAACAAAGATGAGAACAGTTTACGAATTCTCTGTCAAGGACAGAAAAGGTAAAAACGTATCACTCAAAGAGTATTCAAACGAAGTACTCCTTATAGTCAACACAGCAACACAATGCGGATTCACACCTCAGTATGAAGATTTAGAAAAGCTCTACGAGAAATATCATCAGCAAGGTTTCGAAATCCTCGACTTCCCATGCAACCAGTTTGGTAGCCAAGCTCCTGGTACTGACGAGTCTATACACAACTTCTGTAAGCTCAACTATGGTACAGAGTTTTCGCGTTTCAAGAAGATCAAGGTTAATGGCGACGATGCTGACCCATTGTTCAAGTTCTTGAAAGAATGTAAGGGCTTCGCTGGTTGGGACGAGAGCCATCCTCTATATCCTGTATTGGACAAGATGCTCTCAGAGCAGGATCCTAACTACAAGGAGAGCGCTGATATAAAATGGAATTTCACCAAGTTCCTCACCAACAAGCGCGGACAGGTGGTAGCTCGCTTCGAGCCTACAGAGCCTATAGCCAACATAGCAGCTAAGATTGAAGAACTGCTACAGGCATAAAGGGCTACAAAGAGAGCAAGATTAATCACTCATTAGATAGATATATATGGAAAAAACTAAATGCCTTATCATCGGTAGCGGTCCTGCAGGATATACCGCAGCTATTTATGCAGGACGAGCTAATCTCAGCCCTGTGCTCTATTGCGGACTACAGACTGGCGGACAGCTCACTCAAACTACTGAAGTTGAAAACTTCCCTGGCTATCCACAGGGTGTAGACGGAAACCAGATGATGATGGATATCCGCGAACAGGCAGAGCGCTTCGGTGCCGACCTCCGCGATGGTATCATCACAAAGGTTGATTTCGGACAGCGTCCTTTCATTGTAACTGTTGAGGATGGTACAGAGATTGCTGCCGATACCGTAATCATCGCTACTGGTGCGTCTGCAAAATATCTCGGTCTTGACGACGAGAAGAAATACAACGGACAGGGCGTTAGCGCATGTGCTACTTGCGACGGCTTCTTCTATCGCAAGAAGACTGTTGCTGTGGTTGGTGGTGGCGACACCGCATGCGAAGAAGCATCATACCTCGCTGGTCTTTGCAAGAAGGTTTACATGATAGTTCGCAAGCCTTATCTCCGTGCTTCTGACGTGATGAAGAAGCGTGTAGAGGAAAACGAGAAGATAGAGATTCTCTATGAGCACAACACTCTCGGCCTTTATGGCGAGAATGGTGTAGAGGGTGCTCATCTCGTAAAGCGCAAGGGCGAAGCTGACGAAGAGCGCTACGACTTGCCTATCGATGGTTTCTTCCTCGCTATCGGCCATAAGCCAAATACTGATGTATTCAAGCCTTGGCTCGACCTCGACGAGATTGGCTATATCAAGACTATCAATGGCACTCCACGCACCAATATTGAGGGTGTGTTTGCTGCTGGCGACTGCGCTGACCCAACATATCGTCAGGCTATCGTTGCTGCAGGCTCTGGATGCAAGGCTGCTCTTGAAGCTGAGAGATATCTTGCTGCATTGTAACAACTGAATATATTTTTTATACAGGAATACGGTTCATCCGGAATATGGACCAGAAATACTACTTAATTAGAAAAGTTAACTCCGTAAGCAAATGAAGTTAGCTTCATTGAAAAGTAAAGGTCTCTACTATAAAGTAAAGACCTTTACTTTGATTACTCGGATTGATTTATATCTTGCACGAGTTCATTCCAACGCTCATTTCTTTTTTCTATATCCAACAACAATTCTTCCTTGGTCATATTCATTAGTTTGCGTATTTCATCATTTGTAGACATAGCTTGTATTGAAGAGCGCATTCTACTATCAGAGCCTCTTTCATGAGACAAATGAAATAAAGGACCATCTACCCGAGACATCTTTAACCCAAGTTTTTTCCAACGCAGATAACGCTCATAATCTTCAGGTCCCCAACCGTAAAAATCTATATTTTCCATTCCCGAGTACAGATATGATTCTTTATTAAGAAATATCGCCCCACCAACAGCATCATCGCCATACCGAAGAAACATCTTGTTGATATTTCGCTTAAATATCCTAATATCACGTTTATTTATATATATTTCTCTTAATATTTCAGAAGTGTCATAAAAACGACCATCATATGGGAACACAACCTCAACACCTTCATTCAATAAATGTAAAGCCTGCACAATTTGTTCTTTAGATATTATTATATCTGCATCCCATATCGCTATATATTTAGTCGCTGACAATTGTGTTAAATAATTTATGTATTTCGTCCTATAAAAAATATTATCAAAATCTTCTATATGAATGTAAGTCGCTTTTGGTGAAACCAATCGGTTTGCTATCAAACTATCATAGTTTGACGCCTCTACTACTATTATATTACAACAGAAATGTTTATATAGATAATCTATTGATAATATTAAGTTTTCTAATCTTACAATACTATCCAAGCGAATTGGAATCAAAAAGGTAATATCCTTAATATCTATTCTCTTCATAAGCAAATAACTTTTGATAAGTATAAAAAACTCCTGTCATGCTATTTCCTAATATAAAATTTGTAGGATTTTTCCATGATGTTTTTTTATCAGCTACTTTTTCTCTAATCTTATTTGAGAAAAACAACATCAATTTTTCATCTACATCTGTTCTACGTAAATTATATAATAAGCCAGATAATCCGTCACGCAAGTATAAAGTTAAACCTTTACATTCAGAAAAAACACTTAAGTCACATATTGGTAAAGTAGGACTAAAAATTTTACTAAAACACTTTTTTAATTTGGGATTAGTTTTTACTAAAGAGGCGATATTACTTAATAATAGACTATGATTAAGCCCTTGGGAAGGCAAATATAATTTACATAATGTCGCCATTTCTCTACATAGCATATTTAATTTGTAAGTAAACATATTCAGTTTATACATATCCTCTATCAAAACAACCAGATTAGAAAGAATATTAGAAAATGGTAAGAATTGTTTCTGTTGTTCAATTATAAGATTAGGGTTTCTCAATTTCTCTTCAACTTTATTAATAGAGGCCATTATCAAGCGTTTCATTATAATTTCATTTTCAAGAGACAATTTTCCACTATTAATTCTAAAACAAAAATAACGGCAAGCCCATATCAAATCAGCAAGATCTTCTTTTCTATCCATACCAATTTCAAATAAACAGGAACTCATATATTGGAAAATTTTATCCTCTAAAGGTCTAAAAAATGACTTTTCATTAGTCAATATACAATTCTTTTCTACAAGATCATTTACAGTATTAAGAATACCGATTATACCATTTTCAAATCCAACAGTTGAATAGGAACCAATATTAGATACTACCTCCTCTAATAGTTTATTTGCAACAATCTTATATTTACAATTAGAGTACAATAAAAATTGCTGAAACCAGTATATACATAATCCCATTCTTCCATAAAAGACCCCATTACCCATGGCATTATAATCTTGTTCTATAAGCCATTGATTATAATCTTCTATTATATTTTTCATATTTTCAATACACTAATAAATACAACAAAGCCATTTTATAACTAAATTCAACCATTGATTTTGCTCTTTCGCTTCAACATCAGGTTCTTTTAACACAATAGTAGAAAAATTAGTTTTTCTCTTCTTATACATTATTTCTTCAAATTCTAACAAATTAAGAAATCCAGATATATCTAAATCGCAATTTGAAGTTATGTATAACAATGGACATTTTATTTTCTGTATACTTTTCTCCAAGTTATTATAAAATAAACTATTGCGACTTCTACGTTCCATATACGTTTCAAAGAAACTATGTAAGAGTACAAAACATGTATCATTTATGTTTTTATTTAATCGAGCGACATCTAACATCTCTTTATTCAACATTTTTCTATTATAATAGTGTTTATCGTCTATTTCATGAAAAACATTCTGAACAACCCTAGAAAATTCGTACGGTTTCATTCCGTATGAATTAAATATTAATGGCAATACTACATTTTTTTGCATCAATATATTTTGATGAATTACAGATTCAGGCAACACATTCGTTTTATATAATATAGCAAAGGTATTTTCATTTAACTTGTTTGCAGCCTTGGCTACAGGTAGCGCCGCTTCATTTATACCCAAAAGTCCAAGTTTATAGTCACAATATCGTTTATCTCTTTTAAGCTTATTAAAAACTAATACAATATTTTTGGTTTGAGTAAACAAAGGATATTTATTTTTTACATTTTTACATTGTTCCTTCTTGTCAAAAAAACAACAAGATATACCATTCTTTAACAAACTATCTACTAAAGAAGATTTGTGCATATATTCTGATATATCAAACAACATATTTGTTGCAATTATCACCATTATTTTTCTATCATTTTCAGTTGGTTGAAAAACAGTCACATTTATACTGTCCTTTTTACATTTGATAGGAAAAACAGCAATAGTGTCTGCATAGACATCAAAAATAGAGAAAATATAATGGATTAAAATTAAACACAACAATTTTTTCATATCAATTAGGATTTATTTCACATACCTTTTCTACAATTTTAGATACTATCTTTCTTTTACCATAACTTTCCGGTAATGTATATCTTATTTTATTTTTATTGCCTATATACATAAGATTTGAAATATCTAAATCACAAATATATTCTTTTCGATATTCATAGATATAAAAAGGAAGAATTACTACATCTATTTTCCTTAAATTTTTCTCCAAAGAAAAATGCAATAATGACTTACCATATTCACTTTTCAATAAAATCATCATTTTTTGCATATCAGCACTATTATCCGTAAAAGTAATATTCTTTGTTTTTTTACTTTTTTGAATAATTTGCCAAACAGAGAACAAACACCGCTCTTTTTCCCTATTCTCTGAAAGTTTATTAAAATTGTCTGCATTCTTTGTTACAGAAAACTCAGAATAAATAAAATCATCACCATCATTGAAAGCTCCAGAAATTGTGATTAGCCCACGAACATCTTTCATAGAATTACACAATTTAAGACCAACAAAGGTAGACATTCTATCGGTCAAAACTACGAGTTCAAGTTTATCACTTCTATCATAACTTGAAATTATCTTCTTGACGTTGTTAGCATGTTCGTTTATACTTCTATTATTATCAACAATATATGTTATCATGGATATCCCATTTTCCGAAAGCCGTTTCCGCAACTCTACACTATCTACAGCATCTTCATTATACATGTAATGCAGATTCAAAAGCACCTCTTTTCCTAAAGAGTTGCATATTCCAAACTGTATAAACATAGAGCAAAGGAAAAAAGAAAGAAAATGGTTAATACTAGCAAAAAGATTCTTACTATTTTTTTGTCTTTTTGTTGTCGTCATAATATTTATCTCCTTTATCTGTAGCATCCTTTTCTGTAGGCATCTGTGCATGCCCGCTTCCACCTTCTAACATATTCGTAATACTTTTATAAGCAACATTCTGATAATAATACCAACGCCCCATTTCTTCTTGTTGAAGATGATGTCCATACTCGTGCAAAAAGTTATTAATATTAAATCCATCATTCACCCACCCTTCATCTGCTCGAATAGTCCCTTCAAAATAATAAGCTGTATTTTGCATTACTAAACCACCAACAGCAAAAGTAACACCTTCAAAATAACATGTGGTACCATCATCTCCTACATAATTAACTCCACCATTTACATTTTGTAAGCTTCCACCAGAAATTCTTATAGCCTCACTATCTTCATTTCAGCCATAACACGATTACATTTTTCTTTACGTAATAGTTGAGAATCAAAAATCTGAGATTTTTTTAGCGACTTGATTTTTTTCATGTTTAATAAAATTTATTGTTAATAGTCAAACGGTTTTTGCAAATATATAATATAAAATGGAAGATAAAAAATCCTCACCACGCATTTAACACATTTTATTCCTTATTCTTTTTTATTCACCAACAATGATACACTGCAAATCCATAAGCCCAAGAAAGTGAGCATACCATTGAGCATCAGTAGCTCATATCCGAAACGATAGGCGGTATAGTTCTTGGTATACCAATCTATAATGAAGCATATCACAGGCGAAGCCACAGCGATATATGGTACAGCCTTGTCACCAACACTACGTTTAGTGAGCAGAGCATAGGCAAAGAGACCGAGCAATGGACCATAGGTATATCCGCAAAGGGTATATATGGCATCGAGCACACCTTGGCTGTTCACCATCTTGAAAAGTACCACAAACAAAGCAAAGACAACAGCCATTACCACGTGCACTCGCTTGCGCATCTTCTCATCATCCTTACGTTGGCAGATATCCACACAATAGCTTGTGGTTAGGGCTGTCAATGCGCTATCGGCACTTGAGAATGATGCTGCCACGATACCTAAAGAGAACAACACCACTACTCCATTGCCCAACATTCCCGAAGCAGCAAACATTGGTAACAGGTCGTCGCCCGATGCAGACATCTGCAGATTGTATTTACCAAGCAGCATAAGTAGCAACACGCCGAGAGCTAAGAACAATAAGTTGGCGGGAACAAAGGCAAAGCCATAGCTACACATATCCTTCTTGGCATCAGAGAGCGACTTGCAGGTTAGGTTTTTCTGCATCATATCTTGGTCTAAGCCTGTCATCACTATCACAATAAAGATACCACTAAGGAATTGTTTCCAAAAGTTCTGCTTCGACATCCAATCGTCAAAAACAAATATCCTTGAATGACTGTCGTTGGCAATGGCTTTTATCGTTGATGCGGTATCTAAGCCAAGGTTGCCCATCACATTATATATTATTAAGCCCAAGGCTGCAAACATACAGAGTGTTTGAAAGGCATCTGTCCAAACCAAGGTTTTTATTCCGCCACGCCTTGTATATAGCCATATCAAAAATACCATTCCTGACGCAGTAACAGCAAAAGGCACATTCATATCGGCAAAGACAAAGCGATGGAGAATAAAGCATACCACATAGAATCTCGCTGCTGCTCCCGTCATCTTAGATAGCAAGAAGAAGCTTGCACCAACCTTATACGACCGAGCGCCAAGTCGCGTATCAAGGAAGGAATAGATGGTGGTGAGGTTGTGCTTATAGTAAACTGGCAGCAACACGAAAGCCACCACGAAATAGCCTAATATAAAGCCTAAGCAGGTCTGCATGTATGTCATGTCGGCTTTAGCTACCATTCCCGGCACAGAAACAAAGGTGATGCCAGAGATTGAAGCTCCTATCATTCCGAATGCCACCATATACCATGGTGAATGTCTGTTGCCACGATAGAAGGTGTCGTTGTCTGCTTTGCGCGATGTGAGCCTACTCACAAGCATTAGCAAAGCGAAATAAGCAAGTATTGTCAGTAATATCATACGTTGGTTGTTTTTCCGTGCAAAGGTAGCGCTTTTTTATCCTTTTGGCTTGCTCTTATATAAAATAATGTCTATATTAGCAACATAAAAACAAAATCTAATGGAAACAAACGAAGCAAAATACATATCATCAATAGGATGGAGAACAGAAACGAAACATTCTATGCTAAGAAGAATGGAGGAACACAACTACCATTCCTCAGGCATATATATGATAACTCTCACCCTCCATAATCGCTCGTTCCCACTATTAGGCAAACTACAATGGAACCATAATCCAGATGGAGGGCAACAAGCAATAATAATTCCTTCTGAATTAGGGAAGCTCGTAGAACGCGAATGGCGACTTATCACCAACGACTATCCGCAGATAGAGATTATACGCGTACAGCTCATGGAGGAACATCTGCATGCTATCCTTTACATCAGGGCTGAGATTCCTTGCCATCTTGGAAATATTATCGGTAAAATCAAGAATAGATGCAACAAGCACTATTGGCAACAGCTAACTCAGCAAGGACTATTAGGGCCTAAAGGCGAGGATGCCCCACCACCATTATTCTCTAAGAACTTTCAAGATACCGTATTATATGGTAAAGGACAGCTGGAAGCTATGATACGCTATGTCAGCGAAAACCCTCTGCGTGCTCTTACAAAGAGAGAGAATCCTGAAATGTTTAAGGTGGTGCATTCGCTAACCATAAACGGTACAACATTCGCAGCCATAGGCAACCGTTGGTTGCTAAATAAGCCTATTAGGATGCAGGTGAAATGCCATAACAACACATCCTCCGAAAACCAACTGCTAATATCGAAGCAAAAGGAATACTTCTTGATGCGAGGCACAAAGGGAGGAGTTGTGGTGAGTCCTTGCATTTCGGCAGGAGAAAGGGAGATAGCACGCGCTGCCCTCGATGCCCACCAGCCGCTGATAGTGATACTCGAAAACGGCTTCGCTCCTTTATATAAGCCACCAGGTAAATACTTCACCGCTTGCGCTGAAGGTCTGCTCCTTATGCTCGCCCCTTGGCCCTACCACATGGAGAGGCGCACCATAACCCGCACCCAATGCCTACAGCTAAACGCCATGGCTGCCAATGTAAGCACCGAGCCATGGACAGAAGAAATGGAGGAAAGGATGAAAAGAGGAGAGGATATAGAGGAACCGGAGGCTGAAGCAGAAAACAAAGGCCAAAGAGAAAGCGAAAGCTGAAAGCAAAGAAAGCAAAAGCAGGAAACAGAAAGCAAAAGAAAGCAAAGAAAGCGACGCTGCCAAGCAGCGCCGAACCCAACCCCAAGGAGAAAGCAAAAAGAGAAAAGAAGTAAGAAAAGAGGGAAAGGAAAGGAAAGGAAAAGGGAAAGAAAAAGAGAAAGAAGGGGAAAAAAGAAAGAGAGAAAAAAAGAAACGAAGAGAATGGGAAAAAGAAACAGGGAAAGCTTGCGTCTTGGGGTTGGGTTCGGTGCAGCTCGGCTGCACCGCTTAACCTTAAGTTT
>HF993975.1 GCA_000436915.1 Prevotella sp. CAG:1092 | reverse complement strand
TATTCATTTATGCGCCTAAAATCAGCATATGTTATACATTTATGTTCTTGTATAAATGAAACAACCACATCTTTTGTGTATTTGTGATTTGCACGTGGTCCACGCTTTTTGTGACGGTCTGTTTTCAACCATCTCATCTCTTTTATCAGCTTCTTTTCATTAGCCTTTTTGTATGCAGTAGGTGCATTTATCTTAAACTCTATTGGGGTTTTGTATTTCTTCGACTCTTCAATGATTCTATCATCAGTCCAGTAGCCATATGGGTGTTTTTGAATTGTCATATCCTTAAGGTTTTGTTGTTAGATTATATTGAGTGTAACCTGCATCTTGCAAGCATTTCATTAGATTCTTATATACTACAATATTCTGCTTTATTGTCTGCTTCTATTTTGATTGTTATATTCTTATCTTTTGTCGCTTTTTTGTAGATAGCAATACATTTATCTATATCAGAAAGCTTGACTTTCCATATAGAGTCTCCAATTGTTGCTTTTTGATTTAACAAACTGG
Source organism: Prevotella sp. CAG:1092 (assembly GCA_000436915.1). Taxonomy (GTDB): domain Bacteria; phylum Bacteroidota; class Bacteroidia; order Bacteroidales; family Bacteroidaceae; genus Prevotella. The sequence continues at coordinate 6,383 of HF993975.1, read as the reverse complement.
GCGTATTGATAACGATCAGATTCATTTGCGATATAGACCATAATATGTACCAACTTTGTTGACCTGTATTACAAAGGCGTCAGAAAACGAGTCTGTTTGAATTACCATAACAGGCTCGTTTTAAACATTGGAACAACAGCATAGTAGTAGTGATATAATAAAAATGCTATTTTGTTCATAATGTATATTTATTGTCTCGTGTATTTTAAATAGCCATAAATCTCAGATTTTTCTATAAGAAACTTTCCGCTTTTGTTATAGTCAAGTCTTTGTGTACCTAAGAACTCCATTTCACCAGTAAAAGTAACAGTAACTGAATTTTCTGTTTTGTACCATTCAATAGTGCAACTACTTCCAGATTTTGGGAGAAATAGTCCACTATAATCGTCATTGAGGACATAAGTATCGCCACTTTTTTTGCAATAATATGAACCCACAATAGAATCTTTTGTTTTTACTCTTCTCGGCTCTACTGTTTCTTCTTCACTTTCTATGGGAGAAGTCACCATTGTGTCGATTACAACTGACTCAGTAGAGTCCATGTCTGTTATTTCTTGATTTTTCTCAGATTTAGTTCCATTTCCACTACATGAAAATAGCATAATGGAGAGAATAATAAAAGGTGTTAATTTCATATTTAATCTTTTGGTTGATATTATTTGTTTCATTAAATAGTGTCTTTACTGTCAATTGAGAAGTCTCGACTTTTGAATATTAAATTCTTCCTCAGACAAATAGCCTGACTCTTTAAGCTTAACTAATTTTGTTAGTTCGTCTGCAATGCCATTATTCAACTGTAAACGCGTATTAATGGAAGTCTTCTGCATAGCGATGTCCTTGTCAACAATATCAATAATGATAGAGAAAATGTCCTTTATCCCAGATACTTCTTTCATTAATCCTTCATATAGCATCTGATCTGCAGCATTTTTTGTTTCCAAGACCGAACCATCTTTGCCTGCTTCATATATATTAAGTATAATTGTTGAATTAGATGTACTTTTTAGTAAAATCTTTATCGTCATGAGTCTAACCTCTTTATTCTGGGTTGCTTTAGCTGTATTTCCCCCAACTATAGCACCAACACCTCCGAAAAGTAGTCCACCGACAACGGCTCCCCCAAGCGACTTATTGAATACATTACTGCCATTTTCTTCATATGAGATACTTACGATATCAGAATAGCGAAGAACATGAATGTTTGCAGGAGTCACAATTGCTATAAACTCATTAATGTCATCAGTAATAAACGCATAGTCATTATATGGCTTTATCGTTGGAGATGATGGTTTCACATCAATTCCCATTACTTTTAGTTCGTCGTTGATGCAACACTCTTTTAAAACAATATTTCCGTTATCGTTCTTCACGCTCAAAATTTTGTTATGTGAAGAATCTAGTGCAACCAAATGTTCGTCTGTCTGTACCGATTTATATATCACAAACCCTTCGATTTCTTTTTGGCTGGTACCAGTTGCAGTAGTAGCACAGATTGTCGCATTTTTATTTGCTGTGTCGAAATATATTTTAAGATCTCCATTTCCGAAACTGCTATCATGGACAATAGATTTAGAAAACTTCTCTTGTTGTTCTTTTTTTGCACTTTCATCGGCAGCTTTATTTGCTGCTTTTATTGTCATTACTATCCCTACCAATACACCAATGCCCGGTATAAAAGCAATCGGATTACCAGAGGGGTCTGATTGGTATGAAAAAATAGCCATACCTGCAAATACTATGGTGAGGAAAATAGAGCCTCCCACACCCCAATTGTCTTGTCTCTTCATAATAATAAGATTTTATAGTGTTTATTTTATAGATTCTACAAATACTATTAGGGGAATAATATAACAAATGAGATCATATACATCAAATGTGCCTATACACAAACCTAAAAGTTGCATAAATTCAAGGACTATAGCTATAATTGGAAGTGGTAATGCCAACATCAATCTTGATTTTCTTGTATAGCCTTTTGTTATAAGATACATCATCATTAAATACGAAGCAGTCCATAAACCTGCAGGTAGACTATATATAATAAAATCAGGAAAACAATTGTGATTAATATACATTCTCAAAGATACTACATTTGACATACCCCCCAATCCGTCTATAATCTTAAACATCAGTAGATTTTGTGGACGAAATAGTAAATATATGGTACAACCTATAAGCAGAAGAATTGTGGCAACAATCCATTCTGTATATACTTGATATTTATTGTACTTTAATATTCCAAACATAATCGTATTGCTTTAATATTATACAAAAAAGAAGTGAGACCTCATCATATCCTGCTCACCTGTGAGGCCTTCGACTGCCCAATAACGAACCAAGATAGATAAAGCCTCACCTTGAACGTATATCGGGTTACGATAATACGAATCCAAGGGAGCACCTTCTCTACTTGTCCTCGTCATTGGTTTGTGAAGTTGTCGAAGTTTCACAGGGTCGGACAAAGTATGGAATGCACTTCCAAATTTACATTATGTCTGCAAACGCTTTGATTGCGAATGCGCCACAAAGTTACAAAAAATCCGTGATAATAAATACTTTATAGGCTGTTAGTTGCATAAAACAGATTTTTTAGTCCAATTATGCCACTATAATGACCGAAAACATCAGACAATATGTCAAATCTATAGTGCATGATACAAGAAACCCTGGGCTGGGGAATCGCAACACTTACAGGGTAGCTATGATATGTACCCTACAACCGGCACTTACAGCGTAGCTAAGATATGTACCATGTAACTTCTGCTTTGTCTTGATGTTTTTTGAGCTCCGCTCGCTGGCATTGGAAACACGGGCTGTCGGCGCTACAGATGAACCTCTATTTCCTGTTGCTTAGAGTGATGGCTAATGATATGAAGGCAAAGGTAATGCCCACAATGCATACGCCTAACCAGTTGGCTCGGTTCCATAAATATCCGGCACAGAATGTACCGAGTGAACCACCTATAAAATATGTGGTCATGAAGATGGTGTTGGCACGGTTGGAAGCATGCGGAATCTCTTGCAGGCATCCGCTTTGATTACTGAGTTGCTGACATTGCAAGCCTATGTCGACCAGGATGATGGCTGCGATGAGCCCTGCGTAGGTGTCGCCGAAGAGCAAGGCTATTCCCCAGGCCATAATCTGCATGCCTGCTCCGAACAGACTGAATTTACGAATGCCGAACTTAGGAACCTGTTTGCCTATGCCACTTGCCGCCACGGCACCCATGATGCCGCAGAGTCCGAGCATCCCTACCATGTCGCTTCCTGCCCTGAAAGGTGGCTGGGCAAGATGAAAGGCGAGGCACGACCATATGGCCATCATGCTGCCGAAACCAAAGGCGGCACGGATGGAGTAGATGCGTACCGAGGGGTGGAGAATGATAATCTCTGCCATGGTGCTCATTAGACCTCTATAAGTACCTTCATAGTTGCGTTTCATATCAGGCATCATCAATAGCATCACGCCCATGCAGATGAGCATCACGAAGGCGGCGATAATAAACATCTCGCGCCATCCCAGCCATTCGCCGATGTAGCCGCTAATCACTCGTGAAGTAAGGATGCCCGTCAGTAATCCGGATAGTACAACGCCCATATTCCTGCTCTTGTTCTTGGGTGCAGAAAACTGTCCTGCTATCGGGATGAAGAACTGTGGAATCACTGAACAGGCTCCTATCAGCAACGAGGCTCCCCAGAGCATCCACATGTTTTGTGCCACAGCCATCACGATGGCCATCACGGCAGCGATGCTCATATTGAAGAGGATAAGTCTCTTGCGTGAAAACATGTCGCCCAGGGGAATGAGGAAGAATAGGCCAAGCGCATAGCCTATCTGCGTAATCACGGTGATGAGGTTGGCGCTCTGTTCGGTAATGCCTATGTCGTGACGGATTAGTTCGAGCAGCGGTTGGTTGTAGTAGCAGTTGGCTACTGTGAGTCCTGCGATGATGGCCATCATCAGGAGAATGTTGCGGGGTATACCTTGATTTTCTTTTAGCTGTATCATTTGGGTCTGTTTCTTGTTCCTTTGGGACAGCAAAAATACTACAAAGTTCTTTAATTACATTGTTCTTAGCGATTTTTTATCGCTGCCACGCTAAAGTGGCGGGATAATGCTCATAGGGCGGCGGGTATACAGAATGGAGTATGGTGAACCTTTGTCCATGAGTCAGTTCTCTTTTGGCATCTTCCCTCCGTTTGTGTTTCGACATAGTCTGCCATGTCTTCAATCTATCCCTGAGTCAATCTGCTCAAAAGCGACACGGATATGAGCTGGAGTCTGATGACCGATTTGGGGGGCAACAAAAGAAACAGGGTTGCGGGAATGGAACCTGCAACCCTGAAGTGAGTGGTTGCCGCACTGATGATGCGGCGGGTGATAAGTGCGCTATATACCTTATTATATATATAGCATTATCTCTTGGACAGAACTTCTTGCTCGTACTTCTGTACCTCGGCGATGTACTGCTCGGCTACAGGCACATTGTTCTTGAGGTTGAAGTAGTCGAATATGGCGCCGAATGGGAGGGTCTTCATCTCCTCGAGGAGGGCGAGACGCTCGAAGCCCTTGCCTTCGTCCTCGTACTTGCGCAGTGTGGCAAGCGGCTCAAGGAATGCCTGGAGCAGAGACTTCTGGGCTGCACGTACGCCGATGACGTAAGCACCGATGCGGTTGATGGATGCATCGAAATAGTCGAGGCCGATGTGGGCACGGTCGAGGGCGTTGGCACGCACAAGCTCGGTGAAGAGGTTGCGGGTGTTGTCGTCGAAGAGTGTCACGTGGTCGGAATCCCAGTGCATGGGGCGGCTCACGTGGAGCATCAGCTCGGGCACGAAGAGGAGGAGGCTGGAAACCATGTCACTCACATTCTCGGTGGGCTCGTAGTGGCCGGTGTCGAGAGTGTAGATGGCGTTGTTCTTGGAGCAGTAGCCTGCGAAGAAGTCGTGAGAACCTACGGTGTAGGCTTCAAGACCGATGCCGAAGAGCTTGGCTTCGAGACAAGACTTCATGTGGGGCAGGTCTTCGGCGAGGATTTCGTCGAGGCTCTCTTTGAGAATCTGGCGGTAGCGATAGCGCTCTACGGTGAGGTCCTTGCTTCCGTCGTGAACCCAGATGTTCATGATACAGGGGTCGCCCTGTGCCTTACCCATGGCGTCGGCGATGCGGCGGCAGCGCTTGGTGTGTTCAATCCAGAAGTCGCGGATGGCCTTGTCGGGATTGGCCAGCGAGAGGTCGCCACTCTTGGGGTGGGAGAAACTGGTGGAGTTGAAGTCGAGCTTCAGGTTGTGCTCCTTTGCCCAGTCAATCCATCCCTGGAAGTGGGAAACTTCTACCTGGTCGCGATCTACAAACTTGCCGCCGAACTCTCCGTAAATCTCGTGGAGGTTGAGGCGATGGTGGCCTGCAAGCAGGGTCTGTACTTTCTCTATATCCTGACGCAGCTCGTCGATGTTGCGTGCCTTGCCGGGGTAATTGCCTGTGGCCTGGATGCCACCGGTAAGAGCTGAGTTGCTCTCAAAGCCTGTCACATCGTCGGCTTGCCAGCAGTGAAGTGATATAGGGGTCTTCTCGAGTTCGGCGATGGCTTTGTCGGTGTCTATGCCAAATTCAGCGTAACGCGCCTTGGCGACGGCATAGTTCTGTTCAATGGTTTCTACTTTCATGATTTTGTTATTTTTTTGGTTCATATTTCTTGATTTCTATCGAGTCGGCGATGATGCGTCGCATCTGCCAGATGTCATCCACCTCCCCGGCTGCTTTGGCCTGGAGCATCACGTTGCCCAAGGCTGTGCCCTCCTGTGGGCCTGCCAGTACGGTGATGCCGCAAGCGTCGGCGGTAAGCTGGTTGAGGAAGTCGTTCTTGGAGCCGCCTCCGATGATGTGGAGCACCTTGATGTCGGTCTCGCTGAACTCGCGCAGGTAGCCCAGCACCTCGCTGTAGCGTCGGGCGAGCGAGTCGAAGATGCAGCGGATAATCTGTCCGTGGGTTTCGGGCACGGGCATACCGTGGTCGCGGCAATACTGCTGTATGGTGGCTACCATGGAGTCGGGATTGGTGAAGCAGGGGTCGTCGGGGAAGATGAAACTCTCGTTGTCCTCTATCTCCCAGGCTTCCTTCTGCAGCTCGAGGTGTCCCAGATGGCGCAGCTCTGACCATTCCTGTCGGCAGCGCTCGTAGAGCCACATGCCGCAGATGTTCTTGAGGAAACGTGTGGTTCCGCCTACGCCGCCCTCGTTGGTGAAGTTGAGCTCGTAGCTGCGGTCGTTGATGATGGCTTTCTTGGACTCGATACCCATGAGGCTCCATGTGCCGCTGCTGAGGTAGGCAAACTCTTCGTCCTTGGCGGGCACAGCGGCCACGGCGCTGGCAGTGTCGTGC
>HF993974.1:1525-8804 GCA_000436915.1 Prevotella sp. CAG:1092 | reverse complement strand
TGAAGCAGGCTTCATCGGGCATCGAAGCCTGCTTCATTTTTTTAGGGTGTTTTATTTAAAATAGTTTTTGCTCAATATAATTGGATTTTTAATAAAACAATTGGTTCTACTAAATTGTTGTTAGCTGAAAGTGCTTACTTTCGTTTACGTTTGCTCACTCTTGTATATAAATCTTGTAGCGAAGCTGGTGAAACACCAAGCTGAATAAGCTTCTTTAGATCGGATTTGGCATCTGGCCACAAACCAAGTTTCGCTCTCAAGTCAGCTCGCATCATTAGATAGTCCGCATTTTTAGGGTCTAAATTAATAGCCTTGGTAATGTCGTATTCAGCAACAGAATACATCTTGCGATCTTTCTCCATATTAGCGCGAGCAGCAAAAACCACAGCGCTATCTGGAAATTGCGAAGCAAGATGGTTCATCATATCCATGGCCTCAGTATAATGTTTGCTTTTGTGGTTAAGAAGAGCAAGACCAAGTTGAGCTTGATAATTACCTGGTACAATACTTAAAAGATTCTCATAGTCAAGGCGAGCAAAATTAAATCTATTTAATCGCTCGTTGGCATAAGCACGAAAATATAGAGCAGCTATATTTGCAGGCTCTTTAGCAAGTACTATGTCGTAAGAATCCTTAGCATATTGCCATTGCTCGAGTTCTATATTCCATGCTGCTTTTTTTAGCAGCAAGTCTACAGAATCAGGATGATACGCCAATACTTCTGCAGCAACTTTCAGACTGTCACGCAATGGATTAGCTTCTTGGGCTTCAATAAAAGATGGAAGTCCTATAGAAAACAATATACTAACTAAAAAAAACTTATTCATAAGCAATTTATCCTCATTTCATCTTTGTTCTGGTTGTATGTGGCAAACAAAAATTATCTTACCGTGATGTGGAAGCAACCCTGCTTTACTTCATACTTAATCCAACAACGATTAGCCTCTCGCATATCTTGCAATACTTCGCTAAACACCCATTTCAACGTGTCATTTCTGACAGCTCGACGTTGCTCGCCAGGAGCCTCTACAGTCTTATACCTATTATAACATATGTCGAAAGTAGTGGCATAAAGATGGCAACTGTTCTCTGTTGCATTGCTATTGCGTTGGCGAAGACGAGCTACATCGTCAGTAGTACGAAGTACGCTTGTTACAATAATCTTGTGTAAAGGAATGCCCTTACATTGTAGGCTATCAAAGAAGTTGCGACCAATATCCTGTAGCAAAATCGATGCTCGAGGTACAAGGTAAGGAATACTATTGTTGAGCTTGTCTACATGGAAAAATGGATTAGAGCCAATATAAACAAGTTCTGCCTTGCGCTTTTCTGCATCAGTACGATTACGTACAGGTTTTACTCCCCATTTTTTTGCAGAAACCAACTGTACATCATTTTGGTCAGGGAATGTATTCTGAAATCCAGGTACACTCCATATTTTATTCTTTGTAAGAGAACCATCAGAGGCAAAAAACCTCGATTTTATCGAATGAGCGACAAAGCTATTGGCTTGATTGTCAATTAAATCGTTATTAGCGCTATCTTTGGTTGTGCTGTCTATGGATGTTTGTTTCGATGTAATGGCTGAGTTCTCGTCCATGTTGCCTGCTACACTTGGAAATACACATCTTACCAGAGCAAGTGAGATGGTGGTAGCAATAAAACTTTGGAGGTATGCTGATTTCGATATTTTCATTTTCAATATTTGTTTTTTCGACATGCAAAGATAATACAAGAATATGTAATTTCAAAAGAATTAAAAAGAAAATAAACAGTTTTTATAATAAGATAATCAGAGTTATACTCTTATTGATAGAAATATTTGATGCTTTATTTTGTGTTTCGCAATTAAAGTTGTAATTTTGCAGCGTTTAACAAATTAAATAATAAGAATAAGACTTTGATAGAGAAACATATTGTACTCGAAGACATAGATCCGATAATGTTCTATGGTGTAGGCAACTGTCATTTGCAGATGGTGAAATCGTTATTTCCTAAGCTAAGGATAATGGCTCGTGGCAACGTCTTGCGAGTTCTTGGTGACGAAGAGGAAATAGCTAAGATTGAGGAAGATGTGGAGTCTATGCGTAAGCATCTGTTGACCCACAATACAATATCTGAGGAAGATATACTCGATATCGTTAAAGGGCGAAAAACTGCTTCTGAAAGCTCGAAAGGAGTAATCGTGTATAGCATGTCAGGTCGCCCTATAAAAAGTAAATCTGAAAACCAGCAGAAGCTTATCGATGCCTATTACGAAAACGATATGATATTTGCAGTAGGTCCTGCCGGAACAGGTAAAACCTATCTTAGCATCGCACTTGCTGTAAAGGCTTTGAAGGAAAAGACCGCGAAGAAGATTATTCTCTGTCGTCCTGCTGTTGAGGCTGGAGAGAAGTTGGGATTCCTTCCTGGCGATATCAAAGATAAGATAGATCCGTATCTACAACCTCTCTATGATGCCCTTGAAGATATGCTCCCAGGAGTTAAACTTCAGGATATGATGGAGAAACGAATAATTCAGATTTGCCCATTGGCATTTATGCGTGGACGCACTTTGAGCGACGCCATAGTAATTCTCGATGAGGCACAAAACACCACCCCAGCCCAGTTGCGCATGTTCTTAACCCGTATGGGATGGAACACCAAAATGATGATAACAGGTGACCTTACCCAGGTAGACTTGCCAAAACAATCGAAATGCGGACTGCGCGAGGCGTTATCAATATTGAAAAACACAGAAGGTATAGCGATGATATACTTCAATCAGAAGGATATTGTGAGACACAAACTCGTGACTCGTATCGTGAATGCCTACGACGCTTATGATAAAGCAACTTTAAAAAAAGATAACTGAGATGAAAGCATTAACAACGACTGATTTCCATTTCGATGGACAGAAGAGTGTTTATCACGGCAAAGTTCGTGACGTTTACAACATCAATGACGACATCATGGTGATGGTGGCCACAGACCGTATTTCGGCATTTGATGTTATTTTGCCAAAGGGTATTCCTTTTAAAGGTCAGGTATTGAACCAGATTGCTGCTAAGTTCCTTGACGCAACAGCAGACATCTGTCCTAACTGGAAGCTTGCTACTCCAGACCCTATGGTGACAGTTGGATTGAAATGCGAAGGTTTTCGCGTAGAAATGATTATCCGTGGTATCCTTACAGGTTCAGCATGGCGCGACTACAAGAATGGTTGTCGTGAGATTTGTGGTGTAAAGCTTCCTGAGGGAATGAAGGAAAATCAGCGTTTCCCAGAGCCTATTATCACTCCTACTACAAAGGCTGATGAGGGTCACGACCTCAACATCTCTAAAGAAGAAATTATTGCTCAGGGTATCGTTAGCGCAGAAGACTATGCTGTAATGGAAGACTACACACGCAAGCTTTTTGCTCGTGGTCAGGAAATTGCTGCAAAGCACGGCCTTATCCTCGTAGACACAAAATATGAGTTTGGTAAGCGTGATGGTAAGGTTTATCTTATTGACGAAATCCACACTCCTGACTCAAGCCGCTATTTCTATGCAGATGGCTATGAGGAAAAGTTTGCAAAGGGTGAACCACAGAAGCAACTTTCTAAGGAGTTTGTACGTCAATGGCTTATCGAACACAACTTCATGAACGAACCTGGACAGACTATGCCAGAGATTACTGATGAATATGCAGAAAGCGTGAGTGAGAGATACATCGAACTTTACGAGCATATCACAGGTGAGAAGTTTGATAAGGCTCTCGAAGACGGCGATATCGCAGCTCGTATCGAAAAGAATGTCAGCGAGTTTCTTGCTACTCGCTAAAGATAATAATGAGGGGTTGTGGGAGTAAATAAATGTTTGCTCTCATTACCCCTTTATTGCTATAATATGTACAAACAGGAAGAAATAAAACCCTACGACGGACAAGGGGATAAAGGCAAGTTGGTGGAGAAAATGTTCGATAACATCGCTCCTACTTACGACACTTTGAATCATCGTCTATCGTTCGATATTGACAAGGGATGGCGCAAAAAGGCTATCAAGCAGATTGCCAAATGGAATCCGCAACATATTCTTGATATTGCTACCGGTACAGGCGACTTTGCTATTCAAGCNNNTACAGGCGACTTTGCTATTCAAGCAGCCAAGATGCTTAAGCCAAAGCAAATAATTGGTGCCGACCTATCGGAAGGCATGATGAATATCGGACGCCAAAAGGTAGAGGCTCAGCAGCTGTCGGATGTAATCAGTTTCCAACGCGAAGATTGCATGAAGATGTCGTTTGCTGAAAATACCTTTGATGCCGTGACTGCAGCCTTTGGTATTCGCAACTTTGGCAACTTGGATCAAGGATTAAAAGAAATGTGCAGAGTGCTGAAGCCTGGCGGACATTTAAGTATCGTTGAACTTACACGTCCTGTGTCGTTTCCTATGCGACAGCTATTTGCTATCTACTCTCATACCATTCTGCCTGTTTACGGCAAACTTGTCTCTAACGACAATGATGCCTATAGCTATCTCACAGCCACTATCGAAGCCTTTCCACAGGGCGAGCAGATGGTGGAAACTTTTCACAAAGCAGGCTTCAAAAAAGCCTCATTCAAGCGACTCACATTCGGCATCTGCACTATGTATCTTGCCGAGAAATAAATCGTTAATATATGGACAAATACGGACTTATCGGTTATCCTCTTGTTCATTCTTTCTCTAAGGGATATTTCAACGAGAAATTCCAAAACGAAGGAATCGACGCAGAGTATGTGAATTTCGAGATTCCATCGATAGAAAATCTGATGGAGGTTGTTGACGCCACCCCTGAACTGAAGGGGCTGAATGTCACCATCCCTTATAAGGAGAAGGTGATAAGTTATCTTGATGCGATAAGTCCTGAAGCAAGGGCTATCGGAGCAGTAAACGTGATACGTGTTACTCACAAGGGTAACGACGTAGAACTTAAAGGTTTCAATAGTGATGTGATTGGTTTTACCCAAAGCATTGAGCCGCTATTGGAAAAATGTCATAAGAAGGCCCTAATACTTGGTACTGGAGGTGCCAGCAAAGCTATAAATTATGGACTCAAGTCTTTAGGATTAGAGACTATGTTTGTGAGCCGTCGCGAAGTGGAAGGAACTATCCAATATGAAAAGCTGACTCCTCAGATTATTAAGGAGTACAACGTGATAGTAAACTGCACCCCATGTGGTATGTATCCTCATACCGATGAATGTCCAAATCTTCCTTACAAAGCTATGGATAGCCACACCCTACTCTATGACCTCATCTATAATCCAGACGAGACCTTGTTCTTGAAAAAAGGCAAGGCTCAAGGAGCAATAGTAAAGAATGGTCTTGAGATGTTACTGCTTCAAGCTTTTGTTAGCTGGACATTCTGGAATTCAAAGGATTAAGTACAACACCCTAAAGGATTGCTCATTATAGCAGTTCTTACGATAAAATTGATAATAATAAACAATTAAATAATACACAACATCACTCCATGAACAATAGGTATATGATGCGTGGCGTTAGCGCTGCAAAAGAAGATGTTCATAACGCTATTAAAAACATCGACAAAGGTTTGTATCCACAAGCTTTCTGTAAGATTATTCCCGACGTATTGGGTGGCGACCCAGATTATTGCAATATCATGCACGCTGATGGAGCTGGCACTAAGTCGAGCTTGGCATACATGTATTGGAAAGAAACTGGCGACCTAAATGTTTGGAAAGGTATTGCACAGGATGCAATTGTAATGAATACCGACGACTTGCTTTGTGTGGGTGCTGTTGACAACATTCTTGTATCAAGCACCATCGGACGCAACAAGATGCTTGTGCCAGGAGAAGTAATCTCTGCTATCATTAATGGTACAGACGAATTGCTTTCAGAACTTCGCGAGATGGGCGTAGGAATCTATCCTACAGGTGGCGAAACTGCTGACGTTGGCGACCTTGTGCGTACAATAATTGTCGATTCTACCGTTACTTGTCGTATGAAGCGTAGCGATGTTATCGACAACGCTAATATCAAACCAGGCGATGTTATTGTAGGTTTGAGTTCAACAGGTCAAGCAACCTACGAAAAGAAATATAACGGAGGAATGGGCTCAAATGGATTGACAAGTGCTCGCCACGATGTATTTGCAAAATATCTTGCAGAGAAATATCCTGAAAGCTTCGACCATGCAGTGCCTGACGAATTGGTTTATAGCGGAAAATATAAACTCACAGATCGCGTTGAGGGCGTAGACATCGACGCAGGTCAGCTTGTGCTCTCTCCTACTCGTACTTATGCACCTGTTATTAAGAAATTGCTTGATGAGCTTCGTCCTGAAATTCATGGTATGGTTCATTGTACAGGTGGTGCTCAGACCAAGGTCCTTCACTTTGTAGGTGACAATTGTAAGGTTGTTAAGGACAATATGTTCCCTGTACCTCCATTGTTCAAAGCTATCCACGACTGCTCTGGTACTGACTGGAAGGAAATGTATCAGGTATTCAACATGGGTCATCGTATGGAGATATATGTTCGCCCTGAAGTTGCCGAGAAGGTTATCGAAATTAGCCGTAGCTTCAATATTGACGCTCAGATTGTTGGTCATATCGAAGAGGGTGAAAAGAGCCTTACTATTAAGTCTGAATTTGGAGAATTCAATTATTAATCATATAAATACAAAATGCCAGAGAATAACAGCATCTTGGAGAAACTCGACGGACTTGAGAGCCGTTACGAGGAAGTGTCGACACTTATTACTGACCCTTCAGTAATTGCCGACCAGCAGAGATACGTACGTCTGACTAAAGAGTACAAGGATTTGGGCGACATTATGAACGCCCGTAAGAGATATATAAATTGTCTTAATTCTATTAGCGAGGCAAAAGATATCCTTGCTAATGATAGCGATCCTGAAATGAAGGAGATGGCTCGTGAAGAATTGACAACCAACGAAGAATTGCAGCCAAAGCTAGAGGAGGAGATTAAAATATTGCTCGTTCCAAAAGATCCTGAGGATGCAAAGAATGTACAGATGGAAATTCGTGCAGGAACAGGTGGCGACGAGGCTTGCCTGTTTGCTGGCGACTTGTTCCAGATGTATAAGCGCTATTGCGAATCTAAGGGTTGGCAACTTTCAGTAACCGACGTAAGCGAAGGTGCTGTAGGCGGTTATAAGGAGATTGACTTTGCTGTAAGTGGCGAAGATGTATATGGTACTTTGAAATATGAGTCAGGAGTACATCGTGTTCAGCGAGTTCCTGTAACAGAATCAAATGGTCGTATGCAGACATCTGCTGCCA